>JBGPFS010000096.1:0-8623 GCA_041483455.1 Candidatus Limnocylindria bacterium | reverse complement strand
GAACGACCAGGTTCACCTCGGCGGGCATTTGCCCTCCACACGGATCGTGACCAGAGGTCGCGATCTCCGAGGGCCACGACGCGATCGAGCCCGAATTGTCACACCGAAGGCACGACGGTGGGCTTTGCAGGCCCGGTGTGACAACGCGACCTCGATCGAGTCTTGGTCCCATCAGCAGCGGCACGCCGATCACGATCACTCGCCACCGGCGCCGGAGAGTCAAGCGGGTGTGTCACTGCAGCCGTCCCACCGAGGTGCGGCCCACCGATCAGTTCTCGGGAGGGAACACCGAATGTCTGTCGGAGCGATCACCACGACCTACGCCCGTCCGCGGGCATCTGTGGCGGCCATGGTCCTGGCCGCTGTCTTCGCCAGTGGCGTGCTGGCCGGCCTTGCCGCAGCGCCGGCCCTCCAAACGGCAAGCCGGGGAGTCACGCTCGGCGCGGTCGGGCTGTCGAGCCAGGCCGCGGCCCAGGCCCGCCTCAGCTGGCTCGCGGGTGAACACGACGCCTCCGCGCCGGCGGCGATCAGCCCCGCCGCCGAGATCCAGAGCTGGCTGGCCTTCCGTCGGAGTGAGGAAGGGTACACCCCTGATCGGGTCATCCCGACCAGCACCGCGACCTGGATCGAGTTCCGGCGCAGCGAAGAGGGGTACGCTCCGTAGGAGACGCGACGTCCACGCGCTCGGTCATGATCCGGGGGTCCTCAGGTCCATACAGGTCCCACCCGGACGAGGCCGCCGGGTGGGACCTGCGATCCTGGGCTCAGTCGAGCACGATGAGGTCGGTCGTGACCGGGATCGAGTTCGCCAGGCAGTCCCGGACCGGTGAGGTGTCCTGAACGTACTGGCAGAGCTCCTCGAGCTGCGCCTGGGTCGCGTTCGGCGACTTCACCCAGCCCTTCGCCCGGATCGCGGTGAAGCCGGCCCGCGGTCCCTCGAGCCCGACGAAGGTCCGCAGGTCGAGGTCGCCCTCGACTTCGTAGCGCAGCTCGCTGATCTCGATCCCGCGGGCCGCCGCGTTGTAGACGTACCCCACGCCATAGCAGAACGCCAACGCTTGGAGGAGGAGCTCCACGGCGTTCGGCCCAGCATTCGAGCCGAGGAGGACGGGCGGCTCGTCACCGACGAGCTTGAACGTCGTTCCACGGTCCGACGTCGAGCCGGCGTGGACGAAATCGCCGATCTCGCCGAGGCTGCGCGCGCCATCCTCCCAAACGCTCGTGGACTTGAACGTGAACGCCGCGATCTTCGCGTCGGATCGGATCGCACCGATCGTGGCAACCAGCTGCTCGACATCGACGCCGTTGCGAACGGTGATGGTGGCCATGGTTACTTGCACCTCCGGGACGTCGAGGCCAGGGGGCGGCCTCATCGAAGGACAGGGACGTCATCCATCGCGAAGTTATTCCCGGGCTCGGAACGGGAATATTCGGGACCCTCGACTCGTCTACCCTTGGATGAGATGCCCTCGTGGCCATTCGACAGGATCGAGGAGATGACCACGGCGATGCTCGAGGCCGCTGAGGGCTCGGACGGGGCGGCGGGCGTCACGCCTCAGCGGCCGTTTGCCGACGTTGCCCGCGAGTACCTCGACCGGCTCTACGGGTATTGCATCCACCTGTGCGGAGATCGAACGGACGCCGAGGACCTCCTCCAGGACACGCTCATCCGGGCGATGCGCTCATACGACGGCCTGCGCGACCCGGAGGCGGCCAAGACGTGGTTGTTCACGATCGCCACGAACTGCGCTCGCGACCGATGGCGGGCCTGCGGTCGCGAGCTTGACACCGTTCCGCTCGAGGTCGGCGACCCTGACGATGACTTCTCGCTGTTCGCGACGATCGCGATCGAGGACCCCTTCCCGTACTCCGATGAGCTCCACCTCGATTTCCTCCGCCTCTTCGACGACGAGGATTTCCAGGCGGTCTTCGCGGCCATGACGCCCGTCTTCCGGGCGCCGATCCTTCTGACGACCATCCACGGGTTCAGCTGCAAGGAGGCGGCCGCGATCCTGGGGTCCCCCCTCGGCACGCTCCTGTCGCGGCTGCATCGCGGTCGGAAGCAGCTCGAGCGGGGACTCTGGGAGTACGCGGTCCGCCGCCGCCTGGTGACTGTGAGCGACGAGACGTGATCGATTGCCGTGAGGCGGTTCGCGGGATGTGGGCCTATCTGGACCGCTCGCTCGGGCCCCGCCCGACCGAGGAGCTCGAGACGCACCTGAAGACGTGCAAGCGCTGCTGCGGCGAGCTCGAGTTCTCGCGCGAGCTGCGTGGCCTCGTGGCCATGACGAGCGGTCCGGCGCTCGCAGACGAGGTCCGCGACCGGATCGAGCAGCTCATCGCGACGGGTCGAGAGAGGGGGCCGGAGCAGTGACCGACGTCTATGCTGGCCACCTCACCGGCACGGACTTCCTCCAGCAGGATGCGATCCGGGCCGCCGTTCGCGAGACGTACGCCGCTGTTCGCCCGACTGACCGGCAGGTCGCCGAGCGCTTGTACGATCCGGCCGAGCTCGCTGGACTGCCGGAGGAGACGGTCCGGATCGCCATGGGGGTGGGCGATCCGGTCCGGTACGCCGACCTGCGACCGGGTGAGCGCGTCGTCGACCTCGGCTCGGGCGGCGGGATCGACTGCCTGCTTGCCGCCCGTCGCGTCGGACCGACCGGCGAGGTGATCGGAATCGATTTCCTCTCGGAGATGATCGACCGGGCGACGGAAGCGGCGACCACGGTGGGCGCCGCCAACGTCCG
This sequence comes from Candidatus Limnocylindria bacterium, assembly GCA_041483455.1. Taxonomy (GTDB): domain Bacteria; phylum Chloroflexota; class Limnocylindria; order Limnocylindrales; family CSP1-4; genus JBGPFS01. The sequence continues at coordinate 5,873 of JBGPFS010000096.1, read as the reverse complement.
GTTCATCCAAGGCGAGATCGAGGCGCTCCCGCTCCCGGACGGCTCGGTCGACGTCGTCGTCAGCAACGGCGTCCCGAACCTGTCACCCCGCAAGGTCCGCGTCTTCGCCGAGGCGTTCCGGGTCCTACGGCCGGGTGGCCGTCTCGCGATCGTCGATCTCGTCCTCGAGCACGACCTGCCGCCAGAAGTCGCTACTCATCCGGCGGCCTGGGCCGGCTGCCTGTCCGGCGCCCTGTCGGAGGTCGCCCTGTACAAAGGCCTGCGTCGAGCGGGCTTTCGCGACGTGGCGATCGAGCGGCTCGGCGACTTCGGGATCGAGGAGTGCGCACTGTATCCGCTCTTCAACGAGGACATCCTCGACCTCCTCCGGTCGCGGGTTCCCCCGGAGCGCCACGATCGGATCGCGAAGAGCGTCTTCGTCCGGGCCCGCAAAGGTGCCCCAGGCGAGTCGCTGCCTGGTCGCATCCGCGACTGAAGCCGCGATGGAAGCGGTCACGACGCCGGCGGTCGGCGAGTTACCCGCAGGGACCGGGTGGACATACGTCCGAAATCGAGAGCGCCGACGCACGCTTGAACCCGCACGAGGCCGCTGCCGATCGACTCCCGCTACCGGTCCACTCCATCGATCCGTGGTCTCGTCGTTTGTCTTCCAGCTCGTGCCCGACCGACTTGCGGCCCTTCGAGAGGCGCATCGCGTCCTCCGCCCGGGCGGCCGGCTCCAGGTCGTCGACATCATGCTTGGCCGGCCGGTCCCGGACGGTTCGAAGCGGGACGTCACGCTGGGACGGGGTGCATCGCCGGCGGCGTCCTCGGGCCGGAAATCGAGGCCTTCGTCGCTGCGACCGGGTTCGTCGACGTCGAGCTGATCCCGGGCTGTGACGCCTTCGCAGGCGCACCGCAGGCCTCGAGTGGATCGGAGTTCGGGACCATCGGCGTCGGGATCCGCGGCCGAAGGCCGTAGCCGGGCAACGCGCGACCCGGTCGAGGTCGGGGTAGACTCGGCCCGCATCACTCTGGACGACACCCGTTCGTCTGCCGACCGCCCGAACCACTACGCCAGGAGCAACATCCCCGGTGGCGATCCTCCAGAACCTTGAGGGCCCGAACGACCTCCGCGGCCTGTCCGACGCCCAGCTCGCGGAGCTGGCCGACGAGATCCGCGAAACGATCATCGCGACGGTTGCCCGGACCGGCGGCCACCTCGGATCCTCACTCGGCGTGGTCGAGGTGACGATCGCGCTGCACAGGCTGCTCGAGTCGCCGCGCGACAAGGTCGTCTGGGACACCGGACACCAGGCCTACCCGCACAAGCTCCTGACGGGACGGTTCTCGAGGTTCCACACCCTTCGGCAGCTGGATGGCATCGGCGGGTTCCCACGGCGGAGCGAATCGCCTCACGACGTCTTCGACGGGGGCCACGCGGGGACGGGCCTGTCGATCGCGCAGGGCCTGGCCGAGGCGCGGGACATCCGGCACGGATTCGAGCGCGTCGCGGTCGTCGTGGGAGACGCGGCGCTGATGAGCGGGCTGAGCCTCGAGGCGCTCAACGACATCGGTCACCGCGGGACCCAGATGCTGATCGTCCTCAACGACAACGAGATGTCGATCAGCCCGACGGTCGGCGCCTTCAGCAAGTACCTCTCGCAGATCAAGCTCTCGCCTGCCTGGCAGCAGGGACGGACGGCGTACGACACGTTCATCGAGCGGATCCCGGTCGTCGGCGACACCGCGCTCGAGCTGTCCCAACGGCTCCGCAAGTCCGTGGTCAACTTCGCCCAGCCCGGCCAGCTCTTCGAGGATCTCGGGATCACCTACATCGGGGTCATCCCCGGGCACGACCTGCGGGCGTTGGAGCGCACGTTGTCGCAGGCGCTCGAGCTGCGCGAGCCGGTGATCGTCCACGTCCGCACGCAGAAGGGGCGTGGCTACCGCCCGGCGGAAGCTGACCAGGTCGGGTTCCATGGCGCCGCCTTGCCGCCGATGACGGACACGTACGAGCGTCGCACGAACGGACGCACCAGCCCGGCGACGGGCGGTCCTCGGCCAACCGATTCCGGAGCGCTCGCCGACGGCGGGATGTCCGATGACGCCACACCGGCGACGCCGCGCCCCGACGCCCCGAGGAAGGCGCCGAACTACACGGCCCACTTCAGCGCCGAGCTGATCGAGATGGCCCGGGCCGACCGCCGCATCGTCGCGATCACAGCCGGGATGCCGACCGGCACGGGGCTGAACCGCTTCCAGGCGGAGTTCCCCGACCGATTCTTCGATGTCGGCATCGCCGAGCAGCACTCGGTAACGCTGGCGACCGGCTTGGCCATGGGCGGCCTTCGGCCTGTCGTCGCGCTCTACTCAACGTTCCTCCAGCGGGCGTTCGACCAGACCGTCCACGACGTCTGCCAGAACGACCAGCCGGTCCTCCTCGCCGTGGATCGCGCCGGACTGGTGGGAGAGGATGGGACCAGTCACCAGGGCATGTTCACGATCCCGGCCCAGCGCCAGATCCCGAACCTCATCATCGCCAGCCCGAAGGACGAGCAGGAGCTCCGCTCGCTGGTCCGGACGGCGTTCGCCCAGGATCACCCGTTCGCGCTGCACTATCCGCGCGATCCCGGGTTCGGCGTCCCGACGGTGGAGCCGCGCATCATCCCGATCGGCCGGGGCGAAAGCCTGCGGGAGGGAACGGACATCCTGCTCATCGGGTTCGGGCCGATCGTCGCCCGGGGGATGGAGGCGGCCGACGCGCTCGCCGCGGACGGCTGGTCCGTGGGCGTGATCAACGCCCGTTTCGCCAAACCGCTCGACCGCCAGCTCATCCTCGAGGCGAGCCGCGGCAAGCGACTGCTCGTGACCCTCGAAGAGAGTGTCGTCGCTGGCGGCTTCGGCTCGGCCGTGCTCGAGGTCATCGAGGAGGCACGCGTCACCGATCCGGCCTACCGCGAGGTGCGCCTGCGGATCGTCGGGATTCCCGGTGACCGCTTCGTCGACCACGGCTCCGTGGCCGACCTCCGCCGGGTCCTGCGCCTCGATCCTGCGGGCATCGAGGCACAGATCCGCGAGACGCTCACCGCCCTGAGGGCCATTCCGGGCTACGCCGCCGAGGTGCCGGCTCCCGCCGGCTGAGCCTCCCACCGCACAGGGCTCGGGACAGCGAGGCGCAATCGGAGGTCGTGCGGCACTGGACGGAGGCTGGACCCAGGTGGATGATGACGGTCCGAAACGTGGACGGTCCGGATCTCCAATGACCAGCTCCAACCCGCCCGGAGCCCAGCCTGCGCCGGGGAACCGGCCGATCGACGTGCGGCTCCCCGGTTCGTCGCGGAACCGGTCCGTGGCGATCGTGGCCCTGCTCATCGTTGGCTTTGTCGTCGTGGCCACGGCGATCGTCCTCCTCGCCGGCGCAACTCCGGTCCGCGAGTACCCGCCTGATTCGCCTGAGGGGACGATCCAGCGCTACATGCGGGCGCTCGACGAGCGAGACCTTGACGGCGCGTACGCCCTTCTCTCGAGCGCGGCCCAGGGCAGGTTCAGCAAGGCCCAGTTCAGCGAGCAGCAGTACGCCTACGGGCCGTACGGGGATGGCAACGGTCGCCTCGTCCGGATCGATCGGACCGAGGTGACCGGCGATCGGGCGATCGTCGCCCTGACGAGCGAACAGTTCTGGAGCAGTGGCTTCAGCTCGAACCGGACGGTCGTTCACCGCACCATCCGCCTGGTCCGCGAAACCGGCGGCTGGCGGCTCGACGAGGCGCTGGTCGGCCCGGAGCTGATGCCGGCCTGGAAGTAGGCGAGGGGCTCCACGATGCAGACCGTCCGCCGCCTGTACGTCTACCTCATGGCGGGGATCGGCCTGGCGGTCGCCTCGTTCGGCCTGGTCCAGCTGCTCGCCCTGCTGCTCGACCGGATCGGCGCGTTGGGCGGCTCGGTCATCTCGAGTGAGGGCGCCGACGTACGGGACCGGCTCAGCCTCGCCCTTTCGATGATCGCCGTCGGGACGCCGGTTTGGCTCAGCCACTGGTGGTTCGCGGAGCGCGGTGCACGAGAGGGGGTCGCTGGCGCGGGTGCCGAGCGCAGCGCTCCGGTGCGCGCCCTCTACCTCGGGCTGGTCGAATTCATCGCCCTGGTGGTCGCGTTGTTCGGCGCCTCCGCCGCGATCCAGATCCTCGTCCGTCAGGTCGCCGGTGCGCCCGAGGAGTATGGCGGGACCTTCTCCGACCCGGCCGCCATCGCCGTCGTCGGGGCTGTCGCGTGGGGCTACCACGCCTGGATCCGGGTCGGCGACGAGCGGACCGGCGAGCTCGGAGGGCGGGCTGCCTGGCCGCCTCGGCTCGCTCGGTACGCGCTGGCGTTCATCGCCGGGCTGATGCTCTGCTTCGGCGCGGCCGACCTCATCGACGTCCTCCTGCGCTCGTTGGTCGGGCGGGGCGACATCGTCAGCGGCGAGGCGTGGTGGGTCGCGCGGGTCGCCTCCGGCGTCGGACACCTGGCGGTCGGGGCCGTCGGCTGGGGCGGCCTGTGGGTCGTCTCCAGCCGGGTCCTCGACGTCGACGACTGGCGCGCGGCGAGTGAGCGGACGTCGGCCGTCCGCCTGACCTGTCTCGGCCTCGGCATCGTGGTCGGTGCGGCGGCGACCCTTCTGGCGGCCAGCGCCGGTCTTGCCGCGCTGCTCAGATGGGCCCTCGGCATCGCCGAGAGCTCCGATCCGGCCAGGCTGGTCCAGGATGTGGTCGCGCCCTCGTGCTCGTACCTCCTTTTCACCCTGGCCTGGTGGTTCAGCCGATCCCGACTCTTGGGGGAGGCCGCCCGGACCGGCGACGAGTCGATCGTGGCCGTCGCCCGACGTCGTGCGAACTTCCTGGCCGCTGCGGTTGGGATCGCAGTGGCCGGGGTCGGATCGGCGTGGGTCCTGGGGCTGCTACTCGACGTCGTCCTGGGCGGCGTGCGCTCGATCGTCGCCGGGCGGGAGGTGTGGGCCACCGAGCTCAGCCAGTACGCCGCATTCGCGATCGCTGGGACTCCGCTCTGGCTGTGGCAGTGGGCTGCCGCGCTGCGTCGTCGATCGACGGACCCTGACGTCGAAGCGACATCGACCGAGCGGCGGATCTATCTCTACCTGGTGATCGCCGGCGCGCTCACCTCGTCGATCGCGGCTGCCGCGCTCATCGTCTACCGGGTCTTCGGGACCGTCCTCGGGGCCCGCGTCTCGACGAACCCCATCTCCGACCTCAGCGCGCCGCTGGGGGTCGCCCTGGTGGGAACGGGGATCGTGGCGTATCACGCCCTCGCCCTCCGTGCCGACGTGCGCCTTCGCTCCACTCTGGGGGCGGCTCCCGCGGCAGAATCGGGGACGTCCCAGCTCGCCGCGGATGCACTGGAGGTGCCGGTCATCGTGACCGGTCCGCCGGGCACGGACCCGGAGGCGGTCCTCGCGATCCTGCGGGATCGGCTTCCGGCGGGTTACGGCGTGCGGCGGTCCGGCGAGGGTTAGGCCGCACCGCAGCGGGCGGGCGCTCGGTGATTCGGGGCGAAGCGCGGTGTGCCACGATAGGCCGGTGAGCGCCGAAACGATTCCGACCGGCAGGCCTGCCCGAAGATCCGCCCGGATGCGGCTCGACCAACTCCTCGTGGAGCACGGACTGGTCGAGAGCCGGAGCCGGGCGCAGGCGCTGATCTTGGCCGGCCACGTCCGGGTGGGGGAGGGGGACTCGGCCAGGCTCGACCGGAAGGCGGGCGATCTTTTCGATCCGGCTACTCCCATCCAGCTGGTCGAGCGCGATCCCTACGTGTCGCGCGGTGGCCACAAGCTCGCGGCCGCCCTGGACGCCTTCGGGGTCGACCCGGCAGGGTTGGTCTGCCTCGACGTTGGCGCATCG
>JBGPFS010000095.1:0-8664 GCA_041483455.1 Candidatus Limnocylindria bacterium | reverse complement strand
CTCCGGACTCGCAGCCGGCTTGGACAGATCGGGCGACCGGATCGTGACCTGGGGTGGCACGAACAGACCCGCCTGAACCGATGGCGCGAGGCCGGCCCGTCCGAGGCGATCGGCAACGGCGATCGAAGTCGCCGCCTGCCGGCTGACCAAGGCCGTGCGGCTGCTGCCGGGTTCGCCCGTGTAGACGGTGAAGACGGTCTCTCCTTGGCTGTCGCGCTCGACGTCGACGAGGGCGTTCAGCTTGCCCTCGAGGACCAGCAGGCGGTCAGCCTGGAGGTCAGTCGAGCGACTGACCACGAACGACTTCCTGCCCGCAGTGCCAGGATCACCCGCGCCCCCCTGGCTCGCCGGCGGGTTCAGGAGCGCGTCGAGGGTGGCGACCGGGTCGCCCTGCAGGTCCGCGGCACCAACGTAGACCGCGACGCGGGTCGAGTCGCGATTGAAGTAGCCGACCACGACCGGGGCCAGGCCCACCACGGCGGCAGCCAGGACCAGGAACAGGGTCGAGACAAGGAAGGTACGCGTCTGTGCCCGGGCGACGAACTCCCGACGGGCGACGGCGATGATGTTGGAGATGCCGGGGAATGTCAGGGATCTCACCGGTCTGGCTCCGCCGCGACCGCAGCCAGGGTTCGCTCGTCGGTCGTGGTCACCCCGACCTGCTCGATGAAGATGTCCTCGATCGAAGGTTCCGCGATCTCGAAGCGGGTCACGTATTCGTGTCGAGCCAGCGCCTCTTGCAGGATCGACTCCGGATCGATCCCGGTCCGGACCTGGATCTCGTGGTAGTCGAGGCCCGAACGCCTCACCGTGACATCTGGCCGGCTGTCGAGCCAGTCCAGGTCCGGGTCCCCCGACACGCCCAGGCGCACGACCAGCCGGCCCGTCTGCCGCTTCACGTCACGCGTTGACCCCGAGACCACCAGGCGACCTTTGTCGATGATGGCGATGGCGTCGCAGAGCTCCTCGACCATCTCCATCTGATGGGTGCTGAAGACGATCGCCTTGCCCCGGTCGCGCATCTCGATGAAGGCGTCCTTGAGGAGCGCGACGTTGATCGGGTCGAGGCCGGAGAACGGCTCGTCCAGGAGCAGGACATCTGGGTCGTGGAGGATCGCGCCGATGAACTGGACCTTCTGCTGGTTGCCCTTGCTGAGCTCCTCGGCCCGCCGCCCGGCGTAGTCCCCGATCCGAAACCGGGTCAGCCAGCGCCGCGCCCGTCGGGCGGCCTCGGCGCGCGACAGCCCATACAGCGAGCCGACGAAGACGAGCTGGTCCAGCACCTTCATCCGGGGGTAAAGACCGCGTTCCTCGGGGAGATATCCCCACGTCCTCCGGGGGACGCCGGCCGCGGGCTCGCCGCCCCAGGTCACGGAGCCCTCGTCCGCGTGGATGATGTCGAGGACGATCCGCATCGTCGTCGTCTTGCCGGCCCCGTTCGGACCCAGGAAGCCGAACACCTGGCCCGCTTGCGCGACGAAGCTGATGCCGTCGAGGGCCTGGACGTCGCCGAAACGCTTGCGGAGTGTGTCGATGACGAGCGCCATCCTGCCTCCCGACCGCCACTATGCCGGGCGAGCGCGGGACGCCGTTGTGGCCAGCCCTCGCCGGCGGCTTGGTCCGCGGCGAATCCTCGGCTCGGCGTCCAGTCGCGGGAAGTGCCCAGCGGCCCCAACTGGGCTACGCCGGCACGATCAGGTCATCGTGGTGGTGCGATCACGGTCATCGTGTCGTCCTGAGCACGAAATGGGAAGTGGAGCGGGAGACGGGTCTCGAACCCGCGACCTTCAGCTTGGAAGGCCGCGACGTCTGAGCGTTACAGCACCGTGCCCAGGGACCCGAGCGAAACGTGTCCAGTCATCGGGCGTCACGAGGGAGTCGCGGACCGACTCGCGGTGGGGCTGCGACAAGAGCGACAGGCGATCCGGTCGGTCTTGGGGTGTTCGTGGGTGGCCCACTTCATCGGGCCGGTCCTCCACCCGTGGCGTCGAGTGCCGGGTGCCCCGCAAGCGGGTCGTGATGCCGCGTCAGCACGTGGGCATCCTCGCCCGAGTGATCGCACGGGTTGACGTGGATGACCGCGGTGTCGAGGCGGCGGACCTCGTGGAGCAAACGGTGCCGAACTTCCTCCGAGACTCGGTGGCCCTGACTGACGGTCAGGTCACAATCGACCGTGATCGCCATCGACGCTTCGAGCGCGTGGCCCAGCCATCGCAGGCGAAGCCGATCCACCGACTGGACCTCGGGCACCGACGCCGCGATCGTCTCGACCTGCTCCACCAGCTCTGGCTCCACCGCATCCATCAGCCGCCCGAGCATCTGGCCGGTCGCTTGTTTCAGAACGACCAGGATGACGGCGGTGATGAGCAGCCCGACGAGCGGGTCGGCAAGCGGGTAGCCCGCCGCGACGCCGAGCGTGCCTGCGACCACGGCCAGCGAGGTCAGGCCGTCGGTCCGGGCGTGATAGCCGTCGGCGACGAGCGCGGCGGACCCGATCGAGCGACCGACCCGGATGCGATAGAGGGCGACGGCCTCGTTGCCGGCGAAGCCGATGAGTCCGGCAGCGAGGACGATCGGGATGTTCGTGATCGGCTGCGGGTCGATGAGTCGGCTGATCGATTCGTAGGCGGCGAGGATCGCCGAGGCGGCGATCATCAGCAGGACGAACAGCCCGGCGAGGTCCTCGGCCCGCCGATAGCCGAACGTGTAGCGACGGGTCGCCGCGCGGGCACCGATGGCGAAGGCGATCCACAGCGGGATCGCCGTCAGGGCGTCGGAGAAGTTGTGGATCGTGTCGGCGAGGAGAGCGACCGAGCCAGACACAAGGACGACCGCGAGCTGGGCGACCGCCGTGATCCCGAGCACGAAGAGCGAGAGTTTCAGCGCGCGGATGCCGCGTCGGTCGCTCACCAGGGCGTCGTCGATCGAGTCGCCCGGATCGTGGCTGTGGCCGACGAATGTCCCTACCAGTCGCCTGAGCAGACCCTCTGGATGGTCATGAGCGTGTTCATGAGCGTCGCCGGGGTCGTGCGGCTCACCATGTTCGTGAGCGTCGGACCCGTGAGAGTGCTCGGTCATCTGGCCTCGTCCGCATCCGCCTGATCGCACTCCTCGGCGCGGGGCGTGATCGACCCAGTCATACTACTGTCCCCAACAGGGCGGCTCCCCACGGGGAAGTCGGGTGGTCGGTCTTCCATCCTCGACGGCGCGCCGAGGCCGCTGACGCCTACACCTCCCCGCCGCTCCGGCACGTCTCCTGGGTAGTGCCGCAGGACGCGCCCCAGCTCGTCTGCGGTGAGCCCACGCTCGAGCCGTCGCCGCGAGTCCTCCTCCGCCCCCTCGATGAAGGCCTGGCGAAGCTGCTGGTTCAGGCGAGCGCGGCGCTCGTCGTCGACGCTTCGGCTTCGGGAAACCGAAGGGGCTGGGGGCGTGTCGTCGGGCCGCTAAGCCGATGGTCTGCCGTTCCGGGGCTGACGGCGTGTGTGGGGCGGCCGCCCAGCGTACACTTGAGCCGTGGCTCAACTGTTCGCCTCCGAGATCGACGGCGACGCCTGTTCGGTCGAGTGCCTCCAACCCAATGCGATCCGGCCACTCCTCGGCAAGTCCCTCGGGAGCGACGGTGCGAGGGCGGTCGCCGAGTTGTTCGCAACCCTCGCCGATCCCTCACGGGCGAAGATCGTCCACCTCCTGGCGATCGCCGAGGACGAGCTGTGCGTCTGCGACATCGCCCTCGTCCTCGGCATAAGCGTCTCAGCGCTGTCGCACCAGCTTCGGTTCCTGCGCGAGTGCGGCGCGGTCGAACGGCGCAAGGCCGGCCGGATCGTCTACTACCGGCTCATCGACGACCACCTGCGCGACCTCGTGCTGGGCGCGGCGACGCACGTCGCCGAGGTCCCCTGATGGCCAACGCCTCGGCCGCCTCGGCTCATCGCGGCAAGCTCGTAGCGGTCCTGCTCCTGAGCCTGGCGATCCTGGCCGTCGAGGTCGTCGGCGGGGTCGCCGCCAACAGCCTTGCCCTCCTCGCCGATGCGGGGCACATGCTCACCGACGTGGCGGGCGTCGGGATGGCGCTCCTGGCGATCTGGTTCGCCGGGCAGAGCCCGACGAGCGGGCGCACCTTCGGCTACCTGCGCGTGGAGATCCTCGCGGCCGTGACGAACGCCTTCCTCCTCTTCGGGGTGGCTGCCTTCATCCTCATCGAAGCCTGGCGACGGCTGTCCGAACCGCCCGAGATCGCGTCGGGGCTGATGCTCGCGGTCGCACTCGCCGGGCTCGCCGCCAACGCCGTGTCGCTGTTGCTGCTGCGCGACGCCCAGCGCGAGAGCCTGAATCTGCGAGGGGCCTACCTCGAAGTCATGGGCGACTTCGTGGGGTCGGGCGCCGTCATCGTGGCCGCGATCGTCATCGCCCTGACCGGCTGGACGACCGCCGATGCCGTTGCCTCGGCGCTCATCGGCCTGCTCATCCTGCCCCGCACCTTCGGGCTCCTGCGGGAGGCGACGGACGTGCTCCTCGAAGCGACCCCGAAGGGTGTCGACATGGATCACGTCCGCGGGCACATCCTCGACGCCCCCGGAGTCATCGACTGCCACGACCTCCACGCCTGGACGATCACGTCGGGCATGAACGTCGTGTCGGCCCACGTGATCCTCGCCGAGGGCGCGGACGCGGCGAGGACACTCGACGCGCTCTGCGTCTGCCTGTCCGACGACTTCGACATCGAGCACTCGACCTTCCAGCTCGAAACGGCCGACCGGCGCCGGGTCGAGGAGAAGAGTCACGCATGAGCCGCCGAGTCGAACTCCTGTGGTTCTCGGACTGTCCGAACCACCCGGTCGCGCGCCAGATGCTCGCCGATGCGATCGAGCGGCTCGCTCCGGGGACGAGGATCGAGGAGATCGATGCCTCCGAACCCGAAGTCGCGGCGGCTCAACGCTTCCCCGGCTCACCGACGATCCGCGTCGACGGCATCGACATCGAGCCCGGCTTCGCGGACCCCGGCGACTACACACCGCGCTGTCGGCTCTACCGGACGGCCGCGGGTCTGGGCGGCGTCCCGGACCCCGCCTGGATCGAGGAAGCCCTCGGAGCGTGACCTCGGTCGCCAGCACGCGCCCGGGTAGAGCCACTACCTGTCGTCCCGAGCGGGGATGAGGCGTGGAGCGGGAGACGGGTCTCGAACCCGCGACATTCAGCTTGGAAGGCTGACGCTCTACCGACTGAGCTACTCCCGCCCGATACGGGCAAAGGTACCGATCGCGAAGGGGACCAACCTCTCATGTACGAGAAGAGGACCCCGCCGAGGTTCCTTTGGCCAACGGCGATGAGGACCTAGACGATGTCAGTTGAGGCACACCTGGAGCCTCGGATGGACAAGCCACTCGATCCCCGTACGCCGTTCCGCGAAGTCTATCAGCACTTCCTCGCCGTCCTGGAGAAGCACCGCCGGGGGCAGAGCACCCGGGGCAAGTACCTGTACGACTTCAGGCGATTCGAGCGGTGGCTCCGCGAGACGGGGCAACCAGCGACGTTGGCCTCCCTCATGGATACCGACATCCTGTTCGCGTACCGTCGTCACCTGGAGATTCCTGCCCCAGCAGGTCGGCGGGTCGAAGCGCGGGCGCGGGAGCGGCATGCTGTCGACTCGGACGGGGCAGAACGGCGCGAGTACGAACGTGGGCTGCGATCGAAGCGACGGCCGTCAGGCGACGACCGAGAACAGGTGCCAGTCGCCGGGCACGCCTTTGAGGGGGCGGACCCCGCGGTCTTCGAACGCAAGCCCGCTGCCCGCCACGAGGTCGTGCACGGTGCCCGAGACCCACACCTCGTCAGGCCCGGCCGCGGCCGCGACCCGGGAGCCGATGTGGACGGCGATCCCGGCGAGCTTCTCGCCAACGCGCTCGACCTCCCCGGTGTGGACGCCTGCTCTGATCCGAAGTCCGAGCGCCGCGACGGAACCGTGAATCGACTGGGCGCAGCGGATCGCGCGCGCCGGCCCGTCGAAGGTGGCAAGGAACCCGTCACCGGCGGTGTCGATCTCGGTCCCTCGATACCGCCGAAGCTCCTGGCGGACCGCCGCATGGTGCGCTTCAAGCAACTCCCGCCAGCGGCGGTCGCCGAGGCGCGCCGCCAGCGCGGTCGACTCCACGACATCGGTGAACAGGACCGTGGCGAGGGACCGTTCGGGGATGGCTGGCTCGCGCTCGCCCGTCAGGAACTCGCGGATCTCGGCCAGGACCCTGTCGGCATCGAACCAGGGAAGGTGGTCCGCGCCGGGTAGCTCGACGTACCGCGCGCCAGGGATCGTCCGGGCCAGGAACCGGGCGTTCTCGACGTGGCAGACGACGTCGTCGACCGAGTGGAGGACGAGGGTCGGGATGTGGATGGAGGACACGATCGCCCGGACGTCGATGTCGAATGCCATCCGGCTGAAGGCCTCGATCGAGCCGGGCGTGCCCGCGTTCAGCTGGAGCCGGCCCAGCCACTGGCGGCCCCAGGGGACGTCACCGACGCTCGGCGCCAGGTATTGGAACGCCCGGCCCTCGCCCCAGCGCTCGGGAAGGCTGCGCACCGAGGCTTCGAACTCCTCCGCGGTCGCCTCGCCCCACGGCCAGTCCTCGTCCGCCCGTTCGCGGACCTCGGCGCCCTGAAGGATCAGCGCCCGGGTGCGGTCCGGGTGCGCCGCGGCGAAGAGCAAGGCCAGCGGGCCGCCTTCCGACTCGCCCATGATCGCGGCACGCTCGCTGCCGACCGCGTCCATGACCGCGCGGATGTCGTCCATCCGCGTCTCGAGGGTCGTCGCGCCCGGGACGCGATCTGACATCCCCAGACCCCGCTTGTCGAAAAGGATCAAGCGCGTGAACTCGCCGAGCCGCTCGCAGTAGGTTCGGAACGCGGGCAGGTCCCATTCGACCTCGAGGTGGGTGTATGCACCCTGTGCGTAGACGAGATCGATCGGACCGGCGCCGACGACGTGGTACGCGATCGAGACGTCGCCGCTCCTCGCGAACCGGATGGCGGGCATGCGCGGAACCTTCGCAGCCGGGCCATGAGGCGTCAAGGGTCGACGAGAACCTCGCCTATCACGTCGGCCCCCCGAGGTTCTCTCTCCCCGACCACTTACGCGGCACCATGGAGCGCTTCGACGATCCAGCCGGCCACCACGATCCACGGTGTGGGAACTGGCGGCTCGAGCCCTCTCGCCCCGACCATCCGAGCTGACTCGCGGACTCGGGACGCCTCAGGCCGACCTCGGTTCAGGTTTGCCACGCCTCCGCGAGAAGCGCCCTGACTGAAGAGCTGCTCCATAGCGGTCGCGTCTCTCCCATGCGTCATGGGCAGACGAAGTCGCCGTCGAACGGCTTCCCGAACCACTGGGTGATGGCGGGCTTGGCCGTGGTGAAGCCGGAGAGCGAGCAGTTGGCATGGGCTCCCGAGAGCGTGCGGGCTCCGGGGATCCAGTCAGGGAGGCCGACCAGGTCGCTGTAGCCGGCGGCGCTGCTGCTCGTGATCTGGCCCCACTGATAGGAAGTGGAGTAGATCCCCACGGCCTTGCCCCAGAGCTGGACGCCTGAAGGTGTTGTCTCAACCGTGTTCTCGAGGGCGGCGACCATGCCCCGAAGGTCGGCGACATTGTTGGCGAGGCCGTTGCCGCTCTCCCAGGAGTTCCCGGTCTCCACGTCGAGCCACCACCAGTAAGTCGATGGAAGGTTCGAGACGCCGGACGAGGTCGGGGTCCCGATGAGCCACAGCATGTCCTGGATGGCACGGTTCCAGCCGTACTGCCAGGCGCAGGCCTGGTCGTTCGATCCGGCACACGACCCGTACGGGTCCGGGTTCGTGAGGTTCGGGTACTCGCTCACCCCGTTGGGGTCGGTGTTGCTGGTCGGCCAGTCGGCGACGACCGGGAGGACCGAGCCCGGGTCGGCGGTGTTCACGTACAGCGCCGCCTTCGGGAAGCCCGTCGGCAGGGCGTTGCCCGTGGACTTCGCCGCCCATGACAGCTCGCTCGCCAGGCACGAGTTCAGGTTGTTCGCCAGTCCGTGGTTGACCCCGACGATCCCGAAGGCCTGTCCGACCGGGTACGACCTACCGCACTGCGGCCATGAGATGTCGTTGCCCGTCCTGGTGGTCGTGGTGGTCTTGGACTTCGCCAGCGCCGGCAGGGCACCGGCCGTCAGGACCACGACGGCTGCCAACACGGACACGACGAGGGATCGGGGGAACCTGTTCATGGCGACTCCAGATGCTCACGGCCCGCACCGGGGACCCCAAGGAGACTGGGCGCGTGGTCGGGATATCACGTCAGGATGCCTGAGGGCAGGGACGCCGACCCAGCGCGAGGACCGGGAGTATGGGCGTGCCCGGGCCTTCTGTCACAGACGAGAAGATCCGATGCGGCGCGGGACCCGTCGCTGCGTCTCTGCGACCTACCTACACGATCTCCGTCGCCCGGTGGATGTAGCTCGGCACGTTCGTGACTGGGATCAGCAGAACTGGCGGCGTTGTGTCGGGCTAACCCTCTCGCCCCGACGACGTGCTCGGTCCACGGAGCGCGTTGACGATCCACTCGGAGTGGGCGTGGAACCCAAATCAGAGGCTCCGGCCGCCCGCCGCACTTGGACGCCGACGCCCACTGCTGGCCTCGGGTCCGCCTGGTAATTG
>JBGPFS010000094.1:0-8699 GCA_041483455.1 Candidatus Limnocylindria bacterium | reverse complement strand
CTCGACGTCCCGGCCAAGGCCGTCCGACGCAAGAAGGCGGCCGCCGCCGAGGCCACGGTCGCGCCCGAGGAGGCGCCGCTCGACGTCCCGGCCAAGGCCGTCCGACGCAAGAAGGCGGCTCCGGTCGCGCCCGGCGCCGCGCCCGCGGTCGCTCCCGACGCGGCAGGAACGGCTGCCATCCCGAAGAAGCGCGCCTCGCGCGCCAAGCCGACCGGCGAGGTGACGTCGTAGGCGGGCGGGCTCAGGTGACCCGTGGAAGGGTCGCCCCGACCCGGACCTGCGTCGCCTGCCGGACGGCGCGGGCGAAGCGCGAGCTCGTTCGGATCGTCCGGACTCCGCTCGGGCGGGTCGAGCCGGATCCGACCGGGCGACTGGCCGGCCGGGGTGCCTACGTGTGCACCGGCGGGACGTGCCTGATGACTGCGATCGACAAGGGCGCCCTCGCACGGGCGCTCGCGGTGGCCATCCCGACCGAGCTCCGAGCTGAGCTCCTGGCCCGGGCAGCGCCGATGACGACGAACGAAGAAGGAGGCGAGCGTGGCCAGGAGTAGGAGCGGCACCCGCGGCCGTCGAGGGCCGCGCAAGCCGCCGCGACGCGATAACGGGCTCGGCCAGGGCGCGGTCCAGACGCTCGAGCCGCTCGAGCGCGGCGCGATCGAGCTGCCCGCCACGATCATGGTCAAGGAGCTCGCGGAGCTCCTTTCGGTCAACGCCGCGGACGTCATCCGGGAGCTCATCAAGAGCGGGATCTTCGCGACCATCAACCAGCTCATCGACCGCGACACCGCCTCGCTCGTGGCGGGCGAGCTCGGGTTCGAGGTCGCCGAGCCGACCCTGCCCGGCACCCACGACGAGGCGGTCGGCGAGGAGCCCCGGGCCGAGGCCGCCAAGGAGGTCCTGTTCGAGGCGGACGACCCTGCGGACCTGGTGCCGCGGGCGCCGATCGTGACCGTGATGGGTCATGTCGACCACGGCAAGACGAGCCTGCTCGACGCCGTCCGGAGCACCGCTGTGGCGGCCGGCGAGCGCGGCGGGATCACCCAGCACATCGGCGCCTCCGAGGTCGTCAAGGACGGGCGCCGGAT
The DNA here is from genome assembly GCA_041483455.1 of Candidatus Limnocylindria bacterium. Taxonomy (GTDB): domain Bacteria; phylum Chloroflexota; class Limnocylindria; order Limnocylindrales; family CSP1-4; genus JBGPFS01. The sequence continues at coordinate 7,614 of JBGPFS010000094.1, read as the reverse complement.
CGTCTTCCTCGACACGCCCGGTCACGAGGCCTTCACGGCGATGCGAGCGCGCGGTGCCCGGGTGACCGACATCGCGATCGTCGTCGTCGCGGCCGACGACGGGGTCATGCCCCAGACGCTCGAGGCGATCAGCCACGCCAAGGCGGCCAAGGTCCCGATCATCATCGCGCTCAACAAGATCGACAAGGCGGACGCCAACCCGGACCGGGTCAAGACCGAGCTGTCCGAGGCGAACGTGATCGTCGAGGAGTACGGCGGCGACACCCCGATGGTCCCGGTCTCGGCGAAGGCTCGGACGGGCATCAACGAGCTGATGGAGATGGTCCTTCTCGTGGCCGACCTCCAGGAGCTCAGCGCGAACCCGAAGCGCCCGGCGGTCGGCACGATCGTCGAGGCCCAGCTCGACAAGGGCCGCGGACCGGTGGCCACCGCGATCGTCCAGACCGGGACCCTGAGGGTCGGCGACGTCATCGTCGTCGGCGGAACGTACGGCAAGGTCCGGGCCCTCGAGAGCGCGGTCGGCAAGCGGATCGCCAAGGCCGGTCCCTCGACCGCCGCGGTCATCCTCGGCCTGTCCGAGGTGCCGCAGGCCGGCGACATCCTGCGCGTCGTCCGCGACGAGAAGGAAGCGCGGACGCTCGTCGAGACGTTCCGCACGGCCGCCGCCGCCCGGAGCGGGGACGGGAGCGGCCGGGCGACCCTCGAAGACCTCTACCGCCAGATCCAGGCCGGTCAGGCGAAGGAGCTGCGGATCATCCTCAAGGCCGACGTCTCGGGCTCGCTCGGGGCGATCAGCCACGCCCTCGACCAGCTCTCCAATGAGGATGTCCGGCTCAACGTGCTCCACCAGGGGGCGGGCGACATCACCGACAACGACATCATGCTGGCCACGGCCTCGAACGCGATCGTCGTCGGTTTCAACACGAAGATCACCGAGACCGCCCGGCGGGCGGCCGAGAGCGAGGGCGTCGACGTCCGGCTCTACGACATCATCTACAAGCTGACCGACGACATCGACGCGGCGCTCAAGGGCCTCCTCGAGCCCGAGATCGTCGAAGTCATCGAAGGTCGGGCGGAGGTCCGGCAGATCTTCCGGGTCGGCAAGAGCACGGTCATCGCCGGCTGCTTCGTCACCGACGGGCGGATCGTCCGCAGCGGGGCGCGCGTCTGGCGCGGCGGCAAGGTCGTCGCGACGGACAAGATCGAGTCGCTCCGCCGGTTCCGGGATGACGTCCGCGAGGTCGCCCAGAACTTCGAGTGCGGGATCGGCCTGGCCGGGTACCACGACCTGGTCGAGGGCGACATCATCGAGTGCTTCAGCCAGCGCGCCGTGAGCCGGTCGGCCGGCTGATCGGCCGAGCCGTTCCGGCCGCCCGGCAGCAGCGCATGAGCGTCCGGCGATGAGCCAGCGCACCGACCGCATCGACGAGCTCCTGCGCCAGGAGATCGGCGGCATCCTCACCCGCGAGGTCAAGGATCCGCGGATCGGCTTCGCGACGGTCACGAAGGTCGAGACGACCCCCGATCTCCGGCACGCCCTCGTCTGGGTCAGCGTCATCGGCGACCAGGCCGAACGGACGGCCACGATCCGGGTCCTCGACGGGGTGCTCCACTTCGTGCGCCGCGAGCTCGGACCCCGGCTCCGCCTGAAGCGGATCCCCGACCTGCACGTCCGGCTTGACGATACGGCCGAGCGCGGGACACGGGTCCTGCACCTGCTCGAGGAGCTCGAGGCCGGCCGGATCCCCGAGGACGAGCCGGTCTCGGGCGAGACCCTGCCCACGCCCGGCCCGCGGATCGAGCCGGGCCCGGAGGACGGCGGGTCCGCGCGGCCTGGCGCGGGCCCGAAGCGGACCGATCGGCGCGAGCGTTCGTCGGCGGGCGGGCCGGATCGTCGCCCGGGCGGTCGTCCGGCGACCCGGCCGACGGGCGCCGGAAGGGAGCGGACCCCAAGACCCTCGCCTCGGCCTCGGAAGCCCGGCCCTCGATGAGCATCGATCTCCGCGATTGGACCCCGGCCGTCCCGGAGCCGGTCATCGCAGCCCTCGCACGGGCCGGGAACGTGCTCATCGTCAGCCACGAGAACCCCGATGCCGATACCCTCGGCGCGGCGCTCGCCATCGCGACGATCGTCGAGGCCGGTGGCGGGCGGGCGACGACCGTCTGCACCGACCCGATCCCGCCGCTCTACGCGTTCCTGCCGGGGATCGAGCGGGAACGGACCGACCCCGAGCCGGACGTCCCGTACGACCTCCTCGTGATCGTCGACTGCGGGTCGCTCGACCGGGTGGGCGAGATCCGCGGCCGGCACCCGGCGCTCTTCGCGAGCCTGCCCCGGGTCGTGATCGACCATCACCTCTCGAACGACGGCGACGGCCCGGCGGACTGGATCGATCCGGCGAGCGCAGCGACCTGCGAGATGGTCGCCCTGCTCGCCGCGCGACTCGGGGTGCCGCTGGCGCTCGGCGACGGAGCCCTGGCGACGGTCCTCATGGCCGGGATCGTGATGGACACCGCGACGTTCGCCCACTCGAACGCGACGCCTCGAACGCTGTCCGTCTCGGCCGCGCTGGTCGAGGCGGGCGCGCCGCTCGCCGACATCTCCCGGCGGCTCTACCGCACGAAGCCGGACGCCCAGCTCCGGCTCTTCGGCCGCGTCCTGCACCGGCTGGTCTCCGAGGACGGCGGTCGCGTCGTGTGGTCCACCCTGACCGACGAGGACCTGGCCGCGACCGGTTCCGACGCGGCCCACTCCGAGGGGATCATCGACCTGCTGAGCCAGGCGGAGGACGCGGAGGTCGCGCTCCTGTTCAAGGGGCTCGACTCGGCGACGCGGGTGAGCGTCCGCACGAAGGCGGGTGGGGTCGATGCCACGGTCCTGACGGCGGCGTTCGGCGGCGGCGGCCACGCCCGGGCCGCCGGCGCGACGGTGACGCGACCGCTCGACGAGGCGCGCGAGGTGCTCGTCGCCGAGGCCCGCCGGCTGGCCGCCCTCGTGGCCCGTTGAGCGGAACCCGGAGCGTGGACGAGGCCACAGCGGCGCCGGCAGCTGCCGATCCAGGCGCGCCGGACGCGCCACGGATCCGCCCGAAGGCCCGCCGCTCGAGGGCCGGCGGCCTCGAGGGCGTCCTCGTCGTCGACAAGCCGATCGGGCCGACCTCCCACGACATCGTCGGCCTGGTCCGGCGACTCTCCGGGACCCGGCGCGTCGGTCATGGCGGGACGCTCGATCCGTTCGCCGGTGGAGTCCTGCCGCTCTTCCTCGGGCGGGCGACCCGCCTCGCCGAGTACCACCTCGGCGGCTCGAAGAGCTACCGGGCGACCGTCTGCTTCGGGGCTGCCTCGACGACGGACGATCTCGAGGGCGAGCTCACCCCGGCCGACGGACCGGCGCCCGACCGTGCTGCGCTGGAGGCGGCCCTCCCGGCGTTCCGTGGCCCGATCGAGCAGCGACCCCCCGACTACGCCGCCGTCAAGGTGGCCGGCCGCCGGGCGTACGCGATCGCCCGGTCCGGCGGTACGCCGGACCTCCGGCCGCGCACGGTGACGATCGAGGAGCTCGAGCTTCTCGAGTGGGACGGGACCGACCCGGAACGGCCGATCGCCGTCCTGGCGGTCACCTGTTCGGCCGGGACGTACGTGCGGGCGATCGCCCGGGACCTCGGGAGGCAGCTCGGGAGCGCGGCCTACCTCGGCGCGCTGAGCCGGACGCGGAGCGGCGCCTTCAGCCTGGCCGACGCCGTGACCGTCGACGCGCTGCGGGCGGCGGCGGCCGACGGGCCGGATGGGCTCCGGGCCGTTCTCCTGCCGGTCGACGCCGGGCTGGAGCTGCCCGCGATCGAGCTGGACCAGGCTGCCGTCGCGGACGTGATCCGCGGCCGGGCGGTCCGGGCCGGCGAACGGGCCGCCGAGGTCCCGGAGGGCGTCCCGTGCCGGCTGGTCGACCCGACCGGACGACTCGTGGCACTCGGCGTCCGGCGTGCCGACCGGATCCACCCGGACAAGGTCCTGGTCGAGGTCGAACCGTGACCGCGGCGGCTCTCGACGTCGTACCCGGCGTCGAGGCGCTGGCGGGCCACGGTCGGTTGTTCGTCGTCGTGGGCGTCTTCGACGGGATCCATCGCGGCCACCGCTACCTGCTGCGGCGGCTCCACCGGGAGGCGCTGCGCCGATCGGCTCGGCCGACGGTCATCACCTTCGACCACCACCCCGACGAAGTCATCCTCGGCTCCGCGCCGCCCCTCCTGAGCGACCCGGCGGAGCGTCTGGAGCGCCTCGCCCGGGCGGGCGTGGAGGTCGTGGTCGTGGAACACTTCGACGCACGCCTCCGGGCGACCCCGTACGACGCCTTCGTGCGCTCGATCGCCGCCCGGACGGAGCTGGCCGGCTTCCTGATGACTCCCGACGCAGCCTTCGGCCACGAGCGACGCGGGACGCCCGAGGCCCTGGCGGAGCTCGGCCGGACCGCCGGCTTCGAGGTGCTCGTGGTCCCGGCGATGGACCTGCGGAGCCGGCCGGTCCGAAGTGCCGAGATCCGGGCGGCGATCGGGTCCGGTGACCTGACGGCCGCCGCCGAGCTGCTGGGCCGGCGCTACGCGGTGGTCGGGGAGGTGGCTGTCGGGCCGGGCCGCCCGGCCCCGACGGGTCGCCCGGTCCTCCCGGCCGACCGCCAGGCCTCCGGCGGCGGCGGATTCGAGCTCCGGCTCTCGTTCCCGTTGCCGGTCGCCCTGCCGCCGGCCGGCGTCTACCGGGTCCGGGTCGGGAGGCCGATCTCGCCCGGCGGTCGCGCCGCCGGGACGCGCGGGGCGCAGGCCGTGGTGGGCATGGATCCGAGCTCGCTGGTCCTTCGGGGGCCCGGTCGACCGCCGGCGGGGGAGCGGCTCCGGATCGTCTTCGCCTGAGCCGCCAGGTCCTCCCGGCCGGCACGGCCGGCCCCTCGGCCGGGCGCCCGGCGGTTTGCCGCATCGGAACAAGCCTGATATCCTCCGCCGGTCAGAACAGACAGGCAAACACAGTCACGTGGTTTCGGAGGACCGAGTGCCGCTCGCGCGGGAAGAGAAGCAGCAGGTGATCGGGTCGTACGCCGTCAAGGACGGCGACACCGGAAGCCCGGAAGTCCAGGTCGCGCTCCTGACGGAGCGGATCAAGGGCCTGACGGGCCACCTTCAGAGCTTCCCCAAGGACAACCATTCGCGCCGCGGCCTCCTCAAGCTCGTCGGCCAGCGCCGTCGTCTTCTCGCCTACCTGGTGAAGAAGGACAACACGCGCTACCGCGCCGTCATCGGACGGTTGGGGCTCCGCCGCTAAGCATCGCCGCCCCGGACCTCGGGCACCGCTCGAGGTCCCTTCGCGTCAGGTGCCGCTCGGCCGAGCCGGCTCACGCGCACAAGGTCGCTCCTCCTGCCACGACAAGGAGGAACACATCCCCGTGTCTCAAGTCTTCGAGACGCAATTCGGTGGTCGCACGCTGACCATCGAGACCGGCAAGCTCGCGCGGCTCGCCGGCGGCTCCGTCACCGTCCGCTACGGCGACACGATGGTCCTCGGGACCGCCAACCGGTCCGAGCCCCGTCCGGGCCTCGACTTCTTCCCGCTCACGGTCGACTTCGAGGAGCGGATGTACGCCGCCGGCAAGATCCCGGGGGGCTTCATCAAGCGCGAGGCGCGCCCGTCCGAGGCGGCCATCCTGGCCGCCCGGCTGACGGACCGGCCGATCCGCCCGCTCTTCCCCGAGGGCTACAAGGACGACGTCCAGGTCGTGATCACGGTCCTCTCGACCGACCAGGAGAACGATCCCGACGTCATCGGCACCCTGGCGGCGTCCGCCGCCCTGACGATCAGCGAGATCCCGTTCCTCGGCCCGATCGGCGCCGTGCGGGTCGGCCGGATCGACGGCGAGTTCACGATCAACCCGACGATGAGCGAGCTGGCCGACTCGGAGCTCGACCTCATCGTCTCGGGCACCCGCGACGCGATCATGATGGTCGAGGCCGGCGCCAAGCTCCTGCCCGAGGACGTCATGGCCGAGGCCATCCTCTTCGGCCACCGGGCGATCCAGCCGCTGATCGACCTCCAGGACCAGCTCCGGGAGGCCGTGGGCAAGGCCAAGAAGCTGCCCTACCTCGAGCCGGGCACCGGCTCGGTGCTCGAGTTCGCCAAGGCCATCGAGAAGAAGGCCGAGCTGGTGGTCGTCGACGTCGAGACCACCGGGCGCGACCCGAAGATGGCCGACCTGCTCGAGATCGGGGCCGTCCGCCTCAAGGGCGGCAAGATCGTCGACCGCTGGTCGACCCTGGTCGATCCGGGGCGCACCATCGTCGGCCACCAGATGCACGGCATCACCGACAAGGACATCAAGGGCGCGCCGGCCCCCCGTGCAGCCGCCGAGGCGTTCCTCGCCTTCGCCGGCGACGCCACGCTGGTCGGTCACAACGTCGGCTTCGACCTGGGCTTCCTCGAAGAGGCGCTCGGGAACGGGCACCGCTTCGCCCCCGGCACCTACCTCGACACGCTCGTCCTGGCCCGCGAGGGCTATCCCGAGTGGGCCGAGAGCTACCGGCTCGGCGACCTCGCGAAGTTCTTCGGGATCGAGCTCACGGACGCCCATCGGGCACTGCCCGACGCCGAGGCGACCGCCGCCCTCCTGCTCGTCTTCGCCGCCGACCTGCCGAACCGCCTGCAGACCCTGCGCGAGGGGATCGAGGCCTCGATCCGGGCCAACCGGACCGGCGGCGATGCGAAGGGTCTCCTCGAGTCGGCCCGCCGCCAGGCGCGGGTGGCCAAGAGCCTGTTCGGTCTGGTCCACAAGAAGACCGTCCGCGAGCTCGTCCTTGGGGACGGGATCCGGATGGACGGCCGCGGGCTCGACGAGATCCGGCCGATCTCGGTCGAGGTCGGGGTCCTGCCCCGGACCCACGGCTCCGGCCTGTTCACGCGTGGCGAGACCCAGGCCCTGACCGTGGCGACCCTGGGCGCCTCCTCGGACGTCCAGCGGATCGACACGATCAGCCCGCGGACCGAGAAGCGCTACCTCCACCACTACAACATGCCGCCCTACAGCACCGGCGAGAACAAGATGATGCGGGGCCCCGGCCGGCGTGAGATCGGGCACGGCCATCTGGCCGAGCGCGCCCTCCTGCCGGTGCTGCCGAGCCAGGAGGAGTTCCCGTACGTCATCCGCCTCGTCAGCGAGTGCGTGACGTCCAACGGCTCCACCTCGATGGCCTCGACCTGCGGCTCGACCCTCGCCCTGATGGACGCGGGCGTGCCGATCAAGGCGCCGGTGGCCGGCGCGGCGATGGGCCTGATCAGCGGGCCGGACGGTCGCTTCGCGGTCCTGACCGACATCCTCGGCAAGGAGGATGCCTTCGGCGACATGGACTTCAAGGTGACCGGCACCCGCGACGGGATCACCGCCCTCCAGATGGACATCAAGGTCCAGGGGATCAGCGAGGCGATCATCCGGGAGGGCCTCAAGAAGGCGTACCAGGCCCGCCTGGCGATCCTCGACAAGATGCTCGAGGTCCTCCCGCAGGCTCGCGAGACGATGTCCGACTTCGCGCCGCGGATCACCACGATCAAGATCAACCCGGAGAAGATCCGGGAGATCATCGG
>JBGPFS010000093.1:0-8816 GCA_041483455.1 Candidatus Limnocylindria bacterium | reverse complement strand
CTCCCCCCCGCCTTCGCCGAGCGGCTCGGGTCGGTCGCGATCGTGGTCGAGGACGAGCCGACCGCTGAGCAGCTCGCCAGTGTCGGGGCGCGCGGCCTGTACGGGCTCTACCAGGGCATCCCGCGGACCCGGCTGGCGGCGGACGGGATCCCGGCCTCGAGCAAGATCACCCTCTTTCGGGGTCCCCTCCTCCGGGCGAGCGGGACTCCCGTAGCCCTCGCTGAGGCGGTGGCGGCGACCGTACGGCATGAGATCGCGCACCACTTCGGCATCTCGGACGAGCGGCTCCGCGAGCTCGACCGAAGCCGGCGGAGCTGACCGTCCGCCGCGACGAGCCCGACCGCACGCCGACCGGACCCGCCATTGGGCCCGACCCGACCGGACCACACCTGACCCGACCGGCGAAGTGACCCCGGACCATCGGGCCACCCCGGGACGGCACCGCAGCATGGGATACCTGTCTTCCACGCCCCCAGCGAGGACGACAAGCACTCATCGTGGACCTGACCCCCGCCGGCCCGGTGGGCGAAGTCGCGCCCGGCGCCGGTTCGCTCCGGCTCGTCCGGTTGCGCCTGTCGCTCGCCCTGATCGCGATGGCGATCCTGCCGCTCGCGATCGTGGCGCCCCTGGCCGCCTCTGCCCTCGACGGGCAGCGGGCGAACGAGCGGCTGCGCGTCGAGCGCGACGCGACGACGGTCGCGGCGACCCTCGGCACGACGTTCGACCAGATCGGCCAGGAGCTCGTCCGCGCCGCCGACGAGCCCGGCATCCGCGGCACCATCGCCGGAACCCGCGGTGCGTCCGCGACCGCTCGTCTGGTGCTGGGCGACCTGACCGCTGAGACGGCGATCCAGGTCGCGACGGTCGTGGACGAGCGTGGCCGCCCGGTCCTGCGGATCGTGGCCGGCAAGGTCGTGCCCGTACCGCCCTCGAGCACGATCGATCCGGTCGTGACGACCGCCCTGCTCGCCGGCCATGACGAGGTGACCACGGGCGACATCCGCCGGACCGCGGCGGGCACGGCGCTCGTCGGCGTCGCGGTACCGGTGTTCGGTGACGGCGACACACTCCTCGGCGCGGTCCACGTCGACGTCTCGCTGACCAGCGTGCTGGCCGGCTCGATCGCCGGTCTCCGCGCCTCCGAATCCGCGAGCCTGCTCGACCGTGGCGGCACCGCGGTCGCCTCCGCCCCGATCCCGAGCGCGGACGCGGCCGGTTCGTCCGGCGGCACGACCGCCGGCGCGGTCCTGAGCACCGAGGCGATCGTCGGCCGGGACTGGCGGATCGCGGTCGCCGCTCCATCCGCGCTCGTCGGCCCATCGCTGGCGCTGATCGCCCTGCTCGGGCTCGGGGTCGTCGTCATCGCCTGGTTCATCGTCCTCATGGCGCGCCAGGTCCTCCGGCCGGCGGAAGAGCTCGACGCATCGCGGGCGCGGCTGCGCGACCTGTGGGAGCTGGCCAGGGTCGACTCCCTCCGCGACCTCCTCACCGGGCTCGGCAATCACCGGGCCTTCCAGGAGGAGATGGACCGCCAGGTGGACACGTCGCGCCGCTATGGCGCCCCACTCGCCCTCGTGACGCTCGACCTCGACGACTTCCAGTCGGTGAACGACGAGATCGGACACGCCCAGGGCGACGAGGTCCTGGCCGGATTCGGCCAGTTGATCGGGCGCACCCTGCGGTTCGCCGATCGCGCCTTCCGCACCGGCGGCGACGAGTTCGCCCTGCTCCTGCCGCACACGGATGCCGCCGGCGCCGATACGGTCGTCCGGCGCCTCCTGTCGAACGCCCTCGAGCCGCCCCGGGGCCGCGAGCTGAGTCGCGCGATCTCGTTCTCGGCGGGCATCTCGTCGGTCCCGGCCCTGTCCGGGGACAAGCGCCAGCTCATCGGCCAGGCGGAGGCGGCCCTTGCTGGAGCGAAGCGCGCCGGTCGGATGGCGGTCGAGGTCTACGATCCCGCCCGCCATCGGGGCGCGGGGGTCCCGCTCGATCTCGGCGCCCTGTCGGCGAGCGTCGCCGAGACGGTCGCCCGACGGCTGCTCCGCCCGGTCTACCAGCCGATCGTCGACCTGCGATCGGGAAAGGTCGTCGGCTACGAGGGCCTGATCCGGCCGCTGCCTGGCTCCGGCTTCAACGACACCGGCGCGCTCTTCGAGGCGGCGGCGAAGACCGGCCGGACGGTCGAGCTCGACCACGCCTGCCTCGAGATCGTCGCGGCCGGGGCGCGCGAGCTGGGTCGCGATGGCTGGCTCACGATGAACGTCTCGCCACGTACGCTCGAGGTCCCCGACTTCAGCCCGGCGGCCCTCCTCCGGGTCGTGGCGGCGGCCGGTCTCGAGCCTGCGCGGATCGTGTTGGAGCTGACCGAGCGCGAGACGGTCGAGGAGGTCGAGCGGCTACGCCGGAATGTCGCGGCCTGCCGCGAGTCCGGCTTCCGGGTCGCCGCCGACGATGTCGGGTCGGGGAACGCCGGCCTGCGGCTCCTGAGCCAGCTCCAGTTCGACATCGTGAAGATCGACCTCTCGCTCGTCCAGGAGGGCGCACTCCACGAGACGTCGCTGGCCGTCGTGGGCTCGCTCCAGGAGCTGGCCCGGCGATGGGGCGCCTCGGTGATCGCCGAGGGGATCGAGACGCCCGAGCAGCTCCGGGTCGTCCGCGAGCTCGACATCGCGGCCGGCCAGGGATACCTCCTGGGCCGGCCGGGCAAGGCCGAGGATCTGGCCACGATCGCGATGACGGCGGTCGACCTCGATGCGCTCCTCGGGAGCGAGGATTGGCTGGGCTCGATCGCCCGGGCGACACCGGCCTTCGGGGCGGGGACCGGGTAGCCGCCCGACGCTGGCGGGCGGGCCGGGCCGTGCGGGTCGGTCCAAACAGCGTCGATGGCGCGGACTATCCTTGGGGCGGCGGCCGGACCGGACGCCTTGCCGGCGTCAGGCTGACGCGGCTAGGATGCGGCCAACGGTCAGCGCCCTCCCAATGGGGCGAGCAGCCTGACCGACCGCCACCGCGAGCCCGGACACCGGGCACTGATCGTTCATTCGAGGAGGAAGGATGCGTTACCCAGCTCTTGCCCTGAGCGCGTTATTCGTGCTCTCGCTCGGCGCGACCGCCTGCGGAGCGAGCGGTCCCGACTACAAGAAGGTTGGACTCGTCACCGACGTCGGAACGCTCGAGGACAAGTCGTTCAACGAGGCGTCTTGGGGTGGCGCCCAGGACGGGGCGACCGCGATCGGCGCGAAGGCGAGCAACATCGTCACCAAGGCTCCGGCCGACTACGCCCAGAACATCAAGACGTTCGTCGACCAAGGCTACGGGATCGTCGTGACCGTCGGGTTCGCCCTCGGTGACGCGACCGCGAAGGCCGCCAAGGACAACCCCAAGGTCAAGTTCATCGGTGTCGACCAGGGCGTCTGCATCGACGAGCAGGGCAACAACGACCCCAAGTTCGGGTGCAAAGGCGACCCGACCAAGCTCCTGCCGAACTACCAGGGGCTCATCTTCAAGGAGGACCAGGTCGGCTATCTCGCCGGCGTGGTCGCGGCGAGCATCTCCAAGTCCGGCGTCGTGGGCACCGTCGGCGGGATCAACACGATCCCGGCCGTCACCCGCTACATCAACGGCTACAAGAACGGCGCCGTGGCGGTCAACCCGAGCATCAAGGTCCTGGTCCAGTACGTCTCGACCGACATCACCAAGGCGTTCAACGACCCGGGAACCGGCAAGTCGATCGCCCAGCAGATGATCGGCCAGAAGGCTGACGTGATCTTCCAGGTCGCGGGCCTGTCCGGGTCAGGCGCCATCGAGGCCGCCTGTGCCACGCCGGGCGTCGCGGGCATCGGGGTCGACGTCGACCAGAGCAAGTCGCTGCCGAACCTGGCCAAGTGCCTCGTGACCAGCGCCGAGAAGAAGCTGGCCAACGCGGTCTCGGCGGCGATCAAGAACATCGACGCCAAGAAGGACGCCGGCGGCACGATCACCTGGAGCGCCTCGAGCGACCCGATCGGCGTCGGCCTGTCCCCGTTCGGCGGCGACTACGCCAGCCTCGTCACCGCGGACGTCCAGAAGAAGATCGACGACGCGTTCGCCGGGATGAAGGCCGGGACGATCGACCCATGCAAGCCGGTGGCTTGCGACACGAAGGACTAGGCTGACCGACCAGCCTCACCCACGACACTCGAACGGGTCGACCCGGCGTCGGCCCGTTCGTGCTACCTGACCGCTCGATCATCCTGCGGGGTCCGTGATGGCCGACAGCGCGCCCGTCCTCGAGATGCGGGGGATCACCAAGCGCTACCCCGCCGTGGTCGCCAACGACGGGATCGACCTCGACCTCCGGCCGGGTGAGATCCACGCCCTGCTCGGCGAGAACGGGGCGGGCAAGTCCACCCTCATGAACATCCTGTACGGCCTCGCCGTGCCTGACGAGGGCGAGATCCTCATCGACGGCCAGGCCGTCGACATCACCAGCCCGCACGATGCCATCGACCGCGGGATCAGCATGGTCCACCAGCACTTCATGCTCGTCCCGGTCCTCACCGTCGCCGAGAACATCGTGCTCGGCGACGAGACGATGGCCAGGGCCGGCTTCCTCGATCGGGACGAGGCCGACCGCCGGATCCGCGCCCTCGGCCAGCAGTTCGGGTTCGAGATCGACCCGGACGCCAAGGTCGAGACGCTCTCGGTCGGCTGGCAGCAGCGGGTCGAGATCCTCAAGGCGCTCTACCGCAAGGCGAGGATCCTCATCCTCGACGAGCCGACCGCCGTGCTCACGCCCCAGGAGACGGAGGAGATCTTCGCGGTCCTGCGCCGCCTGGCCGCCGAGGGTCATTCGATCATCTTCATCAGCCACAAGCTCTACGAGGTCCTCGAGATCGCGGACCGGATCACGGTCATCCGGCGTGGCCGGGTCGTCGGCCAGCGGATCCCGTCGGAGACCGACGAGGACGACCTGGCGGCTCTGATGGTCGGTCGGGAGGTCCAGCTGACCGTCGACCGGGGCGTGTCGCACCCGGGCGAGGTCGTCCTCGAGGTCACCGGCCTGCGTGCCCGCGACGACCGTGGCCGCGAGGCGGTCCGCGGGGTCGGACTCGAGGTCCGCGCCGGGGAGATCCTCGGGATCGCCGGGGTGGCCGGCAATGGCCAGGACGAGCTCGTCGAGACGCTCACGGGGCTCCGCCGGCCCAGCGCCGGACGGGTCACGCTGGCGGGTCGGGAGGTCACCGGCTGGCGGCCGCGGCCCCTCGGCGAGGCAGGGCTCGCATTCGTCCCGGGCGACCGACACCGCTGGGCGATGGTGATGAGCTACCCGCTCGAGGACAACCTCGTCCTGACCAGCTACTACCGAGCGCCGTTCGCGCGCGGCCTGGTTCGCCAGGACGACGCCATCGAGCGCTGGGCGAACGAGCTCATCGGCCGATTCGATATCCGGACGTCGTCGGCCGCCGCGCCCACCGAGACCATGTCCGGCGGCAACCAGCAGAAGGCGGTCGTGGCGCGGGAGTTCAGCTCCGAGCCGAAGCTCCTCGTGCTCGACCAGCCGACCCGCGGGCTCGACGTCGGCAGCATCGAGTTCATCCACCGCCGGGCGATCGAGATGCGGGACGGCGGCGCCGCGATCCTGCTCATCTCAGCCGAGCTCGACGAGGTCCTCGAGCTGTCCGACCGGATCGCCGTGATGTACCGGGGCGAGATCGCCGCGACGCTCGACGGCCGGACGGCGAACAGGGAGGAGGTCGGGTTGCTCATGGCGACCGGACGGCGCGAAGCACCGGCGACGCCGACGCCGGTCGGGACCGACCGATGAGCGATCCGATCGCGGTCGGCGAGCCGGCGGCAGAGCGCCGACTCCGGACCCGGATCTGGTCGGTCGCCGCCGTGCCGCTGGCGGCCGTCTTCCTGTCGTTGGTCGTGGCCTCGATCATCATCCTGGCCTCGAGCGTGATCACCACCGGCTCGCTCGACGTCACCCTGCCGTTGGTCGCCTACGCCGCCCTCCTCCAGGGCGCGTTCGGATCGCAGACGGCCGTGCTGAACTCGATCCTCCAGGCGACGCCGCTCCTGCTCGGCGGGCTGGCCGTCGGGGTGGGCTTCAAGGCGGGCCTGTTCAATATCGGCGGGCAGGGCCAGTTCCTGCTCGCGGCCACGGCCGCGGGTGGCGCCGGAGCCGCCCTGGCCACCGCTCCGGCCCCGATCGCCATCGGCGTCTCGCTCGTGGCCGGGATGCTGGCCGGTGCCGCCTGGGGGTTCATCCCCGGAGCGCTCAAGGCCTGGACCGGCGCCCACGAGGTGGTCGTTACGATCATGCTCAACTCGATCGCCTCGTCGGTCATCGCCTACCTCATCCTTGGCCCCCTGCTGGCACCGGGCTTCTCGTTCAGCCGGACCGGCGACCTGGGCAACGCGGCGTTGCCGATCATCCTCGGTGACAACATCCACCTTGGCGTCCTCCTGGCCGTCGCCGCCGTGCCGGCCGTCTGGTGGCTCCTCTACCGGAGCACGCTCGGATTCGAGATCCGGACGGTCGGCGCGAACCCGAGCGCCGCCCGCTACGCGGGGATGCGGCCCGCCTTCCTGACCATCTTCACGATGAGCTTGTCGGGGTTCCTGTTCGGGATCGCCGGCTCGACCGAGATCCTCGGCGTCAGCCACTTCGTCATCCCGTCCTACGGCACGTCGATCGGGTTCGACTCGATCGCCGTCGCCCTCCTCGGACGGTCGCACCCATTCGGGATCGCGATGGCGGCGCTCCTGTTCGGGGCCCTCCGGGCGGGCGCCGGCCTGATGCAGATCCAGGCCGAGATCCCGGTCGAGATCGTCGACGTCATCCAGGCCGTGATCCTGCTCTTCCTGGCCGCCGACGTCGTCGTCCGCCGGCTCTTCAGGATCCGGGCAGCGGGCGGGATCGAGGGGCTCAAGACGGTCACCAGCTCGTACGGAGGCGCGAGCCGCTGATGGATGCGATCCCGACCATGCTCGACTCGATCCCCGTCCTCGGCGTCGTATTCCAGCTGATCGGCTACCTCGTCGCGACCATGCCGGTCATCGCGCCGATCTTCGTGGCCCTGGCCGCTCCGATCGCGCTCGGGGCCCTGTGCGGGATCATGAACGAGCGCTCGGGCGTGGTGAACATCGGGATCGAGGGGATGATGCTGAGCGCCGCCTTCACCGGGTTCCTGGCGGCCGGGCTGGCGGCGCAGGCCTTCCCGGCAGGCACGCCGGCCGCGTTGTTCGGGGTCACCGGCCCGATCCTCGTCGGGGTGCTGGCGGCGATCGGGACGGGGATGCTCGTGTCGGTCCTCCACGCCTGGCTGTCGATCTCGATCCGCGCTGACCAGATCATCAGTGGAACGATCATCAACATCGCCGCGTTCGGGCTGACCGGCTACCTGAACCGCCTGCTCATCTCGCCGAACCCACGACTCGGGGCTGGGATCTTCGCCCCGTACGCTCCGCCATCGGCGCTGGTGGACCTGCCCGGGGTCGGCTGGATCGTGAAGGCACTGTTCGCCCAGGGCCCGATCGCGATGTCGGTCATCTTCCTGGCGATCTTCCTCCAGATCATGCTGTTCCGCTCGCGCTGGGGCCTCCGGACCCGGGCGGTCGGCGAGCATCCCAAGGCGGCCGAGACCGTCGGCATCGACGTCATCCGGCTGCGCTACCGGAACGTCATCCTGGGCGGCGTGTTCGCCGGCCTCGGAGGGGCGTACCTGACCCTCGAGCAGAGCGGCTCGTTCCAGAACGGGATGACGAGCGGACGCGGGTTCATCGCGCTGGCCGCGGTCATCTTCGGACGCTGGACGCCACTTGGGGCGTTCGGTGCCGCCCTTCTGTTCACGGCCTCGGACGCGCTCCGGGTCGCGATCGGGCTCAACCGACCGACCGGGCAGCTGGGCGACGTCTTCAAGGCGATCCCCAATGAGTTCTACGGCGCATTGCCCTATGTCGTCACGATCGTCGTCCTCGTGCTGGCCGTCGGGCGGAGCGTGGCCCCGGCCGCCGTGGGCAAGCCCTACGCCCGCGAGACCCGGACCTGAAAGAGGGCGCGATCGGATCCGATGAACGCGCTCGCGCCCGGGCCGTCCTCGACCTCCAGGAGGGCCGAGGGCCGGTAGCGCTGCTCGACGACGCGGGGATCGCGGCGCTCCTGCGCTCGGTGCGGCGGATCGCCATCGTGGGGGCGTCGCCCGACCCGACCCGGCCGTCGAACGAGGTCATGGCCTATCTCCTCAGCCATGGCTACGACTGCGTCCCGATCAACCCCGGTGCCGCTGTGGTCCTGGGCGTCCCGGCCTTCGCGACCGTGGCCGACGCCGTCGCAGCGAGCGGGCCGGTCGAGGTCGTCGACGTCTTCCGGCGCTCGGAGTCGTGCGTGCCGCACGCCGAAGAGGCGATCGCCGTCGGGGCTCGCTGCCTGTGGCTCCAGCTCGGGGTCGTGAACTGGGAGGCCGCCCGGATCGCGGCAGGCGCGGGGCTGGCCGTGGTGATGGACCGCTGCCCGAAGATCGAGCACGCCCGGCTCGGCCTTCGGTAGGCCCGGCGCCCGGGCGCTGGGCCGGCGCAAGGCCGCCCGCCGCAGGGTGCCGTCAGCGGAGCAGGAAGCCGAGCAGCACCAGGATGAAGCCGGCCAGCGCGATCGTCGCGCCGGTCCGGGCCCGACGCCGGAGCACGGCCATCGCGACCGACGCCCCGGTCCGTCCGTCGTCGCGCACGCCGCCCCGCCAGGCCTCGTAGCGCGCGACGTTCGCGTCCTGGGCCCGGAGGGCCTGGTAGCGCGCCCACGGGCCGCGGGCCCGGGTGGTCCCGAGCGCGATGAG
>JBGPFS010000092.1:0-8857 GCA_041483455.1 Candidatus Limnocylindria bacterium | reverse complement strand
GACCGACAAGGGGCTGTCCGACGCAGAAGCGGGCGATCTCGTGCTGTGGCTCGTCAGCGCGGTAGGGAGTGGCGCCGAGCCGCCAGACCCGGGCTCGATTGGCGGGCCGTGACGGGTTCGGCTTCTCGTCTATGGCGCGCATGAGCGGGCGGGTATCCGCTCACCTGCCTCGGCTTCCGCAACGATGGGTTCATGGTGTCGGTCGGGTCTAAGCCCTCGTCGCAGCCTAGACGCCTGGACAGGTCGTTACGCCGTCGATTGTTCACCCCCACCCCCGCCGTGTCCGTTTCGGCGGTGCAGCTCGTCCCCCGGCGGCGCGCTCAGCAACTCAGATGGCGATGAATCTGGCAGTCCTTGATTACCTGCTCTGGCGTGAAGATGCGGACGGGATCTTCCATTGGATGGTGGCGCTGACGATCGCGGGTCGCCGCCCCGGATACCTGCGCCGGCCACGTCCGGTGATAGACGATCGTCCCGCGCTCGGGATGAACCGCCCCGACCGATAGCGATCCTCCGTTGACGGCGACTGCCTGCCGGTCGGATGTCGCCCGACCAACGGCGAAGCCGCCTGCCGCGACACTGACCACGAGGGCAGCCGCGATCGCGAGTCTGCTCGGACCTTGCAGGTCCAGCCGCAGCGGATGTCCCGCCGAATTGAACATGGCGCTCATCGCACCTCTCCTTCCCATCCTTCGCCCCAACCCGGGGTCGGCTGATGCATGGGACGGTAGGTATCGGGAGCCGCGCGAACATCGTGCAAACGCTTAGGCGGACGCCCGCCGGATACGTAATTTTCTCCGCCGGCTCTCAGGTGGCCCGCCTATCGGATGGGCACACCGCGCTCGTCCGAGGAACCGGGGAGGAGGCCGCGCCGGGTCGCGATGGCCGCCGCTTCGAAGCGGCTCCGCGCTCCGAGCTTGCCCATGAGGTTCGAAACATGGACCGAGGCGGTCCGCTCGCTGACGAACAGGGCCGCTCCGATCTCGCGATTGGTGCGTCCCTCGGCCAGGAACGCGACGACCTCGCGTTCGCGTTGCGTTAGCTCCGTCGATGGACCGCGGACTCGCCTTGCCGGGCGTGGAGCAAGGAGCGAGAGCCGCGCTCTCCGCGCGAGCTGCTCGATCCTCCGCAGGAGCGGGCCCGCTTCGAGGACGGCAGCGGTCGCGTAGGCGGTCCGCAGAGCCTTCTCGGCCTCACCGCGCGATCCGGCGGCGGCGAGGATCGCCTCTGCGTGCCGGAACCGCGCGTAGGCTGCCTCATAGGGTTGGGGGAGTGCCTCGCGAGCGCCCGCTGCACGGTCCCAAGCATTTGGATCGGACCGATCGAGGAGGCGGTTTCGTTCCGCGATCTCCCAGGCCAGGTAGGCCTCAGCCAGCGGCCCGGACTCGCCGGTCGCGAGCGCGGCCTCCACCGAACGGCGCAAGAGGTCGCCGTAACGGGTCCCGCATGAGATGGCTTCGGCGGCCGCCCGTGAGCGTCGCCGCGCGCGCGCCTCGGACGCGGCGTCGGCTTCGCCGGTGACGGCTTTGCTGAGCACCCACCAGAGAGCCGACTCGTTCGGCGTCGGGCACGCCGCGATGGCAGTCTCGACGATTCGGCGAGCCTCTGCGATGCGCCCCTCGGCGTAGGCAAGATGAGCGGTCTCCTCCGTCTCCCAGACGAGGTTGAAGGCGATCGCAGGGATGCCCAGAGTCTTGCCGAGGATCCGGCTGGCTTCCGCGAACTCGCCACGGCTGATGTGGATGCGAGCGACCATCACTTCTGCCCATGCCGTCGCCGGGCTGGCGATCCACCGCTCGTCCACCCGGCGGCCGTGCTCGCCAACCTCTTGCCACCGTCCAAGCTCGACGAGGCACTCGATCAGCACGGCGCGCAGGAAGTCCCCCTGGCGGCTCTCAGTTCCGTTGGCGATGGACGCTTCGAGGGCCTGACCGGCCACCTGGAGCCCCTGCTCGAAGTGTCCGGCGATCTCGAGCGCCCAGGTGCTTCCGTGCGCGATTCGGGCCAGCTCCTCCGGGTCACCGGCATCGTTGGCTGCCTTGGCCGCTTCCCCGAAGGCCACCAATGCGGCACTGGAGCGCCCCAGATGGGTGAGCGTCTCGGCGACCACAGCGAGTGCTCGACCCTCGGCGCCTCGCGCTCCGGCCTGCCGAGCGGCTGTTGCGGCTTCGCGGCCGAGCGCGAGGGCCAGCTCGTGGTGGCCGTGATACCGGCGGAGCGCCGCCAGGTTAGCGAGGACCTGCGCCCGGAGGTCGCCTGGTGTTCCGGCCGGCACGAGCGTGATGCCGGCCGACCCGAAGCGCTCCAGGGCCGCGTAGTCGGATGCCTCCCAGGCGAACCAGAACGCCTGGGCGACGATGACGCCCGCCTCCAGTTCTCGACCGTGGCCGAGGGCCTCCAGGGCCTCCTCCGCCAGTCGGCAGCCTCGCGCCGGATCGTGCGCTCCGGCCGCCGACCGGGCGGCGCGGAACAGCAATTCCCAGCGCTCGAGTCCTGTTCGCGCCGCGGCATCGGCCACCTGTGGCCAGGACTCGATGGCCCGCTCGTACTGGCGGAGTGCCTCGGGGAACGCATAAACGACGGTGGCCGTTTGCGCTGCCCGGATCGCCGTGACCAGCGCTCGGGGGAGGTCGTTCGCGCGGAAGGCGTGATAGGCGATCTCACCCGCGACGTCGGCCGGGAGATCGTCATCGGCTGTTTCCGCCTGGAGCGCGCGTGCCACAGCCCCGTGCAGGGCGAGCCGTTCCACCGGGAGAAGGTCGGCATACGCCGCCTCACCAACGAGCGTGTGACGGAACGCATAGGCGGTTGACCGGCCCCCGTTCGCGGGGACGAGGATCCGCTGGTCGACCGCCTCGCGGAGGCACGCGAGGACCACGTCTTCCGCATCGGGGAGTACTCTCTCAAGCAGCCGATGATCGACCCGCCGACCGAGGACCGACGCGGTGCGCACGATCCGCCGCGCATCGGGGGACAGACCCGAGAGGCGAACGGCCATGACGCCGGCCAGGGTGGTCGGGATCCCCTTGTCGCCATTCCCGGCCGCCAATGACGCGATGAGTTCCTCGGCCAGAAATGCATTCCCATCGGAGCGCTGGACGAGCGAGTCGAGATCCTTCACCTCGAGCGCGCGACCGAGGATCGACGCGGCAAGGTCGCCGAGATCGGTCCGCCCGAACCGCTCGAGATCGAGGCGCTCGATGCGCCCAGAGCGTTCGAGTTCGGCAAGGACCTGCAGGAGCGGGTGCTCCCCTGACAGCTCGTCGCTTCGATATGTCGCAACGACAAGCATGGGACTGTCGCGCAGATTCCCGATGAGGTACTGGAGGAGTGCTCGGGTCGATGCGTCCGCCCAGTGCAGGTCCTCGATCGCGAGGACGATAGGACGCTCCCGGGCCATCGCGGTCAGGACTGTCCGGACGGCCTCGTACAAACGCCACGCCCCGCTAGGCCGCTCGTCCGGGAGCCGTTCGGGTGTCGTCGCCAGCTCGGGAATCAGCCGTGCCAGCGCCTGGCGATGGGGTCCCGCGAGCGCCATGACGCGATCCCGCCCCAGGACCGCGACGAGTGGTCGAAGCGCCTCAGCCAATGGCCCGAACGGAAGCTCATCGCCGAGCGGGATGCACGCCCCGACGAGCACTGTTGCGCCAGCGGCCTCGAATCCGCGACGCGCTTCTTCCAGGAGGCGGGACTTCCCGACCCCCGCCTCGCCCGTAACGAGAACGAACACGGGCCGACCGGCCGCCGCCTCGGCGTATGCGCCCGTCAGTCGTTCGAGGTCATCCGCCCTGCCGATGAAGCGGTCGCTGCTCACCCGCCTGGCCACGCCGCGATGATGGACGGCGGCGGTCTCCATCGCAAGCACGCTCGGGCGAGCGACCCCTCGAGCTCCGGGTCCTTGGAGCGGTTCATCGCGGATCAGCAATGACCGTCGGCCGAAGCCAGCGGACAGTCAGGGAGGATCCTCACGATCGCGTCATGGTGTCGGTGCAATGGACCCTGGCGAGCTGATCACACCGGCGGCGCGAAGATGACGCGGGGTTACCGTATGGGCCTGGGATGTTTCCCTGGGCTCTCGGTAGAGGGGTGTCGCGATGGCTAACTTCGGACTGTTCCTTGGCTTTGGCGCTCCGCGTGCCGGTCGCGAGGTCCAAGCGAGCAAGGTCTTCGGGGAGGTCATGGCATACTACACGGGCCTCAAGCAGAAGGGGGAAGTAGAGAACGTCGAGGTCGCGATCCTCGAGGTGCATGGTGGCGATCTAGGCGGTTTCATCCTGCTGCGCGGAAGCCAAGAGCAGCTGGGTCGAGTCCGTGCGTCTGCGGAGTTTCAGCGGTTGCTCCTCCGCGGCGGCTTCGCTGTCGAGCACGTCGGGGTGGTCTCGGCGTTACTCGATGGGGAAGCCGCTCGTTTCGTGGGCGAGGCGAACAGCATCACGGCCGACCTGGCCTGACCGCGCCTTGCGGCGATCGCAGCTGGTTACCGGACCCACGAAAGGCCCGCCACCATCCGTTCATGGTGGCGTCCCGTCGACGGCTCGCGTTCGGGCCATATGGCTCTGTTGGGGCGGGCCGCCCAACCGCCTAGACTCTGGTCAAGCTCCGACCTCGGGACTGTCTCAGGTCTCGCTCTCTTGGCCAGAGAGAGCGATCGCACCGCACCAGGGGTCGGGGCTTTCTCTGTGATCGATCCCGAACGCCGAGCCCGCGAGTCCGGGCGAAGGGGTGGGGGGGCACGTCATTGTCGCGGACGGCGCCGACCTAGCTGCTAGTCGCCTGATCCCCGAGGAGCTTCGGCCGTAGCCAACGCACGGCCACGGTCAATGCTCGTCGACCATCACCGAGCTCGTCGTACGCAGTCGATCGGGCGGGCTCGACCAGGTCGCTCACGAGCTCGCTCACGCGGGCATCGAAGACCGCCTGATCGTCCGGCGGAGCCCCTGGCGCGCCGTCGAGCTCAGCGATCCGCATAGCCATGACCGCCATCGTTTCGGATCGACTGCGCTGCTCTGTCCACGTGCGCCTGGCCGCCGGGAAGTCTGCCGCTGCGGCGTCGAGGTAGCGACCAACGACCCTCGCTCGCGCAGCTTCGAACGCATGTAGCTCGGTCACCCGACCGAGGAGGAGGTCTCGGAATTCAACGAGTTGGCGGAGCGTGTCGGATACACCTGCTTCGGGTCGTCGATCCACAATGAGGCCGAGCTGGGCGCTCAACGCGGCCTGGATGAGACCCTCCCGGTCGAGGAACTCCTGGCTGGCGACGTTGATCCGCAGGACGAGCTGGACCCGGAAGACCGTCTCGACGACAGCTCGCCGGATGGCAGCGTCCGCTTCTTCGCGGGGCTTGCCGCGGACCTGAGATCGAGCGCATTCCTCGGCCTCTCGGGCGAGCCGATCCATCGGAAACGCGTCTGGTCCGGCGTCGATGAGCGAGCGCGCATACGTGCTGAAGTCGTCGTAGCTCTGGGCCTCGTCGAGCCAGCGCAGCACGAGCTGGGTCGGTGTCATCGCCGCCTCGACCTTCGCCAAACGTCGCTCGATCGTGGTCACGCCGCGTCGTCCGGGAGGAGAACCGCGGCAAAGCGATCGCGGCCGACACCGACCGCCCCCTCGAGGGTGGCGATCCGCTCCTCGAGTTCGCCCGTTTCGAGGAGCTTCGCCGCCGCCATCGCGGCACTGATCAGGACCCTCGCCCGCACGATCGAGTTCTCCAGGCCAAGGGCGTCGAGGGTCGCGATCTCGAGGACCCGTCGGATCGCCTGGACCGTTCCGAGGCCAGTGACGTCGTAGGCCGCGGCGATCGTCCGCTCGCGCTTGCGCCGGACGCCGCCGAGGCGCTGCGCTTCGGCCAGATCCTCGGCCTTGCCCGGGTCGTGCCAGAAGCACAACGTCGAGTCGCGACCGGGTGGCGCCTGACAGGGTCGTCCGTCGGGCAGCTCCTGGACACAGCGACGCCTTACCACCGGTTACCTCTGGTAAGCCTCGGGGAGCTGGTAACGGTTCGCGCCGACCAGCACGATCCGGCCATCGTGTGGCGTAGGCTCGTTGATGATCACCAACCGTCGACGGAGGCTCTCGGCGCCATGGATCGCCCGATCTGGAAGGACGAGCCGGACAAGCACGACTACCCGGCGGCGGCCTCGTACCTGTCGCTGCTCGCCGAGGCGGACATCGTTGCCGCCCTGTTGCGCCGCCTGGATCATGCCCCGGTCGCTCAATTCAAGGCCAAGGACATCCTGCGCGCCTCCGGCCTCGTGGCCCTGCCGAGCACGAACCCTCACGTGGCCAGGGACCTGGGCAAGATCGCGGCCGGCACGCCGCTGTCGCCCGTCCTCCTCATCCGCGGTGATCTTGTTCATGGGGTCCCGGCCCAGGTCGCCGATGGCTACCACCGGATCTGCGCGAGCTACTTCCTCGACGAGGACGCGGACGTCCCTTGCCGGATCGCCGGGCCGGACGGCCCGCATCGCTGACCGGCTGTGCCTCTGAGCCGGGCGTCGAGACCCCCCTGGTTGACGTCTAGCGCTCGCCGCCCGCGACTCAGCCATCGGCCCGGACCGCCTGCTGCCCGCTGAACCGCTCCCAGCGGGCGAGCGTGACATCGACGTAGACCGGATCAAGCTCGATCGCGGCGCACGCCCGGTCGGTCCGCTCGCAGGCGATGAGCGTGCTGCCCGATCCAACGAATGGATCGAGGACGAGGTCACGCTCATGGCTGCTGTTGCTGATCGCGCGTTCCATTAAGGCGAGTGGTTTCATCACTGGATGGAGCGGCGCGTCGGCAGGTCGCGCGATCTGCCACACGTCGGACTGATCACGGTCGCCGCACCAGTGGTGGTCGGCACCCTCGCGCCAGCCGTACCAGATCGGCTCGTATCCGCGCTGGTAGTCGGCCCGACCCAGGACGAACCGGTCCTTGGCCCAGATGATCGTGTCCGACCAGTGGCCGCCCTCCTCGGCCAGGACCCGGTTGACGAGCGGCCACTCCTTGGAGCTCATACACACGTAGACGGCGCCGTCGACCGAAGCGACGAGCGTCCGTGTCCAGGCCCGGACGAACGCCTCCCAGGCAATTGGGTCGAGCGCGTCGTTGGCGATCCGTCGCCGACGCGCTCCCCGTGGCTGGCCGCCATGATCGCCGAGGGCGACGTTGTAGGGCGGGTCGGTGAAGGCAATGGCGGCCTGCCGGCCATCAAGGACCTTCGCGACATGGGCAGACTGCGTCGCGTCTCCGCACAGGAGGCGGTGTTCGCCTAGTGCCCACAGGTCGCCTGGCTTGGAGCGGGGCTCCTTGGTCGCTGCATCGAGTGCCGAGTCGAGGTCGAACGCCTCCGGTCGTTCCCGCCGCTCGCGGGCCGACAGGCTCCGGAGCAGGTCGGCCACCTCGTCCTCGCCGAACCCCGAGAGCGTGATATCCAGCTCGGGCATTGCCTGGAGCTCGGCCAGCAGCCGGGCCAGGAGCTGCTCGTCCCAGGAACCACTGATCTTGTTGAGTGCGACGCCGAGGAGCCGCGTCTGCTCGACGGGCAGGTCCAGCCAGATCACCGGGACGGTCGCGATCCCGAGCCGCCGGGCGGCGACCAGGCGCTGGTGGCCACCCACCACGATGCCGTCATCGCGTCGGGCCAGGACCGGCTGGACAAAGCCGAACTGGCGGAGGCTCCGGTTAAGCGCTTCGAGCTCCTCGTCGCCGATCCGCCGCGGATTGGCCGGATCCGGATGGAGGCGGTCGATCGGGACCTCCTCGACGGTGAGGGAGGGGAGGGCGATCGTCATCGGGTCCGGACCTTCGGCGAATGTGGAGACCGGCTTGCCGGGGTCGATAGGATTCGTGCCATGAGCGAGCGGTCTCGGGAGTCACGGCGTGCCGAGGAACACCGCCACGAGCTGAACCGGCGCCTGCGGGCGACGTTCGTCGAGGGCGCCGAGGAGCGCTCTCGCGAGGCGCACGGCCGCGGGCTCACCGACGAGGAGCTGCGCCGGATCATGCGGCGGTA
Source organism: Candidatus Limnocylindria bacterium (assembly GCA_041483455.1). Taxonomy (GTDB): domain Bacteria; phylum Chloroflexota; class Limnocylindria; order Limnocylindrales; family CSP1-4; genus JBGPFS01. The sequence continues at coordinate 863 of JBGPFS010000092.1, read as the reverse complement.
CCCTGGTGACCTGCCCGAGCGGTAGGGGTCATCGGTCGAGCGCCTGTGCGGTCGGGGAGTGCCGAGGCGGAACCCCGAGCTCCTCGGCACTGAAGAACGCCGCCGCGTCCGGGTTCGACGGCCGTCGGTCATATCGGCGCTTGGGATCGGCGTCGAACTGCGGTCGATCGGTTTCCGAGTAGGTCAGGCCGGGCAACGCGTCATTGGTCGCCCGGGGTGGGGGAGGAGCGCAGTGCGGGATCGGATCTGCTGAGTCCGAGTCGAAGGCCTCGGGCTCGGTGGTCCGCAGGTAGCCGAGCAGGTTCGTCGCTGTGCCGGTCTCGATGAACAGCGCTCGGACCCGGTCGAGCAGCCCCGCTCCGTGGACCCGGTAGCAGGCGGCGATGAGGTTGCGCTTGGCGGACCGGCGGACCGGATCCCGGGTGATCGCCTCGTACCCGAGCACCAGGTCCTGGAGGGTGGACTCGTCGGGTGACGGGTAGCGGAACGGGGGACCAGCGGCGACCCGAGCCCGGGTCTCGGCGGCTGTCCAACGTCTCGTAGCACGGGTGTCTTCCTCCAAGGAATCGGTGCTACTGCTACGTGCTACGCGCTCGTAGCTACGTGCGCGTGCGTAGCTACGTGGGTCCGGGGCGGTCATCCCACCGCCGCCTTTACCCGGTAGCGAGACGGTGGCAGCTCGATGATTCGCCGGCGGATGGTGTAGTTCGAACCTTCACGGTTGCCCGTGTGGTTTCGCCGGCACCACGGATCGGGCCTGCGCCTGTCGGGGGCGGGAGGCGGAGCGATACCAGCGCCGGGTCTCGGGACCGCTGCGTGATCGGATCGACCTGTGGGTGACGATGCCACGCGTCGCGCCGCTG
>JBGPFS010000091.1:0-8938 GCA_041483455.1 Candidatus Limnocylindria bacterium | reverse complement strand
GCCGGTGCCGGGCTCGCCCCGTCCGGTGCCGGGCCAGCCCCGTCCGGCGCCGGGCGCGCCTCGTCCGGTGCGGTGCGCTCGACGTCCTCGGCCCGGATCGAGGCGAGCGCGGCGGCCAGCCGGGAGCGCGCCTCGAGGTGGACGGGTTCGAGCGCGAGGTCCGCCAGCGCCTCCGTGAGCGACGGGACCCCGGCCCCGTCGAGCCTGGCGGCAAGCCGGCCCCAGGGGTGATCCTCGCGGTCGTGGACCTCGCGGACGTCGACGAAGGTCCGCCGCTCATACGGGCCGAGCGTCCAGCGCAGGCCATCGACGGCCAGCGTCGCCGACGAGCGGAGGAACTCGGTCCCGCTGACCGCGTCGCGCAGGATCACCCAGCGGTCGGGCTCCCCGGACAGGCCGAGGGCCTCGCCGAGGGTCGAGCGCTCGAGCCGCCGCTCGCCGTCGGGACCCTTGACCGCGAACGCGACCGACGTCCGGGCCCGACCCTCCACGCCCGCGTACCGATTGTGATAGAGGATCAGCGACCGATCGCCGCCCGGTCCGACGTTCGCGTAGGCGAAGACATCCTCGGCGACGCCCCCGTCGGCGAGCTCGAAGTCGAACAGGCGGAACCCGGCCGAGCCGGCGAAGGTCGCCCGCCGGCGGAGGAGCGGCACCAGGGTCCGCTCGTGATGGGCCAGCAGCGGCTCGTCGACGGCCTCCTGCCGATGGGCCCGCCGGAACTCCATCCCGTACTGCTCGGCGAAGCCCTCGAACTGACCGTGCCCGAACATCGGGAGCCCCGGGAGGGTCGCCATCATCGTCGCCACCCCGAAGTACTTGTCGCCGGTCCCGAACTGCTCGACCGCCGTCTTCTCGTCGGGATTGCTCATGAAGTTGACGAACCGGCCCAGGATCGCCGGATCGAACTCCAGGGTGTTCCGGATGACCGCCCGGTACTCGAGGTTGCGCTCGTCCCGGAGCATGTTCATGAAGGCGCTGTTGTAGACCCGGTGCATCCCGAGGGTCCGGACGAAATAGCCCTCCAGGAGCCAGAACGCCTCGGCCAGCAGGAGCGTGTCGGGGACCTCGGCGGCGACCCGGTCGACCACCTCGCGCCAGAACTCGTGGGGCATCGCCCGCTCGAACTCGACCCGGGTCATCCCGTGGCCGGCTCGCGACGGGATCGCGCCGCCCTCGCCCGGCGGCGGGAACCAGAGGCGCTGGACGTGGCGCTTCGCGAGGACCATCGCGGCATCGAACCGGATGACCGGGAAGCGACGGGCGACCGCGAGGATCGCCCCGATGACCGCCTCGCGGACGGCCGCCTGCGAGTAGTCGAGCTGGGCCGTGTCGTTCCAGGGGAAGGTCGTCCCATCGTTGCCGTGGTAGACGTAGCGCGTCTCGCCGGTCCGCCGATCGACCCGCTGGAAGACGACCGCGGCGTCGGTCGACTCCCAGTAGTGGTCCTCGATCCGGATCGCGACCCGCTCGTCGTCGGAGAGGTCCGGCCCGCCGAACGTATAGGCGGGGAAGGGCGGCTCGGGGACGGCCAGGAAGCGCTCGGGATGCTCGATCACCCAGCTCGAGTCGATCCCCATGTGGTTGGGGACCATGTCGCTGGCCAATCGGATGCCGCGGGCCATCGCCCGCTCCCGGAGGTCGTCGAGCGCGGCCGGGCCGCCGAGGTCCCGGGCGATCGCATAGTCGTCGAGCGAGTAGGCCGAGGCGACGGCATCCGTCTGGCCGCGCATCCGCTTGATCCGCTCGGAGGCGCGGCTGCGCTCCCACAGGCCGATCAGCCAGAGCCCGGTGATCCCCCGGGCCGCGACCACGTCGAGCTCCTCGTCGGGGACCGCATCGAGCGTTCGGATCTCGCGGGTGTACCGCCTCGAGAGCTGATCGAGCCAGACGTAGGCGCTCTTGGCGAGCAGCACGAGCCGGGGCATCCAGTCCGTGTCGGGACTGTAGCGCTCGGGCTCGCCGGCATCGGCGCCGAACTCGAGCACCTCGGCCGGACCGCCGGCGCCGGCATCGGGCTGGGTCCCCAACCACGCCAGCTCGGCCCCATGGGCCTCCTCGGCCAGGACATCGAGCGCGAGGATCAGCTCGCCGATGAGGTCTCCGAGCTCGTCCGCATAGCGCGTCCCCCAGGCGCTGCGGATCCAGCGCAGCTGCGCTGCGAGCGAGTCCGGTTCGGCCAGGGCCGGGGCCCGGAGCAGGGTCAGGAGCGATGGGCCGCCCGGCTCGAGGCTCGGCAGTCGGTCGAAGAAGGCGGCCAGGTCGCTGCTCACCGTCCGGGTCGAGGCGGCCCGGGCGGTCAGCTCGTCGAGCGCCACCAGGTCTCCGAATGGGGCGACCGCCGGATTCTCGCCGAGGGTCTCCAGCAGCAGCAGCTGGGGCAGGGCGACGGTCGGATCCGGCGCCTCGGGCCGCTCGAGGTGGCGCGGGAATGTCGCCGCGAAGGCACGCGCGACCCCGTCGATCGGGGCGCTGCCGAGTCGCTCCCGAAGCTCGGCGGCGGCCTCCGCGACCGGGTCGCCGCCACGCGCGAGGTGCACGTCGACCAGCCGCCCGAGGATCCGGACGAGGACGCCGGCCGCCTGGAGCTCGCCGGCGGGGACCCGCCGCCCGCCCTTGGCCAGTCGTGAGGCGATCGTGCGCGCCGTCCCGAGCTGCGGGTCGAGGGTCAGGTCGGCCAGCCCGAAGCGCTCACGGGCCTCGCGCGCGAGGCGGAATTCGCGCCCGGTCGAGCGCGCCACCGGCACGCCCTAGCGCCCGGAGCCGAGTTGGGCGACGGCGTGGTCGTGCCGGGCCGTCGGGCGTCGCTTCGATCCCGATCGCCCGAAGCCCTCCTCCGACGCCCCGACCCGGGCGCCCTGGACCCCCTCGACCGCCCACCTGAGCAGCTCGAGCCCGGACGGATCGAACTCGTAGAGCCACTCGCGGATCCGCTCCGGCCGGCTGAAGCGCGCTTCGAGGCCAAGGGCGAGTGCCTCGCGCGAGAGGAGGATGAGGTCGGCGTCCTCGTCGATCCGGTCGAGTCCCTCTTCGCCGCCGGTCGTCGCGCTGAGCAGCTCGACGCCGGTCGTGCCGGACAGGCGGAGCGTGTCCGCGATGTTCTCGACCCCGACCTCGGAGGCGCACACGAGGCCGACCCGCCCACCGGTCGGCAGGGCCGCGACCTCGTGCACCAGGTCCATGTAGCCCGGTCCCACGAGCATCGCCACGACCGGCGTGCCATGGCCCGCGGCATAGGCCTGGGCTTCGTCGGCGTGGAAGGTCGTCGTCGCGATGAGGTCGTAGTGGAACCGGCCGAGTCGCTCCGGGATCTCGGCCAGGAGCGTTCCCTCGGCCTCGACGACGCCCCCGAACGCCTCCACGATCCGCTCGGCGTCATAGGCTGCATCGGCGTTGGTGCATTCGGCGAAGAGGACCCGCACGAGCGGCCCGGGCCGCTTCCGCTCGGTCGCAGCCGCGAAGACGGCCGCCGCCACCTCGTCGGGCGTGAAGCCGGCCGTGGCGGCCCGGCGGAGCATCTCGGCGATGATCCCGGCCAGCGCCTCCTGGCCCCGTCGCTGCGGCGGCCGATCGGCCACGTGCGTGCCCGCCCCGTGCCGGCTCGTGACGTAGCCGGCATCGGCCAGCCGCTTGTACACGGCGCGGATCGTGTTCGGGTTGACCCGCAGGGCCGCCCCGAGCTCCCGGACGGGGGCGAGGCGCGAGCCGGGGAGAAGCCGTCCCGAGTCGATCTGGTAGGCGAGCTGCCAGTAGATCTGGGTGCTGATCGGCACGTCCGAGTCGCGCTCGACGTCGAAGCCGCCCGAGCGGGCGACCGACGCCCCGGACGGCGCGCCGCTGGTCGCCTCCAGCCCGCTCTCCGCCTGGAGTCCGGGACTGTCGGCACGGGCCACAGAGGGGCCGGTTGGCCTGCTTGACATAGTCAGTTAGTCCAAATAGGATTTGGCCTAGTCAACTATAGCAACCTGCTCGTGCCTCGCGGCGCGAGCGAGAAACTCCGAAGGTGCCCCGTGGCCGCTCTCGTCATCGTGATCGCTTCGATCCTCATCCTCGCACTTCTCGACCTGGCCGCGCTCCGCTGCGGCGTCGATTCGCGCGAGTCGTACGACCCGCGGGCGCGGACGGGCTCGATCGGTAGCGTGCTCCGCTAGGAGCGTCGCGGCCGGCTCGGCCTGGCTGGCCGGCGAATCATCCTCGAGGCCGATCGGGCCTTCCGCCGATCGACATCGACCCCTCGTCAGCCCGTGGCGCGCAGGCCGCGGGCTGACGGATTCCCGGGCCCGGAAACGCGCCTGGCGCACCTTCGAGCCGCGAGCCCGGACCCAGGCCACGGCCAGGCCGATCAGGCCTCCGCGGCCGCGCGATCGCGGGTCGTCGAGACGCGCTGCATCACCCGAACGGTCCGCCGCTCGCCGGTCGCCAGGCGGAGCGGCCAGGAGAGCATGAGGCCGCTGCCCTGGTAGACGCGCTCGAAGCCGGATTCGGAGTTCGAGATCGTCTCGATCGGCGCCCACCAGGCGTCGCCGGCCGGCTCGACCGCGGTATCGAGGCGGATCCCGACGTCGTCGTTGCCCGAGGCGAGCGCCGCGATGCCGGTCGCCTCCCCGACTCCGTCGTGAGCCGAGCGGGTCGCGTCCACCTCCCACCAGGCCGCCGGGTTGCCCCCACCGCCGAGCATCATCAGGGTCCATTCGAGGCCGAGGCGCGTCTCCAGCGGCGACCCCGCCAGCTGCTCGAGCGCCACCTCGAGGGCGAGGGTCGGGGTCCGCCGGTCGCCGCCGAGCTCGAGCGTCTTCGTCACCCGGACGGTCCGGTCGGCGCCGTCGGGTCCGCGGAGTGTCGCGACCCGGACCACGACGAGCCGGCCCTCGGCGAGCTCCAGCACCTCGAAAGCGCCCACGACGGCGTCGCCAAGCTCGGTCTCGCGCCCGGCGGCCACGGCCTCCGGGGTGGTGTCCGGGGCAAGGAAGCGGACGAGCCCGGAGCGGCGCTCGTGATCGTCGTAGTGGAGCCGCTCCGCGAGTCCGCTCTCCTTGACCCGCACCAGCTCGTGGATCGAGGATGGACCGTCGGTCGGGCCCGGATCCGGCGCGGACGACGCGGCCGTCTCGTGCGCCAGCAGGATGGCGTGATAGGCCTCGGGTCGCCGCCGCATCACCGACGCCAGGGCGTGCCGGACCGGCCGGACATCCCAGCCGCCGATCCCGGCACCCTCGTCGAGCTTCACCGTCACGACCTGGCCCGGAGCCGTCAGGAGGACCTCCGCGATCCCGTCGAGGTCCACGTCCACGAGCTCCGCCCGGTCGACTCGCTCGCCCCGCGCGCTGGCGGCCGTATCCGCGAGGTCCTCGGCGGCGATCAGGTGCTCCGCGGTCGCGAGGCGCATGTGGGCGAGGTAGATCCCACCGAACAGGCCGTGCCAGTAGCAGTCGTTCGACTGGCCCTGGAAGAGGTGGTCGAGCGCCCGGGTGGCGGTCGGCGCATCGACCCCGGGCGCGCCGGCGGCCTCGGCGGCCCGCATGCCGTGGACCTTCGCGCTCGTCCGGAGCATCTGCTTGTGGAGGTCGTTGATCTCGCGGTACTTGACCTGGAAGTTGCGCCAGAAGCCGCCCCGGAGATAGCGGGCCTCGGGCCGTTTCGCCGTGACCGCGGCATGGAGGAGGGGCGCGTAGACCTGTGCTTCGGCCGCGGGCAGGGCCCACTCGCCCATCTCGGCGTACGAGCCGGTCGGGACGTAGACCCGGCCGATGGGCGGCTCGCGTTCGAGCCAGGCCGAGGGAGTGACGGTCGACAGCCAATCGGCGTTCGCCTCGAGCGCATCGAAGAACCGATCGACCCAACGGCGGGCCCCCCAGCAGTGCTCCCAGGTCGTAGGCCAGGCCCCGAACTTCTCCCCGTCGTCGCCCATCATCCCGACCCGCCGGCCGTCCTCGGTCGCGTGCTGCCGCAGGTAGCCGATGACGTCGTCGACCTCGCCGAACGGGATTCGGTAGCGAAGACCCTGCTCGGTCCCGAAGACGGTCAGCAGGTTCGCCTGGTCCTCGGTCGTATAGGCGCCCCACAGGTTCTCCTCGGGGATCGCCGCCGCGCGGAAGTGGGCGTCGTCGAGGATCGTCCAGCGGTAGCCCGCCCCGGCCAGGGCGGTCGGGAGATCCGGTTCCCAGACTCGCTCGGCCAGCCAGGCCCCGCGCGGCCGTCGGCCGAAGGTCGCCTCGAGCTCGTCGCCCATCCGCAGGAGCTGGCCGATCCGGTCGCGTTCGGGGAGCGACGCCAGGACGGGCTCGTAGTAGCCGCCCCCGAGCAGCTCGACCCGGCCGGCCGAGGCGAGGACCCGGAGCCGTTCGACGAACTCGGGCCGCTCGCGGCGGAGCCACTCGAGGAGCGGACCCGTGTAGTGGAGCGACAGTCGGACGCCGGGATGCCGCTCGAGCGCGTCGAGCATCGGCCGGTAGGCCCGCTCGAAGACCTCGGCGAAGACCCAGCCGAAATTGCCGACGGGCTGGTGGTTGTGGATGGCCAGCGCGAGGGAGATCCGGGGCGCCACGCTCAGCCGATCTCCGCCCCGGGCGCCGCCCCGGCCCGGATCGCGAGGTCCATCGATCCGATGTCGACGGCCACCCCGGCTGCCGGCAGGTAGAGGCGCTCGGAGTACTCGTGGAGCATCCGGGTCGTCGAGAACGGCCAGATCGAGCTGGCGATCGCGGCCCGCATCTGGACCAGCCAGGCCGGCGGATGGCCGTCGGGATGGCGTTCGTACCAGGCCGGCACGACCTCCTGCTCGAGGATCCGGTAGAGATCCTGGCTGTCCGCCCAGTCCTGGGCACCCTCGTCCGGGTTCGTCGTCCGGCCGCCGATCGCCCAGCCATTGTCCCCGGTCCAGCCCTCGTCCCACCAGCCGTCGAGGACGCTGACGTTGACGACCCCGTTCTGGGCGGCCTTCATCCCGCTCGTCCCGGAAGCCTCGAGCGGCCGACGTGGGTTGTTGAGCCAGACGTCGACGCCCTGGACGAGGAAGCGGGCGATCCGCATGTCGTAGTCCTCGACGATGAAGACCCGACCGCGGAGCCGGTCCGAGCGCGACAGTTCGAAGATCTCCTGGATCACCCGCTGACCCGGACGATCGGCCGGATGGGCCTTGCCGGCGAAGACGACCTGGACCGGTCGGTCGACGTCCCACAGGATCCGGGCCAGCCGGTCCAGGTCGGTGAACAGGAGCGAGGCTCGCTTGTAGGTCGCGAAGCGACGAGCGAACCCGATCGTCAGGACGTCCGGCTCGAGGCTCCGCTCGAGCGCCGCGAGGACGCTCGGCGCCTCGCCGTGGCGGGCGAGCTGGTTGCGCATCCGGCCGCGGGCGAAGATCGCCAGCTCGGCCTTCTGGCGCAGATGGGCCGCCCACAGCTCGTCGTCGGGGATCGACCCGAGGCGCTCCCAGAAGCGGCGCCGCTCGGTCGCCGGATCGAGGTCGTCGAGATCGGCGCCGAAGTGGCGGGCGTACAGCTCGCGCATCGGCTGGCCGACCCAGGTCGGGGCATGGACGCCGTTCGTGATCCCGATGATCGACGGACCGCCGAGGATGGGCGCCCAGGTCGCGTTCGCCGTCTCGGCGTGGAGCCGGCTGACGGCGTTCGCGCCGCTCGACAGCCGGAGGCTGAAGGCGGTCATGTCGAACTGGGCCGGATCGCCGTCGACGCCGGTGCCCAGGGCGAGCAACCGCGCCACCGGCACCCCGCCGGTCCCCGGTCGGCCGTCGCCGTCGAAGAGCGGCCCGGCGATCCGCCGGACGAGGTCGGCGTCGAAGCGCTCGTTGCCGGCCGCGACGGGGGTGTGGATCGTGAATACCGCCGACCGGCCGACCTGGGCGAAGGCGTCGTCGAGCCCGCTGCCCGTCGCGACGAGCTCGCGGGCGCGCTCGGCGAGGAGAAAGGCGGAGTGGCCCTCGTTGAGGTGCCAGACCCGCGGCTCGATCCCGAGAGCGCGGATCGCCCGGACGCCGCCGACGCCGAGGACGAGCTCCTGGCGGAGGCGCATCTCGCGGCCGCGGACGTACAGGATGTTGGTGATCGGGCGGTCCGCGGGGTCGTTCTCGGGGATGTCCGCGTCGAGGAGGAGCACCGGCACCCGGCCGACCTGGGCGAGCCAGACCGCGGCTTGCAGATCGAGCGCCGGGAGCGGGACGGTCACCTTGAGGTGGTCCCCGTTCGCGTCGGCCACCCGAAGCAGCGGCAGCCTGGTCAGGTCGTAGTCCGGGTAGGCGTGCTCCTGGTGGCCGTCGGCGTCGATCGTCTGGCGGAAGTAGCCCTTCCGGTAGAGCAGCCCGACCCCGACCAGCGGAAGCGCCATGTCCGAGGCGGTCTTCATGTGGTCGCCGGCCAGGACGCCCAGGCCGCCCGAGTAGATGCCCAGCGATTCGTGGAACCCGTACTCGGCGCAGAAGTAGGCGATCGGGCCCTCGAGCGCCGAACCGTAGCGCCGGTGGAACCAGTGATCGGCGCCGTTCGCCAGATAGGCGTCGAACTCGCGGATGACGGCCTGGTACTCGGTCATGAACGCGGGGTCGTCGAGCCGCTCGGCCCACGGGATCGTCCCCTCGAGCATCTGGACCGGGTTGCGGTAGCGCATCCACGCGGCGCCGTCGACGCGGCTGAACAGGATCCGGGCACGCGGATGCCAGCTCCACCACAGGTTGTAGGCGAGACGACGCAGGCCCTCGAGCTGGGGCGGGACGCGGAAGGCGGCCCCGGGCAGCGTGGGCACGCGAAGGTGGGGATCCATGTGCGGCGGATGATAGCGGCCCGCGGCGGAGCGTGTGAACCGGTTTAGTTCAGCCGGGATGGGAGGCCGACAGCGGGTCAGGTCCCGGGGCCCGGTCGGGTCCCAGCCGGGAACCATCCGGGCATGGCCACGCACGATCCGGGCCCGGGCCAGGCCGCGATCCGGG
>JBGPFS010000090.1:0-9015 GCA_041483455.1 Candidatus Limnocylindria bacterium | reverse complement strand
GGGGTGAAGACCTCACGCGACGAGCCGCTTGCGCGGTTCACGACGCTCCGGGTCGGCGGTCCGGCCGAGCTGTTCGCGGTGGTGCGCAACGCCTTCGAGCTCCGGGCTCTCGTGAAGTTCGCGCGCACCCGGGGCCTGCCCCACGTCGTCCTGGGGAGGGGGAGCGACGTCGTCATCGCCGACGCCGGGATCAGGGGGCTGGTCATCCAGGTCCGGGCCGAGGGCGCCGAGATCGCGGAGGATCGCCTGATCGCGGAGGCCGGCGTCCCGATGGCCCGTGCCGCGACGCTCGGCCAGGGGGCCGGGCTGTCGGGGCTCGAATACGGCCTGGCCATCCCGGGCACGATCGGCGGCGCCATCTGGGCGAATGCGGGGGCCCACGACGCCGAGACCGCGGCGGTCCTCGAATCCGCCAGCGTCCTGGCGGCCGACGGGAGCGAGCTCCGGCTGACGCCGGCCGACCTGGCCATGGGCTACCGCGACAGCGCGCTCAAGCATCCGGCGCCGGGCACCCCGGCGCCGATCGTCCTGAGCGCCACGTTCCGGCTCGTCGAGGCCCCGCCGGACGAGATCCGCGACCGGCTCGACGAGATCCGCCACTGGCGCCAGGCCAACCAGCCCCTGGGCATCCCGAGCGCGGGCAGCTGGTTCCGGAACCCGCGTCCGGAATCCGCCGGCCGACTCATCGACCGGGCCGGCCTCAAGGGGTCCCGGGTCGGCGGTGCATCGGTCAGCGAGAAGCACGCCAACTTCCTGCTGAACGACCGGGCCGGGACGGCGACGGATCTCCGGCGCCTCGCCGATCGGGTCCGGGCCGAGGTCGGGCGGCGGTTCGGGATCGTCCTCGAGGAGGAGGTCGTCTACCTTGGCGAGTGGGGCGATTGGCAGCCGGAGGCCGCACCGTGAACCTGCGCCGCGATCGGGCCCCCGCCACCGCTCCGACCGCTCCGACCGCGGTCTCGGCCCCGGCTCCGAGCGTCGCCGTGGCCGACGTCCCGATCGTCGTCCTCCTCGGCGGTCCCTCGGCCGAGCATGACGTCTCGATCGTGTCCGGGTCTGCCGTGGCCGATGCGCTCGAGGTTCGCGGCCACCCGATCGAGCGCCAGCTCATCGACCTGGCCGGGCGCTGGTGGCGCCTGCCGACGGGTCGTCGATGGGCGGACCGCCGGGCCGCGGACTACGACGACCCGGCGGCGCTGGGGGCTGCCGGGCCGCTGAGCGCCGGGGCCGCGCTCGAGCGGATCGCGGCCGCCCAGCCCGCCCCGCTCGTGTTCATCGCTCTCCACGGTCCCTTCGGCGAGGACGGGACCGTCCAGGCTCTCCTCGACGCGGTCGATCTCGCCTACACCGGGAGCGGGGTCACGGCCTCGGCCATCGGGATGGACAAGGCTGTCTTCAAGCGGCTCGTCCGCGGGCTCGGGGTGCCGGTCGTCGACTGGCGCGAGGTCGGGGCGCAGCGCTGGTCGGCCGACCGGGCCGGAGTCCTGGGCGAGCTCGAGGCGTTCGCGGCCGCGAACGGCGACCCGCGCCTGATCGTGAAGCCCGCCCGGCGCGGGAGCTCGGTCGGGATGACGCTCGCCCATGGACCCGACGAACGGGTGGCCGCCATCGAGACGGCGCTGGCACACGACACGCTCGCCCTGGTCGAGCGCTACGTGCCGGCGGCACGCGAGCTCGAGGTCGCCGTGCTCGGCAACGACCCCGCCCGGCTCGAGCTGTACGGCCCGGGCGAGGTCCTGTCGGGTCACGAGTTCTACGACTACGCGGCGAAGTACACGCCCGGCGTCTCGCGGACCGCGCTCGAGCCCGACCTGCCGGCTCGGCTCCGAGCCACGATCCTCAAGCTCGCGCGCGACGTCTACCGGGCGATCGGGGCTGAGGGATTCGCCCGGATCGACTTCCTGCTCGAAGGCGAGCGGCCCTGGGTGTCAGAGATCAACACGATCCCGGGCTTCACGCCGATCAGCCTCTTCCCGACCCTCCCGGCGACCGCGGGGCTCGTCTTCGGGGACGTCTGCGAGCGGGTCGTCGCACTCGGCCTCGAGCGACACGCGGGCCGGGTCCGCCGTCGCCTAGAACCCGGGGACCTGCCGCGATGAGGGCCCGATGACCCGGCTGCCGGTCCGCCGCAAGAACGTCGCGACGCGCCCGGCCCGGATCCGCCGGTCGTCGGCGGGCTTCGGCCGGACGCGCGCGCTCGCCGCTCTCATGCTGGTCCTGAGCGGGCTCGCGATCTACGGGGCGGGCGCTTCGCCGGTGTTCGGCTACCGGACGCTCGAGGTGACGGGGGAGCGCCTCACGCCGCGGACCTCGATCGACGGCGCGGTCGGGGTCGCCGAGGGGACGAACCTCTTCCTCGTCCGCTCCGACCAGCTGGCCGAGCGGATCGCCGTGCTGCCGACCGTCGATCGGGCCGACGTCTCGATCGGGCTGCCCTCGACGATCCGGATCCGGGTGGTCGAGCGGGTCCCGCTCCTCGTCTGGCAGCTCGGCGCCCAGCGCTACCTGGTCGACGCGAAGCGGATGGCGTTCCTCGAGCTCGCCGCGGACGCGCCGCTTCCAGACCCGAGCCTGCCGATCGTGGACGATCAACGGTCGGGCAGCGCACTCGGCGTCGGGTCGACCGTCGATTCGGTCGACTTCGATGCGGCCACGCGGCTCGCCTCGCTCCGGCCGGCGGACCTGGGCAGTGCCGGCACCGGCCTCCAGGTCTCGGTGACCGACGATCGTGGCTTCCTGGTCCGGGTCCGGCCGGCCGGCTGGACGGCCGTCTTCGGGTTCTACACCCCGAGCCTGCGGACCACCGAGCTCATCCCGGGCCAGGTCCGGCTCCTCCGCAGCCTGCTCGCGGGCCGCGAGGCGGCGATCGACACGGTCATCCTGGCCGACGACAAGAGCGGCACCTATACCGTCCGTCCCGGGGCGAGTCCGACGCCGTGACCGAGCGGTCGGCTAGACTTGCGCAAACGCACCGGCTGGAGGTCGAACCCCCGTGCTCCTCCCCCTGGCAGGCCTTGTCATGGGCGTGCTGCTCGGGCTCCTCCTCCAGGTCAACGTCAGCTTCGAGCTGGCGCGCTATTCGGCCGTGGCCATCGTGGCCGCGCTCGACTCGGTCCTCGGTGCGGTCCGGGCCGAGCTCGACGGGGTCTACGACAACCGGATCTTCATCAGTGGTTTCGTCACGAACGCGGTCCTGGCCGTTCTCCTCACGTTCATCGGCGATCGGCTCGGCCTCGATCTGTACCTGGTGGCGCTCGTGACCTTCGGGCCGCGGATCTTCCAGAACGTGGCGCTCATCCGGCGGCACTTCCTCTAGAAGGGCGGACGACGAAAGTGGAACGAGAAGCGGTCCTCGTCGGAATCGACGTCGGGACGACCAAGGTGAGCGTGCTCATCGGCGAGGTCGCCCGCGACGGCAGCCTGACGATCGTCGGCAAGGGCACCGTCCCGGCCACCGGTCTCAGGAAGGGCGTGGTCGTCAACATCGACCAGACGGTCAACTCGATCGCCCAGGCCGTCGAGCAGGCCGAGCGGCTGTCGGGCTGGAAGATCGACCGGGCGTTCGTCGGGGTCGGCGGCCAGAACGTGGAGAGCCAGAACTCGCGCGGGGCGGTCGCCGTCAGCGGCCACGACCGGGAAGTCGGCCGCGAGGATGTCAACCGCGCCACCGAGGTCGCCCGGGCGGTCTCGATCCCTTCGAACCGGGAAGTCCTCCACGTGCTGCCGCGCGGCTTCATCGTCGACGGCCAGGAGGGTGTCAAGGACCCGCTCGGGATGAGCGCGATCCGGCTCGAGGTGGAGACCCACATCGTCACCGCCGGGGCCACGGCCGTCCAGAACCTGACCAAGTGCGTCGTCGCGGGCGGGGTCCGGATCGACGAGCTCGTCGCGAGCTCGCTCGCCTCGGCCGAGGCCGTCCTGACCGAGACCGAGAAGGAGCTTGGGGTGGCGGTGGCCGACATCGGGGCCGGGACGATCGATCTCGCCATGTTCTCGGAGGGCTCGCCCTTCCACACCGGTGTCCTGCCGGTCGGCGGCAACAACGTGACGATGGACGTGGCCGCGGTCCTCAAGACCAGTCTCCAGGTGGCCGAGGAGCTCAAGATCCACCACGGTACCTGCGACCTCCGGGCGGTCGACCCCGACGAGACCATCAACGTCACGAGCCTGGGCGAGGAGGCCGGCCGGACGGTCAGCCGGCTCGAGCTGTGCCAGATCATCGAGGCCCGCGTGCGCGAGACGCTCGAGCTGCTGGTCAACGAGATGCGCGCCTCGGGACACGGGATGCTTCCGGCCGGCATCGTCCTGACCGGCGGAGGGGCCCAGCTCGCCGGTCTCTCCGAGCTCGGTCGCGAGGTCCTCCAGATGCCGGTCCGGATCGCGTCGCCGGCCGGTGTCGGCGGCCTCGTCGACAACCTCATGAACCCCGCCTCGAGCACGGCCATCGGACTCCTCAGGTGGGGCGCTGCCGTGACCCTGGCGGATGGGCCGACGCGCTACGAGTCGGCGCCGGCCCGGGGCGGGCTCGGCCGGATCCGGGACGCGTTCCGGAGCATCTTCCCCTAGCCCGGGATCTCGGATGGGAGTGCGCCGACTGGCGGGCCGGCGCTATACTCGCCCGACGCACCCATAGCGATCCCCGCCGGAGTCCGTGGCGACCCTCCTTCGGGAGACGCCCCGGCCGTCGGCCCGAACAGACGTCAGCCGGCCCCCCAGGGCCGCCCGGAGGAGAGGCGATGCCGCTGCGTTCCGATTCCGAGAACTTCGCCCTGATCCGAGTCGTGGGGGTCGGCGGGGGTGGCAGCAACGCCGTCAACCGGATGATCCGGGCCGAGATGATGGGTGTCGAGTTCATCGCCTGCAACACGGACGCGCAGGCGCTCCTCCAGAGCGACGCTCCGCACAAGATCCGGATCGGCGACAAGATCACTCGCGGCCTGGGGGCCGGCGGCGACGCGGGGATCGGCCAGCGGTGCGCCGAGGAGGACTCGGACAAGATCGCCGACTCCCTCCGCGATTCGGACATGGTCTTCATCACGGCCGGTCTCGGCGGCGGCACCGGCTCGGGCGCGGCACCGGTCGTCGCGGAGATCGCCAAGGAGATGGGCGCCCTCACGATCGGGGTCGTGACGAAGCCGTTCGGCTTCGAGGGCAACCGGCGCAAGCTCATCGCGGAGAAGGCGGCCGAGGAGCTCAAGGCCAAGGTCGACACCCTGATCACGATCCCCAACGATCGGCTCAAGGACGTCGTCCAGAAGAACACCTCGATCATCGACGCGTTCCGGGTCGTCGACGACGTCCTCCGCCAGGGCGTCCAGGGGATCAGCGACATCATCACCGTGCCGGGCCTGATCAACCTCGACTTCGCGGATGTCCGGACGATCATGAAGGACGCCGGCTCGGCGCTCATGGGCATCGGCCGCGCCTCGGGCGAGAACCGCGCCATCGAGGCGGCCAAGATGGCGATCGCCAGCCCGCTCCTCGAGGTCAACATCACCGGGGCGCAGGGGATCCTGTTCAACATCACCGGCTCCTCGAACCTCAGCCTGTTCGAGGTCACCGAGGCCGCGGAGGAGATCCGCTCCGCCGCCGACCCGGAGGCGAACATCATCTTCGGGACGAGCTTCAACGAGCGGCTCGGCGAAGAGGTCCAGATCACCGTCATCGCGACCGGCTTCGACGCCGGCCGAAAGCGCGACGCTGCCCGCCAGGCGACCAGCGGCGTCTACGAGGTGGGTACCGCCCGGCCGGGCAGCCGCGATTTCCTGGCCGAGCTCGAGCTCCAGCGCCAGGCCAGCCGTGCCACCGACGCGGATCTCGGTCGCGAGGCCGCGGCCGTGCGCGTCGAGCGGAGTGTCGGCGAGGGGCCGGCGCCGGTCCGCCGCCCGGCGATCGACCCGGACGACCTCGAGATCCCGAGCTTCCTCCGGCGCAAGTAGGGCCGCGCCGGTGACCGCCGGCGCGAACGACGTCCCGGATCCCGCGGCGGTCGCCTTGGCCGCCGAGCGCCGGGCGGCGGTCCTGGCCCGGATCGCCGACGCCTGCGCCCGGACGGGGCGCGATCCCCGCGCCGTGACGCTCGTCGCCGTGAGCAAGTCCGTTTCGGTCGACCGCCTCCGGGCTGCCGTGATCGCAGGTCTGGACCTGCTCGGCGAGAACCGGGTCCAGGAGGCGGCCGAGAAGGCCCCGGCCGTCCCGGGTGCGCACTGGCACCTGATCGGACCGCTCCAGTCGAACAAGGCCCGCCGGGCCGTCGAGCTGTTCGATGCGATCGAGTCGGTCGACTCGATCGACCTGGCCCGACGCCTCGATCGACTGGCGGGGGAGTTGCGGCCGGACCGCCCGCTGCCGATCCTTCTCCAGGTCAACGTCGACATCGATCCTGCGAAGGCGGGCTTCGACCCGGCCGCTCTGGCGACGGCCCTGCCCGAGCTGGTCGAGCTGGCGGGCCTCCGGGTCGAAGGGCTGATGACGATCGGCCGGCTCGTCCCCGAGGCCGCGGCTGCCCGCGCCACCTTCCGGGCCCTGCGCGAGCTGGCGGGCCGGCTCCGGGATCGCGAGCCCCGCCTCGGCCCGGCGCTCTCGATGGGCATGAGCGACGACTTCCCGGTGGCGGTCGAGGAGGGGGCGACGATCGTGCGGGTCGGCCGCGCGCTCTTCGGAGAGCGACCGCCCATCGCCGGGCTGCCGCGCTAGACTCGGCCGGTGCCCTTCCTCAGCCGGTTCCTCACCATCCTCGTGTACGCGCTCATCGTGCTCATCTTCGGGCGGGTCCTCGTCTCCTGGACCGACCCCAGCGGTCGGGGCCGGCTCAGCCGGATGCTCATCGAGCTGACCGAGCCCATCCTCGGCCCGGTCCGGCGCGTCCTGCCCCGGACGGGGATGATCGACTTGAGCCCGACGATCGTCCTCATCGTCCTGTTCTTCCTCACCCGCTACCTGTGAGCGAGGTCCGGTTCGCGGTGCGGCTGACGCCGCGCGGCGGGGCGGATCGGGTCGACGGCGTCGCCGGCGGGGTCCTCAAGGCGCGAGTGGCCGCGCCGGCGGTCGACGGGGCGGCGAACGTGGCCCTCTTGCGGCTCGTGGCGAGGGAGCTGGGCGTCCCCGGCGGGGCGGTCCGGATCGTCTCGGGCTCCACCGCCCGGGTCAAGGCGATCGCGGTCGACGGGATCGATCGGGCGGTGGTCGCCGATCGGTGGCCCGGTCTCCGCGTCTGACCGACCCGCGCGTCCCATGGAGCCGTCGCCCTCGGCCGGCCGGCGCCTCTATAATCGGCCCTCGGGGCGATTAGCTCAGCCGGTCAGAGCGCACGGTTCACATCCGTGAGGTCACTGGTTCGAACCCAGTATCGCCCACCACAGTGACCTCAAGAGAGGCCGGAGAAGCGGGGACCAATCCTCGCCTTTCGGCCTCTTCTGTTGCCTCGACGCTGACGATCCGGTGCGAGCCCCGCTCGCCTGTGCTCACGATGGCCAGGCGAGCGAACGTGGCGACGGCCAGCTCGCGGCGGCGCGCGTCGGACGTCTCGTTCCAGAGCTTGGCCAGCGTCCAGAGCCATTCGAGTGCCCCCTCCGGATCGACCGTCCCAGCGTCGACCGTCTCGATCGTCATTCGCTCGCGTTGCATCTTCATGTCTTGATCTCAGCGACGATCTCGTGCCCCACGACCTGCCTGACGACGAGATCCTGGCGCGCCTGTTGGAGCTGAACCTCGAGCGGGAGCCCGCGCCACAGAAGGGGACTTCCTGATGACGACCAGCGACGATCCCTCGACCCGCTAGCGGTCCGGCGCCCCACACCATGGAAGCGTCGTACCGCAAGAGGCTCAGCCATCACCTCCACCTCGGGTAATGAGAACGAGGCCGCCACGATCGTCGCCCGGTCTTGGGCGACGGTCCGCTGATGGACCGTCACCACCAGGGCCGGAGCGGCAGGCGAGCCGGACCATCCGCGCCGGGCTTCGTCAGCAGGAGCTGGCAGACGTCAAGCTCGCCCTGCTCGAACCCGAGGCGTGCGGCCGACAGGTACAGTCGCCACGTTCGCGCAACCTCCTCGCCGGCCGCGGCGACGGCAGCATCCCAGTTCGCTTCCAGTCGGGCGACCCAGGCGGCCAGCGTCAGCGCGTAGTGCGGCCGAAGCGACTGAACGTCGATGAGTTCGAAGCCGACGGCCCGGGCGGCGCAGATCGCGGTCTCGACGGGCACCAGCTCCCCATCCGGGAAGACGTACCGCTCGACGAAATGGCTCGATCTCGGACGGAAGTCCGATCCCAGCCGGCGACCCGGAGGTCTCGCCTGCGCGATCCCGTGATTCAAGAACAGCCCACCCGGGCGGAGCGCGTCGAAGACGGCGTGGAAGTAGGTGGCCAGGTTCGCTCGACCGACGTGTTCGAACATCCCCACCGATGCCACTGCGTCGAATCGCCCGAGCGGCCTGAGGTCCCGGTAGTCGCGGACCTCGGCGCGGGCGAGATCCCCGAGGCCGGCACCGCCCAACCGGCGGTTCGCCTCGTCCGCCTGGCGCTCGGACAGCGTGACGCCGACGGCTTCGGTGCCCACGCTCCCGGCCGCGTGCCCGATCAGCGAGCCCCAGCCGCAGCCGATGTCGAGCAGGCGCACCCCTGGCCTCAGGCGCAGCTTCCGGGCGATCAAGTCGAGCTTCGCCTCCTGGGCCTCGTCGAGCACGCCGGCCGCCGAGCCGGGCGTCGTCGCCGGCGGGAAGTAGGCGCACGAGTAGGTCAGGCGACGGTCGAGCCAGAGACCGAAGAAGCCATTGCCGACGTCATAGTGGAACCGAACCGCGGCCAGATCGCGGGCTCGGGAGTGTCGGGTGCCGACCATCCGGGCGGTTCGCCGGAGCGGTGTCGGCCGGGTCGTGCCGCGCCGGAGCGTGGCGCCCCAGCGCCCAGCCGCCGAAGGTCGGCGGCACCCAGGCGGCGCAGGTCGAGCGCCTGGCCGGCGTCGACCGCCGCGATGACATCGCCGTCGATCTCGAGGTCGCCCCGCAGGAACCCCTC
>JBGPFS010000089.1:0-9025 GCA_041483455.1 Candidatus Limnocylindria bacterium | reverse complement strand
GATCGTCGCCTCATCGCCGTCGTCGTGACGACGGATGGTCGGCGCGTCCAGTTGCCCCTGGGCGGCGACTCCGAGTTCGCGCTCCTTCCCCTCCTTCGCCCGCTCCTGGTCGGCCTCGAGCTCCTTCTTGGGCTCATTACCGGCTCCTGGCGGGAGAACCGAGGAACGCGGAGGTAGCGGAAGCTCCACCGAAGACCGAAGGGACCCTCGCCGGAAGGCGAGGGTCTTTTCATCTCCCCGATCCGAATGCCAGGGAGGCGACGAGCGATGACGATCACCAAGGGCGAACCCGCCGGGGGCGACCCGGCCGGGATCGAGCCCGCCCGGCCGCCCGGCCCGGCTGGTCCCACACCGGCGCGGCGCAGCCACGTCCCGAACGAGGGGACCGCGGCCGCAGACGCCGTCGAGCGCGCCCGGACGGCGATGCTCCACGAGCAGAAGCCGCTCACCCGGACCCGGATCGGTGCGGACGTCGTGTGCGAGGCGCTCCTCCGCCAGGGCGTCGACGTCTTCTTCTCCTACCCCGGCGGCGTCCTCCTCCCGCTCTACGACGTCCTGGGCGACCACCCGGAGCTCCGCCACATCCTCGTCCGCCACGAGCAGGGCGGCGCCCATGCCGCCGACGGCTACGCTCGGGTCACCGGCCGGGTCGGCGTCTGCATGGCGACCTCCGGCCCGGGCGCGACGAACCTGGTCACCGGGATCGGCACCGCGATGCTCGACTCGATCCCGATCGTCGCGATCACCGGCAACGTTCCCGCCGCCCTCATCGGCAAGGACGCGTTCCAGGAGATCGACATCAACGGGATCACCCTCCCGATGACGAAGCACAACTACCTGGTCCGCGATGCCGACGACCTGCCGCGGGTCTTCGCGGAGGCGTTCCATATCGCCCGGACGGGGCGACCGGGCCCGGTCCACGTCGATATCACGAAGGATGCCCTCCAGCAGGAGACGGCCGCCGGCCATCCGACCGAGGCGGAGGTCGTGGCCGGGCTGCCCGGTTTCCGGCCCACGTTCGAGGGCCACCCGAAGCAGGTCCGCCTTGCCGCCATGGAGATCGCCCGGGCGAAGCGGCCGATGATCCTGGCCGGCCACGGCGTTCTCCACGCCGAGGCCTGGGACGAGCTGCGTGCGCTCGCCGAGAAGACCAGCATCCCGGTCGCCTGGACGCTGCTCGGGATCGGGGCGCTCGACGAGGCCCATCCGCTCGCCTACGGCTACATGGGGATGCACGGCTGGAAGCACGTCAACCGGGCGATCCAGTCGGCCGACCTGCTCGTCGCGATCGGGATGCGCTTCGACGACCGGGTCACCGGCAACGTCCGGACCTACGCCCCGTACGCCCGGATCGTCCATGTCGACATCGATCCGGCGGAGATCGGCAAGAACGTGGCCGTCGAGGTCCCGATCGTCGGTGACGCGAAGCGGGTCCTGGCGGCCCTCCTGCCGCTCGTCGATCCCGTCCGGGCCGAGGAGCGGGCCGAGTATCTCGGTCAGCTCGCCGAGTGGCGGGCCGAGTCCGAGGGCGCCTCATGGCACGGGTCGGGCGCCTGGCGGGAGGGGCTCCTGACCGCCGACTACGTGATCGAACGGATCGGCGAGCTGACCGACCACGCCGCGACCTACGTCGCCGATGTCGGGCAGAACCAGATGTGGCTCGCGCGCTACGCGAAGTTCCGCTTGCCGAACAGCCATGTCAGCTCGGGCGGCCTCGGTACGATGGGCTTCAGCGTGCCGGCGGCCATGGGCGCCGCGCTCGGCCGTCCTGACCGCGAGACGTGGGCGATCACCGGGGACGGCGGGTTCCAGATGACCGTCCAGGAGCTGATGACCCTGGTCCAGGACCAGATCCCCGTCAAGATCGCCCTGCTCGACAACAAGAAGCTGGGCATGATCCGCCAGTGGCAGGAGATCATCTACGGCGGCAACTACCACTCCTCGCACCTCCTCGGGCCCGACTTCGCCAAGCTCGCCGACGCGTTCGGGATCCCGGCCTTCCGGGTCCGCCAGCCCGACGAGGTCGACCAGGCGATCCGGGCTGCCCAGGCGGTCGACGGGCCGGCCCTGGTCTGGTTCGAGATCGAGGAGACGCAGAATGTCTTCCCGATGATGCCGGCCGGCAAGGGCCTGTCCGACCTCATCGAGAAATGGGATGGAGTCGAGGAATGAGCGATCAGGCGACCCCCGCCGCCGGCGCGCCGGCGGCGCCCGCCCACGCCGCCCCGCCGGCCCGGGCGCTGCCCGGCAGCGGCGCGCAGCGGCGCCACGTGCTCGTCGCGATCGTGCTCGACAAGCCGGGCGTCCTGAACCGGGTCGCGAGCCTGATGCGAGCTCGCAACTTCAACATCGAGTCGCTGGCCGTGAGCCACACCGATCGACCCGACGTGAGCCGGATGACGATCACCCTGAACGGCGACGACGTCGCGGTCGAACAGGCGGCCAAGCAGCTCTACCGGCTGATCGACGTCCTGAAAGTCCAGGACTTCACGACCGAGCCCACCGTCCAGCACGAGCTGGCGCTGGTGAAGGTCCGGGCCACGGATGCCAACCGGGCCGAGATCGTCAAGATCGTGGAGCTCTACCGGGCCCGCGTCGTCGACGTCGCGGACGGCTCGGTCATCGTCGAGGCGACCGGGACCGAGCCGGAGATCGACGCCCTGGTCGCGCTCATGCGCGGCTACGGGATCAAGGAACTCGTCCGTACCGGGACCGTGGTCATGGCGCGCGGCTCGGGATCCATCGAGGAGGCGCTCAAGCGATGACCGCGAAGATGTACTACGACCACGACGCCGATCCGGCCGCCCTTGCCGGGAAGACCGTCGCGATCATCGGCTACGGCAGCCAGGGCCACGCCCACGCCCTCAACCTCCACGAGTCGGGGGTCGACGTGATCGTCGGCCTCGCGCCTGGCTCCAAGAGCCGGGCCCTGGCCGCCGACGCCGGCCTTCGAGTCTCGGACGTGGCGGCGGCCGTCCGCTCCGCGGACGTCGTGATGATCCTCGTCCCGGATACCAGCCAGAAGGAGGTCTACGACCGGGAGATCGGGCCGAACCTCCGGCCGAAGGCGCTCCTGATGTTCGCCCACGGCTACAACATCCACTTCCGGCGGATCGAGCCGCCGGCCGGCGTGGATGTCGGGATGGTCGCCCCGAAGGGTCCCGGCCACCTTCTCCGCTCGGTCTACCGGGCCGGCGGCGGCGTGCCGGCCCTCTTCGCGGTCCACCAGGACGCGAGCGGCTCCGCCCGGGGCCAGGTCCTCGCCTACGCCCGGGCGATCGGGAGCACCCGCGCCGGCGTCCTTGAGACGACCTTCGCCGAGGAGACCGAGACCGACCTGTTCGGGGAGCAGTCGGTCCTGTGCGGGGGCACGGCCGCCCTCGTCAAGATGGCCTTCGAGACGCTCGTCGAGGCGGGCTACCAGCCCGAGCTCGCCTACTTCGAGACGCTCCACGAGCTGAAGCTCATCGTCGACCTGATGTACCGGGGCGGCCTGAACTTCATGCGCTTCAGCGTCAGCGACACGGCCGAGTACGGCGACTACGTCTCCGGCCCGCGGATCATCGACGAGCACGTCCGCGGCACGATGAAGCAGGTCCTGGCCGAGATCCAGGACGGCACGTTCGCCGCCCGCTGGATCGCCGAGAACGAGGCGGGTCGGCCGAACTTCGAGCGCCTTCGCCAGCAGGATCACGACCACCTCATCGAGCGGGTCGGCGCCGCGCTCCGGAGCCAGATGGCGTTCCTCGACCCGGTCGAGGTCCGGGCCGGCCAGGCCCAGGCCGCGGCGAGCGAGCCGCGCCCGGCGACCAAGGCCGGGCGATGAACGGCGGGCTCGGCGTCCCCGCCGGCAGCGTCCGGATCTTCGACACGACCCTCCGCGACGGCGAGCAGGCGCCGGGCGCCGGACTGACCGCGGCCGAGAAGCTCGAGGTCGCCCGCCAGCTCGTCCGGCTCAAGGTCGACGTCATCGAGGCCGGCTTTCCGGCCGCCTCCCCGGGCGACTTCGAGGCGGTCCGGCGGATCGCGAAGGAGGCCCGTGGCGTGGCCGTCGCCGCGCTCGCCCGCTGCCGGGACGGAGATCCGCAGCGGGCCGTCGAGGCCATCCGGGTCGCCGAGCGACCGCACCTCCATGTCTTCATCGCGACCTCGGATATCCACCTGAAGCACAAGCTCCGGATCGACCGCGGCGAGGCGCTCCGGCTGGCCGTGGAATGGGTCCGCTACGGTCGGGCGGCCCTCGGCCGCGACGCCGAGATCGAGTTCAGCGCCGAGGACGCCAGCCGGACCGACCTCGCCTACCTGCTCGACGTCTACGAGGCCGTCGTGGCGGCGGGCGCCTCGACGGTCAACATCCCGGACACGGTCGGCTATGCGATCCCGGCCGAGTTCGGGGCCCTGGTCGGCCGCGTGGTCGAGCGGGTCGGGTCCGCGGCCACGGTCTCGGTCCACTGCCACAACGACCTCGGGCTCGCCACGGCGAACACCCTGGCCGCGGTCCAGGCCGGGGCGCGCCAGGTCGAGGTCACGATCAACGGGCTCGGCGAGCGGGCCGGCAACGCCTCCCTCGAGGAGGTGGTCATGGCGCTGCGTACCCGGCCGACCCAGTTCCCGGAGCTCATCAGCGCGGTCCAGACCGAGCAGATCACCGCGGCCAGCCGGCTCGTCAGCTACCTGACCGGGTTCGCGATCCAGCCCAACAAGGCGATCGTCGGCGGGAACGCCTTCGCCCACGAGTCGGGGATCCACCAGGACGGCGTGATCAAGAATCCGCTCACCTACGAGATCATGACGCCCCAGTCGGTGGGGCTCGCGGGCAGCCAGCTCACGATCGGCAAGCTGTCCGGGCGGCGCGGCCTCCAGGGCAAGCTCCGCGAGCTCGGCCACGAAATCGAGGGCGAGGCGCTCGACGCCGTCTACCGCCAGGCGATCGCCCTGGCCGACGCGAAGAAGGAGGTCACGGACGCCGACCTGCTGGCGCTCGTGGAGGCCCGCACCTCGGAGGTCCCGGCCTCGATCGCGCTCGAGGGCTGGAGCGTCACGAGCTCGCACGGCGGAAAGGCGACCGGGACCGTCTCGCTCTCGATCGGCGGCGAGGCGCACGGCCACGAATCGACCGGCAACGGGCCCGTTAACGCGCTCTACGCCGCCGTCGACGCGGTCCTCCAGCCGGTCCTCGGCTGGCATCCGATCCTGGCCGAGTACGAGATCAAGGCCGTCTCGGCCGGCGAGGATGCCCAGGGCCAGGTCCGGGTGCGCTGCCGGCGCTCCTCGGAAGAGGGACCGGGCGCGCTCGTCGTGACCGGCCACGGCCTGTCCACGAACATCATCGAGGCGTCGCTCGAGGCGTACCTGGTGGCCGCCAACAAGCTCCACGGCGCCGAGATCAACGGGGTCGACGCGGCGTTCGTGACGTCGCGCACGGCCGAGCGCCTGCCGTGACCGTGGAGAGCGATCTCGCGAGGCCGACGTATCGGGTCGTCGCGATCCCGGGCGATGGGGTCGGCCCGGACGTCGTCGCGGCCGGTCGGCAGGTGCTCGACGAGGTCGGGGTCGCGGCCGGCTTCTCGATCGCCTGGACCGAGCTGCTGGTGGGCGGGGCGGCGATCGACGCCCACGGGGTCCCGATCCGGGACCAGGACCTGGTCGCATGCGCCGGGGCCGACGCCGTCTACCTCGGCGCGGTCGGCGGGCCGAAGTGGGACGACCCGGCGGCCACCGTCCGACCCGAACAGGCTTTGTTCGCCCTCCGCGGCGGGCTCGAGCTGTTCGCCAACCTCCGCCCGGTCAGCGTTCACCCGGCGCTGGTGGCCTCGGCGCCGGTCCGGGCCGACCTCCTGGCCGGGGTCGACCTGCTCATCGTCCGCGAGCTCACCGGTGGGCTCTATTTCGGCCGCCCTTCCGAGGAGCGCCAGACGCCCGATGGCCGGGTCGCGATCGACACCCTCTTCTACACCGAGCAGGAGATCCGGCGGGTCGTCCGGCTCGCCTTCGAGTCGGCCCGTGGCCGGCGGGGACGGCTCACCTCGGTCGACAAGGCGAACGTGCTCGCCTCCTCGCGCCTCTGGCGGAAGGTGGTCGAGGAGGTCCGGCCCGAGTTCCCCGACGTGACCGTCGAGCACCGGCTCGTCGACGCCTGCGCCATGCTGCTCATCCGGCGACCGGCCGACTTCGACGTGCTCGTCACCGAGAACCTCTTCGGCGACATCCTGTCCGACGAGGCGAGCGTGCTCGCCGGCTCGCTCGGGATGCTCCCGTCCGCCTCGATCGGGACCCGCCGGACCGCCCACGGCCTGCTCGGCCTGTACGAGCCGATCCACGGCTCGGCGCCCGACATCGCGGGGCGCGACCTGGCCAACCCGATCGGGACCATCCTCTCGGGGGCGCTTCTCCTGCGCTGGTCGCTCGGTGAGGCGGGCGCGGCGGCCGCGATCGAGACGGCGGTGACCCGCGCCCTCGACGATGGCTACCGGACGGCCGATCTGTGGCCGCCCGGGGGCGTTCCGACGGCCGGCCTGAAGCGGGTCGGGACGACGGGCATGACCCGGGCGATCCTCGACCGGCTGCCGACGGCGAAGCCGGCGGGCGCCGACGCGCCGAACCCGGCGGGGAACGCAGCCGGGAACGCAGCCGGGGACGCAGCGAAGGCTGCCCGATGAGCGACGTCCCGGTCATCCTCTACGACACCACCCTCCGGGACGGGACCCAGGGCGAGAACATCACCCTGTCGCTCGCCGACAAGCTGCGGATCGCGCGGATGCTCGACGAGTACGGGATGCCGTACGTGGAGGGCGGCTGGCCGGGCTCGAATCCCAAGGACATCGGCTTCTTCGCCGCCGCGCGGACGATGACCTGGCGGACCGCGAAGCTGGCGGCCTTCGGCTCCACCCGCCACCGGGCGAACCGCGCGGACGCGGATCCGAACCTGCACGAGCTGGTCGCGGCGGAGACGCCGGTCGTCACGATCTTCGGGAAGAGCTGGCTCCTCCACGTCACCGAGGTGCTGGGCGCCAGCCCGGCCGAGAACCTCGACATGATCGCCGAGTCGATCGGCTTCGTCGCGGACCGCGGCCGGGAGGCGGTCTACGACGCCGAGCACTTCTTCGACGGCTACAAGTCGGATCCCGCCTACGCGCTCGCCACGCTTCGAGCCGCCCGGGGAGCCGGGGCGCGGACGATCGTCCTGTGCGACACGAACGGCGGCACGCTGACCGACGAGCTCCTCCGGATCGTGACCGCCACCCTGACCGGCCTGGGCGCCGATCGCGATGCTCCGGCCGTGACCTGGGGCATCCACACCCACAACGACGCCGAGCTGGCCGTCGCGAACTCGATGGCCGCCGTGGCCGCGGGCGTGCGCCACGTCCAGGCCACGATCAACGGCTACGGCGAGCGCTGCGGCAACGCGAACATGGTCAGCATCCTGGCGAACCTCGCCCTCAAGACGTCCCACGTCCTGGTGCCCAGTGGCGGCGGCGACCTGGCGGGGCTGACCGACCTCTCGCGGGGGGTCGCCGAGATCGCCAACCTGACCCCGAGCGACTACCAGCCCTACGTCGGCCGCTCGGCGTTCGCCCACAAGGGCGGGGTCCACGGCGCCGCCGTGGCGAAGGTCGAGCGGAGCTACCAGCACGTCGACCCGGCCGGGGTCGGGAACGCGGGCCGGCTCGTCGTCTCGGAGCTGGGCGGCCGGGCCAACACGAAGCTGCGGGCCGCGCAGCTCGGTCACCAGCTCGAGGGCGTCGACCCGCGCGAGCTCTCGAAGCTGATCAAGCGGCTCGAGCACGACGGCCTCGCCTTCGAGGGCGCCGAGGCGAGCTTCGAGCTCCTCATCCGGCGGAACGGCACCGATTACGTCGCCCCGTTCCGGATCGTCGACTTCACCGTTCTCGTCGAGCAGCGCGCCGGACGCGAGCTGCTGGCCGAGGCGACCGTCAAGGTCGAGGTCGACGGGGAGACGCTCCACACGGCGGCCGATGGGAACGGCCCGGTCAACGCCCTCGATGCCGCGTTGCGCAAGGCGCTCGGGGCGTTCTATCCCAGCCTCGACCGGGTCCACCTCGTCGACTACAAGGTCCGGATCCTCGATGGCCAGGCAGCGACCGGGGCCCGGACCCGGGTGGTCATCGATTCGGCCGACGGCGTGCGGACCTGGTCCACCATGGGCAGCGACACCAATATCATCGCGGCCTCGGCGGCCGCGCTCGCCGACTCGCTCGAGTACGCGATCTGGAAGTCCGGCACCGAGCTCCGGCGGCGCGACGAGCGGCACTTCACGACGGCCCGGGGCGGGCCCGCCGAAGCCGGGGCCGATACCGGGGAGGTAGACCGATGACGACACTCCACCTCGAACGCTGGACGGTCACGTCCGGCAGCAACGTCCAGAGCCGTGGGGCGGTCGTGATCGGAGCCGGCGAGCACCTCTGGGACGGGGCGGCCGAGGGGAACGGCCCGGTCGACGCGCTCTACCGGGCGGTCGACGCAGCCCTCGTCGACGTTCTCCAGGCGAGCCCGCGGCTCCTCGCCTACGACGTCCACGCCACGGCCGAGGGACCGGATTCCGAAGCGGTCGTGGCGGTTCGGATCGCGCCGCCGGCCTCGGCCCCCGGTCGGCGGGGCGCAGGTCGCTACACGGGCGAGTCGCGGAACGTGAACATCATCGCGGCCTCGATCGAGGCATACATGGCCGCGCTCGAGGCGCTCCTGGGGGATGAGGATTGGGCCGGCGCGACCGAGGCCGCGGGCAACCAGCGTCGAGCCAAGGCGGCCGCGATCGCCGAGGCGCCGCGTCGGGCCGAGCTCGACGAGGACGCCCCTGATACCGACACCACCTCGTGGTTCGAGCGCTGAGCCGCCGGCTGGGCGCAGAGGCAGGCGGTCCCAGCGAGGCTCGTGGGGCGTCCCCGGCCCCGGGCCGGCCGCGGGTCTCCTATTCAGGTGAGCCCGGGGCGTTCGCGGAGGATGCCGTCCGGTCCGCCTTCGCCGATCCGATCCCCCTGCCCGTCCCGGGCTTCCGGGAGGTGTT
>JBGPFS010000088.1:0-9076 GCA_041483455.1 Candidatus Limnocylindria bacterium | reverse complement strand
GCGCGCGGAGCCGGCCTGCGGGCCCCACCGCTACACTCGGCCTCGTGCCTGCCCAGCGGATCGCCGAGAACCTCGCGTTCATCAACTGGATCGTCCTGGCCGGGCTCGGGCTCGGGTCGTTCGCGATCGTCGCGCTGGCCCGCTTCCGGACGGACGCGACGCGCGGGTACCTCGCCTTCACCGCCTTCTGTGCGGCCGCTTTCGGCGTGCTCGCCTGGCTCTCCGACGGCGGCCTCTCCGAGGCCGCGGCGGCCCCCGGCGCCACCGTGTCGATCGACCCCGGCTGGGATGGGCCTCGCCGGGTCGCCCTGCTCGGGTTCGCGCTCCTCGCGGCTGCCTACACGGTGGTCCTGGCGCGGCGGGGCCGCGCCCCGCTCCTGGCCGGCGGCGCCCTCTCCGCCGGCGCCGCAGCGTTCGCCTTCGGCGCCCTCGGCTGGACCGGCGGGAGCGCCCTCGCCGGAGCCCTTGGCGCGCCGCTGGCGACAGCCCTCGTGGTCGGCTGGTCGCTCGTCCTGGCCCTCGTCTGTGGCGGGTTCTTCGCCGCGATGATCCTGGGTCACTGGTACCTGGTCACCCCGAAGCTGCCAGAGGGTCCGCTCGTCCTCGTGAGCCGGTTCCTCCTGGCGCTCGTCGTCGTCCAGGTCGCCCTCTTCGTCGTCTCGGTCGCGCTGGGGGCCGGGAGCGGCGCCGGCGCGTTCGCCCCCCTGACCGGGGAGTGGGCTCTCTTCGTCTGGCTGCGGCTGATCGTCGGCCTCCTCTTCCCGCTCGGCGTAACGTGGGCGGCCGTTCAGACGGCCCGGAGCCGCTCGATGGAGTCGGCGACCGGGCTCCTCTACATCGATGTCGGCTCGATCGCGGCGGGGACCATCCTGGCCGCGGGCCTCTATTTCGGAGCGGGGTTGATCCTATGAAGCAGAACGGCTACGAGATCGGGCCCGCGGACCGGGCCTATATCGAGGCGGCGGCGGCCGTGCCCGAGCCATCCCTGCTGGCGATCGAGGCCGCCGCGATCCCGCTCGACGTTCCCATCGTTGATCGGGAGAGCGGCCGGGTCCTTCGGGCGCTGGCGGCGGGTCGACGCCGGGTCGTCGAGATCGGCACGGCCTACGGCTATTCGACGCTCTGGCTGGCCCTCGGCCAACCGGCCGACGGGACGATCGTGACGATCGACCCGGACCGCGAGCGGACGGAACTGGCCCGCGGCTGGTGGCGAGAGGCGAGGATCCCTGACGACCGGATCACGGTCGTCAATCGGCCGGCCCTCGAGGCGTTCGCGGCGGGGGCCGCCGAACCGGCGCTCGGTGGGCCGTTCGACCTGGCCTTCATCGATGCGCTCAAGCCCGAGTACCTCGCCTACGTCGAGGCGCTCCTGCCGCGCCTGGCTCCCGGGGCGCTGGTCATCGCCGACAACGTCCTGTGGAGCGGCCGGGCGGCCGGGGTCCGGCCGGCCGTGCGCGGCGACCGCACCGCGGAGCTGCGAGCTTTCAACGCCGCCCTGCTGGCCGATCCGCGTTTCAGCGCCACGATCCTGCCGGTCGGCGACGGCCTGCTGCTCGCCGGGTATCGGGGCTGAGGGGGACCGCGACATGGCCGACGAGTCGACGATCCGGGTCCGCGTCCGGCTGTTCGCGCGCCAGCGCGAGCTGGCCGGGACGCGCGAGCTCGAGCTGGAGCTGCCCGTCGAGGCGTCGATCGGGGCGGCCTGGGCCGAGCTGTGCAGGCGAGTGCCGGCCCTGGCGCCGGGGACGGCCTCCGTCCGCTTCGCCCGGAACGGGGTCTATGCGGATGCATCGACCGCCCTGGCCGATGGCGACGAGCTGGCCTGCATCCCGCCGGTGAGCGGGGGAGCGGCGGACCCGGAAGGCTGGGTCATCGAACTGCGAGCCGAGCGCTTCGGCGCAGAGATCCTGGCCGAGCTGGCGGATCGGCTCGCGACCGAGGCCGACGGTGCGGTCTGCGGTTTTCTCGGGCGGACGCGCTCGACCCCGGGCACCCCCGCCCCGGGCCAGGAGGCGGAGGCGGCCCGGCATGCCGGCCGGCGGGTCGAGGGCCTGGCCTACGAGGTCCACGAGACGATGGCCCTGGCCGTCCTGCGCGGGATCGCCGCCGAGGTCCGGGAGCGGTTCGGGGTCGAGCGGGTCGCCCTCGTCCACCGAACGGGCGACGTGCCGCTCGGGGACGTCAGCGTGGCCGTCGTAGCGGTCGCGCCGCACCGAGCCGCTGCTTTCGAGGCCGCCCGCTACGCCATCGACGAGCTGAAGGCCCGGGCCCCGATCTGGAAGGCCGAACGGTTCGCCGACGGCCAGGTCTGGATCGGCGCACCGGCCCGGCCCGGACCGCCACCCCTGGAGGAGCCCCGATGAAGGTCTACCTCAGCGTCGACATGGAGGGGATCGCCGGGATCTCCCACCCGAAGCCCACCGAGCGGGGCGAGGGCGGCTACCCGGCGGCGGTCGAGCTGATGACGGGCGAGGCGAACGCGGCGATCGAGGGCGCCTTCGACGGCGGAGCGACCGAGGTCCTGGTCAACGACAGCCACGGCTCGATGTTCAACCTGAGCCCGGCCGGACTCGATCCCCGGGCGATCCTCCTCCAGGGCCAGAAGGCCTGGTCGATGATCGAGGGGGCGGGACCCGACCGCGGATTCGGCGTCGCGCTGTTCGTCGGGTACCACGCCCGGGCCGGCGATCCGCGCGGGACCATCGCCCACACCTACTCGTACCGGCCGGTGCGCTCGACCCTCAACGGCCGGCCGGTCGGCGAGAGCGGGATCAACGCGATCGCCCTCGGCGCGTGGGGCGTGCCCGTGGGCCTGGTCAGCGGCGACGACGTGCTCGCCGGCGAGACGGCCGAGTGGCTCCCCTGGGCCGAGCGGGTCGTGGTCAAGGAGGCCGTCGGACGACATGCCGCGGCGTCCGTCCACCCGACCGTCGCCCGGGCACGGATCCGGGCGGGCGCCGAGCGCGCGGTCCGGCGGGCCCTGTCGGGCGAGCTCCACCCGCTCGTCCTGGCGCCGCCCTGTGCCATCGAGATCACCTACCAGAACGCGGTCCAGGCGGACTACGCTGCGCTCGTGCCCGGGGTCGAACGGGTCGGCGAGACCGGTGTCCGCCACGTCTCGGACGACCCGGTCCTGGCCTATCGCTCGTTCCTGGCCGGGCTGCGCCTGGCCGGCCTGCCGGACTAGGGGTACCCCGTTGCGCGATCCGCTGGCTGGCTCCGCGATCCGGGCTCGAGAGCGCGATCCGGACCGGCCCGCGACCGGCATACTTCCGTCGTGGCCACGACCTCCTCTTCCTCAGCCGCCCCGGCCGGCCCGCCGCCGCCGCGACGACGCGCGCGCGAGCTCGGGATCCGGATCGGCCTGCTCCCGACGGGGCCGACGAACACGATCGTCGATGTGGCCAACGTCGCGGTCGGCCAGGTCACGCTGTGGCGGGACGAGCCGGCCCCGCCGGACGGTCGGGGCGTCGCCCGGACCGGAGTCACGGCGATCGTCCCGTTCGCACCCGAGGCGCTGTTCGAGGCGCGCGTGCCGGCCGGGGCGGCCGTCCTCAATGGGGCCGGGGAGGTGATCGGGATCACCTCGATCGAGGAGTGGGGCGTCATCGAGACGCCGATCGTCCTGACCAGCTCGATGGCGATCGGGCGCGCCTACGACGCTGCCGTCGAGCTGCTCGTCGAGCGCATCCCGGGCGCCGGGATCGACGACGCGCTGATGCCGGTCGTCGCCGAGTGTGACGATGGCCATCTCAACTCCTCGCGCCGCGTCCAGTTGGGCGACTCCGACGTCCGGGCGGCGATCCTGGGCGCGCGCGGCGTCGAGGCGGGGCCGGTGGCCCTGGGCGTCGTTGGGGCCGGAACGGGCATGACCTGCTTCGAGCTCAAGGGTGGGATCGGGAGCGCCTCGCGGCGGGTCGTGCCGGTCGACCGGCGGATGGAGCGGCCGGCGGCCGCCGTCCTGCCCGGGGTCCCGCCCGGTGCCCTGCCCGGTGCCCTGCCCGGTGCCCTGTCCGACGCTCGGGGGAGGGCCGCGGCCGGGGGCTCCGTCTACACCGTGGGCGTGCTGGCGCTGACGAACTTCGGCCGGCTCGAGCGCCTGACCGTCGACGGCGTCAGGGTCGGCGAGGCGCTGCTCGGGGAGGGCTGGCCCCCGGCGGGCGGAGCGGTCGGCGACCCGGACCCCAGCGGACGGGGCCGCGAGCGGGGAAGCTGCGTCGTCGTGGTCGCGACCGATGCGCCGCTCCTGCCGAACCAGCTGACCCGTCTCGCCCGTCGGGCCGGGCTCGGCCTCGCCCGGATGGGCTCGACGGCGGGTCACGGCTCGGGCGAGATCTTCCTCGCCTTCTCCACCGGGATCAGGCTCCCGCGCGAGGCGGCCGAGCCGCTCCTCCGCACGGAGCACCTTCGCGACGACGTCCTCGACCCGTTCTTCGGCGCCGTCGTCGAGGCGACCGAGGAGGCGGTCCTCGACTCGCTCCTGGTGGCCGACACGGTGGTCGGGCGCGCCGGTCACCGGGTCCCCGGCCTGCCCGTCGAGCGGATCCTCGAGCTGCTTCGGGCGGCCGGCCGCCCGGTCGTCGCGGGCTGAGCCGGATCCGATGTGCGAGCCGATGAGCGCGCCGGGATCGAGGCCATGAGCGACCGGGCACTGGCACGACTCGACCGCGTGATCGAGCGGGCGGAGGCGCTCGCCGGCGCGTGGAGCGCGCGGGCTCGGATCTGCACGACCGTCGGTCAGGAGCGGGCGATGCTTCGTCTGCTCGGGGTCAGCGGCCTCGACCGCGATGGGCGGCCGCTCGCCCAGGAGGTCGTCGACCGGTACGCGAGCGGTCGACCCGGCCGCCTCGCCGGCGGTCTCGTCCTCCCGTTCGCCGCCGCGCTCGACGAGTACGACGCCACGCCCCAGGAGCTCGGGCTCGACGTGGCGTCGGGCGCGGTCGACCTGGCGCTCGAGGCCGAGGTCCTGCGCGACGCGGGCCGGCGCGCGGCGGCGGAGGCTCGGGCGAGGGTGCTCATCGGCGCGGCGCTCGACCGGATCGACGCCAACCGGGTCGCCCGCCTCGAGCTGCTCGAGATGATCGGGGACTCCCGGCGACCCTGGCTCGGGGTCCCGCTCACCGAGCCGACGGCCGTCGAGGGATCCCGCGAGGCGAACGACCTGGTGGCGGGCGGCGCGGACCTGATCGCCGTCACCGTGCCGGCCGGCCGAGAGCTCGCCGACCGGCTCCAGGAAGTCGGGCTGGAGATCCCCCACTGGCGGCCGCGCCCGACGAGCGAGCCGTCCGACGAGCGCACCGAGCCTGCGCCCGCCGGCAGTCAGCGCGGGCTCTCCCAGCTGCGCCAGGTCATCGACGGCGCGGCGGCCGAACGCCGGGCCTATGCCCGGCTCGCCACGTACGGTCAGCCGCTCGGTGCGCCCGAACAGGCGCTCGTGGCCGCGTTCGAGCGCATCGACCTGGTGGCCACCGATCCGATCGCGGAGATCGTCGACGGGAACATCGACCCCGACCGCGCCCTGGCGGACCACGCCTTCGCCCGGCGGCTCCTGGCCCGGGCCGGCACCTCGATCGTCATCGGCCCCGGCCCGCTGGTCGTCGGACCGGACCTCGCCAGGGGGACGCCGTCGGATCCCGCGACCCGCGCCGGTCGAGCGTTCGCCCTTCAGCTCCTCGCGGTCGCCCTGGCTCGTGCGGACGGCATCCCGGCCGATCGGATCCTCGTCGGCGCGCTGCCTCCCTGGCTCGCCGAGGAGCGCGACCCGGCGGCCACGGCGATCGCCCAGGTCGTCCTGCGGCGAGCCGCCCTGCCGGGTCATCCGCTGGTCTTCGAGGAGCCGTCGCCCGAGGACGGCGGCGGCCCCACGACCTCACGCTGGGTCGCCATCCTGGGGGCGGTCCTGCCGCTCGCCGGTAGTGCCGGGCTCATCGTCCGGAGCGCGGATCGGGCCTCGATCGGGAGGATCGCCGGGCGGACTCGGGCGGCGGCCGAGATCGCGACGGAGGTGGCCGCAGCCTATGGTCCGATCGACCTGCGCGGCGCCGCCCTCGATCACGCTCGGGCGGCCGTCGGCGTGGCCCTCGAGACGCTCGACCGGCTGGCCGGTGACGGCTGGACCTCGATCCTGGCCGACCCGATCGTCGGACCGGGAGCGCTTCGACTCGGTGGCGATGCCGTCGTCGAGCGCTCGGAATCATTCGATCCACTCAACGAGCCCCGCGTGTCCTCGTCCGACGCCGCAGCCCGCCCCGCGCCCGAACCAGGAGTGGAACCTCGATGATCGATCCGACCCGCGATCCCCTGGGCTACGCTGCGACCAGCTTCTGGCTCGAGACCGCCGGCGACGACCTCACGCCCCGCCCGGCGCTCGACGGCTCGCTCGACGTGGACGTCGCGATCCTCGGCGCCGGGTACACCGGCCTGTGGACCGCCTATGCGCTCCTCAAGCACGACCCTTCGCTCAGGATCGTCATCCTCGAGCGCGAGATCGCCGGGTTCGGCGCCTCCGGCCGGAACGGCGGTTGGTGCGCGTCCGGGCTCAACGCGACCGATGAGCTGATGGAGCGCCGGTTCGGACGAGCGGCGGCGCTGGCGGTCGAGGCAGCCGTCGACGAAGCCGTCGACGACGTCGGACGGGTCTGCGCGGCCGAGGGGATCGACGCCGACTACGTCAAGGGCGGATCGCTGGTCGTCGCCCGGGGGACGGCGCAGCTACCGGCGCTCGAGGCGCACTGGGAGAGCCTGAAGCGCTACGGTCGGGCCGACCGCTACCGCCGACTCGACGCGGCCGAGGCCAATGAGGTGGTCCGGATCGAGGGCGCGCTGGGTGGCGTGGCGGGCATCCCCTACGCCTCGCTCCAGCCCGCGAAGCTCGCCCGAGGGCTGGCTCGCGTCGTCGAGCGGATGGGCGCGACGATCCACGAGCGGACCGCGGTCACCGACTTCGAGCCCGGCGACCTGCCCGGGCTCCGGCCGGTCCTGCGGACGGCCCGGGGCGACGTCCGGGCCTCGGCCGTGGTCCTGGCCGGCGAGGCGTACCTGACCCAGCTCACGAAGCTCCACCGCAAGGTCCTGCCGTTCTACTCGCTCATCGTCCTGACCGAGCCTCTGTCGGAAGCCCAGTGGGCCGAGATCGGCTGGCGGAATCGGGAGGTCGTCTCGAGCTACCGGCTGTCGGTCGACTACCTGAACCGGACCCCCGACGGGCGGATCCTGTTCGGCGGCCGGGGCGCCCCATACCGGCGCGGCTCACGGATCGAGCCGGCGTTCGATCGCGACGAGCGGACCCATGCGATGCTCCGGCGGTTCGTCGGGGAGTGGTTCCCGAGCCTCCGGGGGATCGGCTTCAGTCACGCCTGGGGCGGGCCACTCGGGATGCCGCGCGACTGGATCCCGACCTTCTCGTTCGACCGGCGGACCGGGGTCGGCTCGGCCCGTGGCTACACGGGCCACGGGGTCTCGACCGCGAACCTCGCCGGACGGACGCTGGCCGACCTGATCGTGGGAGCCGAGACCGAGCGGACCGCCCTGCCCCTGGTCAACCACCGGTCGCCCGACTGGGAGCCCGAGCCGTTCCGCTGGATGGGCGTCCGGTTCGTCCAGGAATCGCTCCTTCGACTCGACGCCAAGGCGGCCCGGACCGGCGTCGCCCCGTCGGGACGGAGCCTGGCGGAACGGATCGCCGGGCACTGAGGGAGCCCGTTCCGGGTCAGCCGCCTTCCTTGAACGGGTAGACGACCCAGCGGTCGGTCGTCGCCGCGAAATGGTCCGGTGCCATCGGCACGACGGAGCGGCCCGGCTTGTAGTGGAGGACAGCCGTCGTCGGTGAGCCGCCGGCGGCCCGGATCCGTTCGGTGACCGCGTGGATCGTGGCCCCGCTGTCCCAGACCTCGTCGACGACCAGGATGCGTCGGCCGCGCACGAGGTTCTCTTCTGGGAACTGAAGGAAGGTCGGGGCGCGCCCGGGTGCTCCCGCCTCGTCGTAGTAGGCGACCGCGGCGACGAGGATGTCGCGGATCCCGAGGCGGTAGGCGAGCATTCCGGCCGGCACGAGACCGCCGCGGGTGATCGCAAGGAGGAGGTCGAACTCGCCCCGGACGTCGTCGGCGAGGACGCCGACCAGGCGATCGAGCTCGGCCCAGGTGATGACCTCGCGCTCGGGCTGGCCCATGGGCACAGCGTACGGCGGCGCCCGGCGGTCCACCAGCGGCTCGGCGGACCGCCGCGACCTGTCGAGGCCGATCAGCGGGCGGGCGACGGACCCTCTTCGCGGACGGATCCGACCGCTCCGAGCGCCTCGCGGAGCTTGTCGATCCACTCGCCCTGGTGGTCGGCGACCAGGCGGACGCACCAGGCCAGGGCCTCACTTCGACTGCGCGCCACGCCGGCGTCGATGAGCGTGTCGAGCACGGCCCGCTCCCGCATCCGCAGGCGGGTCATCACCGGGACGGCGAGCATCGTGAACGTGTGGACCTCGCCGCCGATCCGGACCCCCCAGGCGACTTTCCGGCGGAAGCGCTCCTCAGCCGCGTCGGCGATCGCCATCCGCGCGCCGCGCGTCTCCTCGCGAACGACCTCGACCCGCGAGGCACGGGCCGCGGCGCGCTCCGTGTCGGTCGCGTAGCCGGTCGGGGCGACGTCCGGGAGCTCCCCGACGACGAGGATCTCATCGCGGTCGACCGTCACCTCCGGGACGCCGGTGACCCAACCTTCCGTCAGGCGGCCGGTGAACCAGCCGCGGATCTCTTCGAGCGATGCGTGGTGTGACATCGTGCGGGTCCTTCGTTGCTCTCGCGATGGTCGGCGTGACGGGCATAGCGTATTACAGCATTACATCATTACGCAAGCAGCTGGAGGCGGACGAACGGTGCATATCGGCGGAGTGCGGGAAGTGGTCGGGCCTTCGGGAGCGGGCGCTCCGGGCTGGCGCTTCGGTTAGATCTCCACCCCGACCCGCAGGCCCTCCAGGACCGCCTCCTCGACGGTCCGGGGCGCCAGGCAGTCGCCGATCGCGCGGACCTCGCCGGTGAAGCCGCCCTCGGTGCCCCGGCCATCCGGACCCTCGAGGGCGATGAAG
>JBGPFS010000087.1:0-9127 GCA_041483455.1 Candidatus Limnocylindria bacterium | reverse complement strand
CTAGCAAAGGTACTGACCCGAACCGCCCTGTACAAGCCCCAATATCCTCTTTCCGCACCCGGCCGCACCACCGATCGGACCCGAATTCGGTGCGCTGGCGCACCAAGGTCCTGGTACCGAAGTCCCGGCCCTCATCCGGGTACCATGCCGGGCGTGACGACCTCTCCGTCCGCGGCATCCGGCGGCACCGATCCGGCCGCCTCCGACCCCACCCTCCGCGGCGCGGTCCGGCGGGCGGTCGAGCGGGCCTGGGCGCGGGCGATCGCCTCGGGCGCCCTGCCCGCGCTGCCCGAGGGCGTCCCGATCCCAGCCGTCGAGATCGAGCGGCCAGCCAAGCCCGAGCACGGCGACCTGGCGACCAGCCTCGCCCTGAAGCTCGCTCGCCCGAGCCGCCGGCCGCCGCTCGAGATCGCCGGGGCCCTCGCCGCCGAGCTGGAGCGCGATGGCGGAGACGGAGAGGCGGGCACCGCGGTCGCGTCGGTGATGGTGGCGGCCCCCGGCTTCCTGAACGTCCGACTCACCGACGGCGCCCTGGACGACACCCTGGCCGGGATCCTGGCGGCACCGGGGGACTGGGGCCGGGTGCGGGCCGCGCAGCCGCGTCACGTCAACGTCGAGTTCGTATCGGCCAACCCGACCGGTCCGCTCCACATCGGGAACGCCCGGGGCGCCTTCGTCGGCGACCTCCTGTGCCGGGTCCTCGAGGCGGGCGGCCACCGGGTCACCCGCGAGTACTACTTCAACGACTTCGGAGCCCAGATCCGGCAGCTCGGGATCAGCGTCGGAGCGAAGCGGGCGGGCGAACCGGAGCCCGAGGACGGCTACCGCGGCGACTACGTGACCGACCTCGCGCGCGACCTGCCGGCGGCCGCCTGGGCGAAGGCGATCGAGCCGGGGAGGGATCGCGACTGGGTCGTCGGCCTGTGGGCGTCGGAGACCGTCCGGGCCGGGATCGAGGTCTCGCTCGGCCGCCTCGGCGTCCGGTTCGACACCTGGAAGACCGAGAGCTCGCTCCACACCGAAGGTTGGGTCGATCGGGCGATCGAGCGGCTGCGGTCGGGGGGCCACCTCTACGAGGACGACGGGGCGCTCTGGTTCCGCTCGACCGCCTTCGGCGACGACAAGGACAGGGTGATCCGGAAGTCGAACGGCGACGTCACCTACTTCGGCTCGGACATCGGCTACCTGGTCGAGAAGTTCAGCCGCGGCTTCGACGAGCTGGTGTACATCTGGGGCCAGGATCACCACGGCACGGTGGCCCGGTTGCGCAACGCGGCCGGGGCGATGGGCTACGACAAGACCGCCGTCCGGATGCTCCTGATCGCCTGGGTCCGGTTCGTCCGGGACGGCCACGAGATCTCGATGAGCAAGCGGGCCGGCACGTTCATCACGCTCGACGAGTTGCTGGCGGAGATCGGCGTCGACGCCGCCCGCTGGTTCTTCGCCTCACGCGGGCCGACGAGCGCGATCGACTTCGACATCGAGCTCGCCAAGAAGCAGTCGGCCGAGAACCCCGTGTACTACGTCCAGTACGCGCACGCCCGGATCGCCTCGATCCTGCGCAAGGCGGCCGAGGCCGGGCTCGCCCCAGCGTCGGCGGTGGGGCCGCTCCTCGCCGGGGCGCCCGAGGCGGCGCTCGCCCGCCAGGTCGTGCGCCTGCCCGAGGTGGTCGAGGATGCGGCCGCAGCGGAGGAGACCCAGGGAGTGACCGCCTTCGCCACCGAGCTGGCGACGACGTTCCACGCCTTCTACCGCGACGCGAAGGTCGTCGACTCGGCCGAGCCGGAGCGCTCGCGGGCGCGTCTCGCGCTCGTCTCGGCGGCCCGGATCACGCTCGCCAACGCCCTGGACCTGCTCGGGATCTCGGCGCCGGAGTCGATGTAGGCGGGCCGGGGGCCGACGCCGGGGCCGGGGGCCGGGGGCCGACGAAGAATCGGCGAGGATGGTACGGTGCCTCCTGTCACCGGCCGGGGGCAGCGCCCGGTGACCATTCCCCCATCCACTGATGGACCATCGGGGTATCGACCGTCCCCGCTCCCGGGGGTCCACTGGACGCCTACAACCGTCCCCGGAGGACCGATCGATCGTGACCCAGCATGACTTGGTTCGGCGTGGCCGCCGCCTGATCCCCACCCTCGCGCTCGGCGCCGTCCTCGCCGTCAGCCTCGCGTTCGGCTCCGTGACCGCCAGGACCTCGAGCGGGCCGAGCACCGCCGGCTCGTGCTCGGTGAGCCCGGCAAGCGTCGCCCGCCTCGCCGACTACACGGTGACCGGCACGAGCCTCGGCGCCAACACGATCGTGCGCCTCTGGGTGACTGACGCCAGCGGCACGACCGCCTGGAGCCTCCAGACGGACGCGACCGGGACCACCGCGGTGACCTGGCACTCCTACGTCACCGGTACGAGCACCGCGACGTTCTACACGAGCTCGGGCCGCAAGTCCACGACACTCGCAAGCTGCTCGTTCAGCGTCTACTAGGGCCACCGGCGGGAGCCGACGCGGAAGCCGCGTGAGGTAGCCCGGGCTCCGGTCTCAGCCGCCGACGCAGCCGGTTCCGCCGAGGATCGCGGTCGCGGCACACAGGTCGGGGTCGATCTTCGCCAGCACGACGGTGACGCCCCTGGGGTCGCCCGGCGTCATGAAGAGCGCGTGTGCCGCGACGAGCGATCCGGTGGTCGCTCGGGCCGCGGCGAGGAACTCCCCGGCATCGGCGGCGGTGTCCCACGCGGTCGCCAGGACCACCGCCCACCGCCCGTCCGGGCCCTGCAGGAGCTCGACCCTGTCGCCGCCCCAGCCGGCGGCCGCCGTGGCCGCGTCTGCGTCGGAGAGCTTGCCGACCGCGCGGAGCCAGACGCGGAGCTGCATCTCGCCCAGCGTGTCCCCGAGCGCGACCGTCCAGCCTCGGCCCATCGCGGCGGCGAGCCCGGCCGGGAGCGCCACGGCGATCGGCGCCTCGTGGCTGGCGTACTTCTCGGGGTGGAGGACCTGTTCCGTGGAATCGGGCGGCCGGCGGTAGGCGGCATCCACGGCCGCCCAGCCGCCGCTCGCCTGGAGGCTCATGACCCAGGCTAGTCCGGCGGAATAGGGGAAGAGCAGGGTCTGCTGGAGCAGCGGCGGGGTCGAGGCCAGGATCGCGAGCTGGCTCGGGTCGAGGCCGGCGATGCCGATCGCGAGGATCTCGGCCGTCGACAGGTGGGCGGACATCCAGAGCTGCATGACGAGCGTCGCGTCGCCCTCGGGCAGCGCCAGCCGGGCCAGGTCGCGGTCGCTCTGGCCGGGGTCGTCCGTCCCGAGGCTGGCGAGGTCGAAGTGCTGGTCCTGGAGGGCGTGGTCGTACTCGTGGGCGAGCGTGACCCGCTCCGTCGGCCCGAAGCCCGACGCCCGGGTGACCACGTTCAGGCGCTTGGTCGTCGGGTCGTAGAACCCGGCCACCTGGCTCGTCCGGAGCGCCCGGTAGAGCGCCGCGAGGTCCTGGGTCGGGGACAGGAAGCCGAGGGCGCGATCGAGCGCCTGGGTCGCTGCGACGAGCTCGGGCGGATGGCTCCTGGCGAAATCGGCATCGAGCAGCCGGCCGGCTTCCGCCTCGCCGATGATCGCGGTCCGGACGGGAGAGGTCGCGCCGAGCCCACGGATCGACTGCACGTCGGCGCCGATCGAGGCGCTGACGGCGGCGAGGTCGAGGGGCGTGGCCGTCGGCAGCGGGGCGGTCGACGAGGCCGACGGCGGGGCAGCCGTGGGCAGACCGCTGGGCCCGGGAGCCGCACACCCGCCGACGAAGGCCGTGAAGACGACGAGCAAGGCGCACCGCGCGACGGAGGCGGCTCGAGCCCGGCGGCGCTGCGAACGGATCGGTGTCACGGGGCGATCGTCCCACACGGGCTCCGCTCGTCGCCTGGCCGATGGTCCCTTCCCGGCCGGAATGTCCCTTTCTTAACCGTTCCGGGCGTCGTTCCTGAATCCGGGCCCGCTACCGTTCTCCACGGAACCGACGATGCGTCACGTTCCATCCTCCCTCCCTCCGACCGGGAGCGCCGATTGGGCAGGCGCTCCCGGTCTTCCCGTTTTCGGGGTCGGCCGCCTCGGTCGGGGCCGCCACGAGGGGGACGGTGAGGCGGGGGTGAGGCCGCTGTGTCAGAATCCCGACGATGGAACTCAGCTGGTACGGGCGCACCTGCGTCCGGCTCAAGGGTCGGGATGCAGTCGTCGTCGCGGACCCGTACCAGGCGGTCGTCGGGCCGACCGGGCGCGGGATCACCGGCGAGATCGTCACGTTCAGCCACCCGGACGACACTCCGCTCTCCAGGGCGAAGGGCAAGGTCGCGCGCGACGGTCGAACGCTCATCCCGGCCAGCCTCGAGGAGGCGTTCGTCCTGGACGGGCCGGGCGAGTACGAGGTCCGGCACGTCCTCCTGACGGGAGTCCGGACCTACCGGGACGACGCCCGGGGCGCCCAGCGCGGCCGCCAGACGGCGTTCGTCGTCGAGCTCGACGGGATGCATACGATCCACCTGGGCGACATCGGCCACCTGCTGACCGAGGAGAAGCTGGCCGACATCGGCCCGGTCGACATCGCCTGCGTGCCCATCGGCGGCAGCCTCGCCCCGACCCGGGCCGCCGAGCTGATCGCCCAGCTGGACCCGCGGATCGTCGTCCCGATGCCGGTCTGCGAGGTCGAGGCCGACTGCGACGAGGCCCTGGCCAAGTTCCTCCACGAGATGGGCTCGACGCCGGGGGCACCCCAGCCGAAGCTGACGATCAGCCTGTCCGGTCTGCCCGACGAGACGACCACCGTCCTGCTGGAGTCGCGCGGGAAGGTCTGACCGCCGGCCGCCCAGGCTCGCGGCTCGGGACCCAGGACGGCGATGGGGCGCCCGAGGCTCCAGGCTCAGCGCCCGAGGACGACCCGGCCGCGCTTCACCACCGACCGGATGAGATCCGCGGCCGGCCAGTAAGGCAGCTGATCGACGCTCGGCACCCGCCAGATCGCGAGGTCGGCGAGCCGCCCGGGCTCGAGGGCGCCGATCTCGTCGCCGAGCCCCAGGGCGTGAGCCGCGTTGATCGTGACCGCCGCGAGGGCCTCAGCCGGCGTCAGGCGGAGCGCGAGGCAGGCCACGGTCATCACCAGGGGCAGGCTCGCCGTCGGCGACGTCCCGGGGTTGAAGTCCGTCCCGAGGGCCACCGGGACCCCGCGCTCGATGAGCGTTCGGGCGGGCGCGTATTCGTCGTGCATCAGGAACCAGGTCGTCGCCGGCAGGAGGGTGGCCACCACGGGCCGGTCGGATGCCGCGGCCGTCGCCAGCGCCTCGATGCCCGCCTCGGACGGGGTCGCGAGGTGGTCCGCCGACAGCGCGCCGATCTCGGCCGCAAGCTCGGCCCCGCCGGACGGCACGATCTCATCGGCATGGAGCCGCGGGCGCATCCCGAACCCCTCGGCCGCGAGCAGGATCCGCCGGCTCTGGTCCGGGCTGAAGACGCCCCGCTCGCAGAAGACGTCGGCGAAGCGCGCGCGGCCCTGGGCCGCCACGCCGGGCAGCTGCTCATCGATGAGGTGGCGGAGGTACGCCTCCGTCGGATCGCGCCGGTCGCGGAACTCGAGCGGGACCGCGTGCGCCCCGAGCCAGGTCGGCAGGACGTCGATCGGGCCATCCCGCCCGAGCTGGTAGGCGACATCCAGGAGCCGGAGCTCGGTCGCCCGGTCCAGGCCGTAGCCTGACTTCGCCTCGATGGTGGTGACCCCGTGGCCGAGCATCTCGTCGAGCCAGCGATGGCCGTGGGCCAGCAGGTCCTCCGCCGTCGCGGCGCGCGTCGCGGCCACGGTCGAGAGGATCCCGCCGCCCGCAGCGAGGATCTCCAGGTAGCCCGCCCCGCGCTGGCGGAGGAGGAGCTCCCCCTCGCGGCTCCCGCCGAACAGGAGATGGGTGTGGGGATCGACGAGCCCGGGCGTCACGAGGCCCCCGCCCGCATCGATCCGGGCGAACCGCGCGAGCGGCAGGCCCTCGGCCCCGACGGCGGCCTCGACCTCGGCTCGCGGGCCGACCGCCACGATCCGCTCGCCCCACGTCGCGATCGCCGGAGCGTCGGCGGCGCCCGAACGTCCGGCGGAGCCCGTGGACTGGTCGTCCGCCCGCAGGATCGCGGCGTCGGCCTGGGCCGACCCCCGCCGGAGCCCACCGGCGAGCGTCGCGATCTCGGTCGCGCCGAAGACGAGCAGGCCGCCCGAGGCGGCGTCGGTCCGGCCGCCTTCGATCACCCGGAGCGTCATCGCGGGCTCACGGGTCGCCGCTCGGGGCCGTGCTCAACGAGGCTCGCCGCGGGCCGCCGCGAGCCGAAGCTCGAGCGCCTGGAGCGGCGAGAAGTCGCGCAGTCGGAGAAACGCGGCGGCCGCCGCCAGGCGCTCCTCGATCGGCGCGGCCGGGTCGGCCCCGGCGCGGTCGGCGACGTCGAGGAAGGCGGCCAGCGGACAGAGACCGATGAGCTCGGACTCCCGCAGCTCGACCCCGTCGTCGGCGGCCTCGTCCCGGACCGCCTCCCAGACCAGCCAGAGCGGGGTGACCGAGAAATCGAGGAGGTTCATCGACACCTGGGCGCAGCCGAGGTCATCGAGCCA
The DNA here is from genome assembly GCA_041483455.1 of Candidatus Limnocylindria bacterium. Classification (GTDB taxonomy): domain Bacteria; phylum Chloroflexota; class Limnocylindria; order Limnocylindrales; family CSP1-4; genus JBGPFS01. The sequence continues at coordinate 2,519 of JBGPFS010000087.1, read as the reverse complement.
GAAACCGTTCGCCTGGACCTTCGGCAGGCCGCCCCCGGATTCGCGGACCCGCCGGGCGATCCGCTTGGCCAGCTCGAGGTCCTCCGAGGCGAGGTTGATGTTGTAGGCGATCAGGAACGGTCGGGCGCCGACCGCCGTCGCCCCGGCTCGGGGATGGAGCCGCGCCGGGCCGAAGTCGGGCTCCCGGCCGGGGTGCCCGATCTCCGTCTTCAGGCCCTCGTACTGGCCCCGCCGGACGTCGGCCAGCTTCACCCGATCGGCCCGCGTGGCGGCCGCGGCATACAGGTAGACCGGCAGGTCGAACCGCTCCGCGATCCGGGCGCCGAACCGTCGGGCGAGCTCGATGCACTCGGCGAGGCTCGTGTCGCCGAGGGGCACGAACGGCACGACGTCGACCGCGCCGATCCGCGGGTGCTCGCCCGTCTGGTGCTCCATGTCGATCTCGTCGATCGCGACCGCGACCGCGCGCTCCATCGCACCGAACACGGCCTCCGCGTCGCCGGCCATCGTCAGCACGGTCCGGTTGTGACTGGGGTCGGACGTGCGGTCGAGCAGGAGGACACCGGGCGTGCCGGCCACGGCCGCCGAGAGCCGGTCGATCACCTCCAGCCGGCGCCCCTCGGAGAAGTTCGGGACGCATTCCACGAGCTTCCGGGACGGCTCCGTCATGGCCGCATCGTGACAGGTCCGCCCTGGTGCCGCCGGCTCCCGTGTTCGTCCATTGACTTCGCCATGTTAGACGATACACTAACTCGCGCCCGTTCCAGCCGCCCGCGATCGGCGGGCCCGTGGACGGCTCACGAGGTGCCGCGTGACGACCGCTCCCCGCAACCTCCTGGTCCGCAACTCCGACTTCCTGAAGCTCTGGGTCGCCGCGACGATCAGCCTGTTCGGCACCCAGGTCAGCCTGGTGGCGATCCCCGTGGTGGCCATCTTCTTCCTCGACGCGGCCCCGTTCCAGGTCGCCCTCCTGGGGACGGTCGAGTTCCTGCCGTTCCTCCTGTTCACCCTGCCGGCCGGGGCCTGGGTCGACCGGCTCCCCCGCCGGCTCATCCTCGTGACCGGCGACTTCGGCCGGGCGGTCTCGCTCCTGTCGATCCCGATCGCCTATCAGCTCGGGGTCCTGTCGATCTGGCAGCTCTACGCGGTCGGCTTCGTGAACGGGTTCCTGACCGTCTTCTTCGACGTGGCCGACCAGTCGTTCCTCCCGGCGATCCTGGACGCGGAGGACCTGGTCGACGGGAACTCGAAGCTCCAGGTCAGCGGTTCGGCGGCCCAGATCCTCGGCCAGCCCCTGGGCGGCGGCCTGGTCGGGCTGCTGACGGCACCGCTCGCGGTGATCCTCGACGCGCTCAGCTTCTTCGGCTCGGGCGGGTTGATCTACGCCATCCGGAAACGCGAGCCGCGAGGGGAACGCGGACGGGGCAGGCCCGTGACGGAGACGGCAATGGCCGAGGCGGGCTCGGGTGCGACGACGGCTGGGGCTGGTCCCGCCACGGGCATCCGCGCGGAGATCGCGGAAGGTCTCCATTACGTCCTGGGCCACGAGTACCTGCGCTACATCGCCGCGGCGACGGGCCTGTCCAACCTGTTCAGCAACATCGCCTTCGCCACGTTCACCTACTTCGCCTACCGGACGCTCGAGCTGACCCCGCCGCTGGTCGGACTCATCGGCGGAGTCGGCAGCGTCGGCGTCCTCGTCGGGGCGCTGATCTCGGGCCGGGTCGCCGAACGGATCGGGGTCGGCCGGACGATCCTCTGGTCGATCGCGATCGGCGGACCGGCGGTCCTCCTGGCGGCGTTCGCCCAGCCTGCGACCGCGGTGGTCCTGCTCATCGCCTCCGTCTTCATCGGCGGGCTGGCCGGTGTCGTCTACAACATCAACCAGGTGAGCCTGCGCCAGGCGATCACGCCGGAGCGACTCCAGGGCCGGATGAACGCCACGATGCGCTTCCTCGTCTGGGGGACGATCCCGATCGGCCAGATCGTGGGCGGCGTCCTGGCCAGCACGATCGGGGTCCGCGATACCGTCTTCGTCGGTGGCGTCCTCGGCTGCTTCGCGTTCGTGCCCCTGCTCTTCTCGCCGGTCCGTTCGCTCAGGCGGATCCCGTCTCCGGCGAGCGAGACCGCGGTGAGCGAGACCGCGGCGGTCGACGCCCCGGCTCAGGACGATCTGCCGGAGGCCGACCGGGCCGCGACGCGCCCCGACCACCCGCTCGACTGAAGAAGTTCAGCCCTCCGGCTCGGCCAGCATCGGGATCCGGATGCCGCGCTCGCGGGCGACCTCGATCGCCCGCTCGTAGCCGGCGTCGACGTGGCGGACCACGCCCATCCCCGGGTCCGTCGTGAGGACCCGCTCGAGCTTCCTGGCCGCGAGGTCCGTGCCGTCGGCGACGACGACCATCCCGGCGTGCTGGCTGTAGCCGATCCCGGTCCCACCGCCGTGGTGGATGCTCACCCAGGTCGCCCCGGCCGCGGTGTTCACCAGCGCATTGAGCAGCGGCCAGTCGGCGATCGCG
>JBGPFS010000086.1:0-9246 GCA_041483455.1 Candidatus Limnocylindria bacterium | reverse complement strand
GGCTCGACCGACCAGGCAGGCTCGACCGACAAGTCGGGGTCGGACAGCCAGGCCGACCCGACCCCCGAGCCGACCGATGGCTCCGGCGATCAGACGAACGGCTGACTCCGCGCACTCCCCCCGGCAGGACGATGCCCGGCTCCGGCCGGGGCATCGTCGATTCCTCGGGCGCCTGCGCCGATCGGGTGAGCCGGCTGTCGATTCGCCGGTCGCTCGTTCGTCGTTCGGTCATGAGGCGGCCGGAGGGCGTCCGCCCGACAGCACTGGGAGTCGAGCGATGGCGGCACAGGTGATCCATGTCGAGGTCGTTGGCAAGGACGGGCCGGCGCTCCAGCGGTTCTACGGCGACGTCTTCGGCTGGCAGATCGACACGAACAACCCCGGCGGCTACGGCATGTTCCGGGCCAAGGAAGGCGAGGGGATCGGCGGCGGGATCGGCGCCGCGCCGGATGGTGGCGCCGGCCACGTCACGTTCTACGCCCACGCCGACGATCCGGCCGGGACCCTGAAGCGGGTCGTGGCGCTGGGCGGGCGGGTGCTGATGCCGCTGACCGAAGTGGCGCCCGGCACGACCATCGCCTTGTTCGCGGATCCGGAGGGCCACGTCGTCGGCCTGATGTAGGTCGCCGCGGCGCGCTGCGGCGACGCGCTGCGGCGACGTGCGGCTGCGGCGGTGCAGCGTCCCGGGCCCGGTACACTCGCCGGCATGACCCGGGACGCCGCCACCGCTCCTCGCCCGCTGAGATTGCGGGCGATCGGCTGCGACATCCTCAGCCGGCCGATCCACCACTGCGCCGCTCGGTCGCGCCATGCGGTCGACGTGGTCTTCCTCCGGCGCGGCCTCCACGCCGAACCGCCGACCCTGCGCGGTCGACTCCAGGCAGAGATCGACGCGACCGGGCCGGAGTATGACGCCGTCGTCCTCGCCTACGGCCTGTGCGGTGGCGCTACGGCCGGACTCCGGGCCGGCAGGATCCCGGTGGTCCTGCCGCGGGCCCACGACTGCGTCACGCTCTTCCTCGGCGGCCGCGAGCGCTACGACGCCCAATTCGCCGACGAGCCGCCGACCTACTGGTACGTCCAGGACCAGCTCGAGCGCGATGGCGGTTCGGCGCCTGCCGTCCTCGGTGCCGGGGCGGATTCCGACGATGCGCTCCGGGCGACCTACGAGACCTACGTCCAGAAGTACGGCCGGGACAACGCCGACTACCTGATGGAGACGCTCGGCCAGTGGCGGAGCCACTATGGGCGCGCGGCCTTCGTGGACATGGGGATCGCGGATGCCACGGCCGCCCAGGCGCGCGCCCGCGCGGAAGCCGAGCGCCGCGGCTGGCGGTTCGAGCGGCTGGCCGGCGACCTCGACCTGATCCGCCGTCTCCTCGACGGCGACTGGGACGACGACTTCCTCGTCCTCCAGCCGGGCGAGCGGCTGGCGATGAGCTACGACGCGGGCGTGGTCCGGGCGGTCGGTCCCTCGGACGGCGCGGGCCTGGCGGCCAGTGAGCGCCCCTACTCGCCCGCCCGTGCGACCGGGCGCTCGGCCAGCCGGCCGGACCGGAACGCGCCGAGGTAGGCGCTGCCGAACGGGTCGCGGCCCAGGAGCAGGTCCGCCGCCAACCGATAGGCCTCGGTGGTCCGATCGGCGTCGAAGACCCGCCCGAGGTCGTTCGCGACCGGATCGACGATCCCGCTGTCCACGCCGGCCTCCGCGGCCAGGTCGATGAACGCCTCGTTGAGGGTCCGCCGGGCGGGCAGGCCGTACGAGACGTTCGAGAGCCCGCCGGTCAGGTGGATCCCCGAGCCGAAGGCCGCTCGAAGCCGGCGCGCCGTCTCGAGGAAGTGGAGCCCGGCATCCGGCGCGACCGCGACCGGCAGCACGAGCGGGTCGACGAAGAGCGACCCGGGGGCGAGACCGCGGGCGTAGGCCTGCTCGATCGCGACCGTGGCGTTGGCGAACCGATCGGCCGCATCGCTCGGCATCCCATCCGGCCCCGTCGCCGCCAGGATGACGGCGCAACCGGCGCTCGCGGCGAGATCGAGGACCTCGGGACGCTCGCGCGACGCCGAATTGAGGAGGAGCTGGCCGACCGGCCGGCGCGACGCCGCGACGCCCGCTTCGATGACCGCCGGATCGGACGAATCGATCGAGACCGGCACGTGGGCCACCGCTTCGACCGTCTCGACCAGCCAGCGGATCGCCGCCGTGCGCTGGCCGGTCTCGGGCCCGACCTCATCGGCGTTGAGGTCGAGGTGGTCGGCGCCGGCCGCCTCCTGGCGGCGCGCCAGCGACGCGACGTAGTCCGCGGCGAGCGCAGCGGCCGTGGGGTCGCCGGCCAGCCCGGTGAGGATCGCGCTCCGCACGTGCTTGACCCGGCCTGCCCCGAAGTCCCGGCCGGCGAGGACGTCGGGGTGGATCGGGAGGCGCGCCGCCGTGCCGTCCGGACCCTCGTAGAGGAGGACCGCGATGTCGTCCGGGCCTTCGGCGACGTGGCGGCCGATCCGCTTCACGATCCGGGTGGCGTGGATGTTCTCGCCGATCACCAGGAACGGCCGGCCGTCGCGATCGAGTCTCATCGGGATCCCCCTTCACGGTGCGGGTCGGGTCGGACGGCGACTGCCGCGGCCGTCGGACCCGCTGCTGCGCCCGCCACCTCGCGGGCCCGGGCCGCGTGGTCGCGCCCCAGGAACGTGTTCGCCCAGGCGCTCGTCCGGCGCAGCGCGTTGTCCTGGACGACCGGCGACCGGTCAAGCATCGCCAGCTCCTCGCCGTACGGCTTCAGGCGGTCGTAGGCCGCCGCCCAGAGGCATTCGCGGTCGCCGACCTCGCACCGCCCGTCGTGCGAACCGCCGCACGGGCCGTTGCGCTGGTTCTTGGCGCAATGCGACTCCGGACACAGGTAGGCGATGTCCGGCAGCGAGCAGTCGCCGCAGTCGCGGCAATCGAAGATCGGGACCTTCGCCGCCTGCTCGAGGACGTGGAGCGGGCGGCCGGCGTGCACCCGCTCGACGGCCCCGTAGAACCGACCGCCCAGCTCGAAGCCACGGCTCCCCGGCGCGAAGACGAGCCGGTGGAGGAGCCGGTCGGCCCGGTAGGCGAGCGGAACGCTCCGGCGGCGGGCCCGTCGGCGAGCCGCCGTGGTCAGGGAGGCCACGTAGCGGCGATCCAGGTCGTCGAGATTGAGACCGCTGGCCGGGTCGCGCTCGAAGAGGTAGAAGCCATCCGGCTGGCCGAACTGGATCTCCCGGGCGAACGTCCGCCAGTCGTCCGGCCCGAAGCCGTCGGCCAGGTCGAGCACCCGAGCGACCTCCGCCGCGTCCCGGTGACCGGACAGGTAGACGCCCCGATAGCCGAGCCCGCGGGCGATCGCGACCTGCTTCGCCGCCAGCTCCAGGAAGAAGGCCCGGCCCTTGTCCGGGGACGCAGCCTTACCCTCGACCAGCGCGAGGAGCTCGTCGGTGACGACGCAGCCCGGGATCCGGCCCGAGTGGAACGCCCGCGCGACCCCGCGGCTCAGGATGTAGGCATTCGCGATCGCCGGGACGTCGTGGCCCGCCCGGGCCAGCTGCCGAAGGAGCTCATCCTGCTTGCGGGCGTCGTAGCCGACCTGGCTGATGATGAACCGGGCGCCCGAGCGGATCTTGAGGTCGAGCTTCAGGTACTGGGGGATGAGCTCGCGCTCGTGGCGCTTGTGGTTGTCGACGACCGCGCCGAGATGGAAGCCGCGATGCGGTGCGCTGTCGGCGGTCCCGCCGGGGCCGCCCTTCGGTGGCGGGCAGCGCCCCTCGACGGCCTCCGCGAGCCCGCGGTACATCGCGAGCAGGCCGACCGAATCGATGTCGAAGACCGGGCGCGAGAGGCCGCCGTAGCCCTCGACCGGGTAGTCCCCGGTCACCGCCAGGACGTTCATGAGGCCCCGGCTCAGCAGGTCCCAGCCGTGGCTGACCAGCGCGTTCCGGCTCCGGTCGCGACAGGCGACGTGGACGACGACGTCGTGGCCGAGGGCCAGGAACGCCTCCGCCGGGGCGCCCGGGTTGAGCCGGACGTGGCCGCCGGCGTTGTCCGTGACGCTCAGGGCCGCGACCCGCGCGTCACCGGCCAGGTCCGCCGCCGTCCGGAACGGCTGGCGGCCGTCGGCGTCGTCGAGGAGACCCGCCCACGAGACGAGCTCCACCACCGCCGCGAAGGACCCGCCCGGGCCGAGCCGGTCCTGGAGGCCGGGGTTCGCTCCGCCGCCCAGTCGGGGCTTGGGTCTGGCGACCGCCCTGGCCTCGACCGGTCCGTCCTTCGTGCGTCCGTCCATCCGCCCGTCCGTCATCGCCGATCCCTATGCGGCCAGCGGCTCGAAGAGGAGCCCGTCGGCGAACAGCTCGAAGAAGTCCGGCTCGGCCTCCAGCTCGACGTGCTCGATCCGCCGGACCATGACCTCGAGCTCGGCCCGGCGCCGACGCGAGAGGAGCAGGGCCTTCGCCCCGCGGACCGAGGCGTTCCCGACCTTGACCACCCGCTCCGCCGGGACGGGGGCGAGCATCCCGATCGCAGCCGCCCCGGCCACGTCGAGCGAGTTCGCGAACGCCCCCGCGAGGTAGAGCCGCTCGATCCGGTCGGCCGTCACGCCGAGCGTGCGCAGGAGGATCCGCTGCCCGGCCGCCATCGCGGCCTTCGCCTGGGCCAGCTGGCCGATGTCGGCGCGCGACAGGCCGATCCCCCGCTCGGGCACGAGGTCGAACGAGCGGGCCCCATCGGCGAACGCCCCGCGTTCGTTCAGCCGGCCGGTCCGGCGCAGCTCCGCGAGGAGGTCGACCAGGCCCGAGCCACAGATCCCCTCCGGGTCCACGGCCCCGATCGTCCGGTAGTCCGCGCCCTCGGTGCCTGCCGGACCGAGGCGGACGACCTCGATGGCGCCGACGGCGCCGGGCATCCCGGAACCGATGAGCCCGCCCTCGAAGGCCGGCCCGGCGGGACACGACGCCGCGAGGTAGCGCCCGCCAGCCCCGACCACGACCTCCGTGTTCGTGCCCACGTCGATGAGCATCATGGGGCCGCTGGGCCGGGCTTGGTCCCCCGGCCCCGCCGACCCCCCGCCACCCTCCCCCGCCACCCCGATCGCGACGAGGTCCGCGGCCGCGTCCGCCCCGACGTGGCCGGCGATGAGCGGCCCGCCGATCACCCGCGCCCGGGGATGGACCAGCAGGCCGAGCTCGTGGGCCCGGCGGACGATCGCGGTCGAGGCCCGCCTCCCCGTCCGCAGCTCCGTCTCGGTCGTGGAGCGATAGGGGTGGCGGCCGAGCGGCCCGACGTCGAGGCCGAAGAACAGGTCGCGCATGGTCGAGTTGCCGACGACCACCGCCTCGACCACCTCGCTCCGCCCGATCCGCAGACCCGCGTAGAGCTGCTTGAGCTCGTGGTTCAGGGCGCGCCGGACCGCCTGGCGGAGCTCGCCGGGATGGTCCGAGTCGTACGAGATCCGACTCATCACGTCGCTGCCACCGAACCGCTGGGGGTTCTCGAAGGCGCCCGCGGCCAGCGTCACACCCGTCGCCAGGTCGACCAGCTCCAGGACGACGCTCGTCGTCCCGAGGTCGACCGCGAGGCCGACGAGCCGTCCCTGGACCGGACCCAGGTCCTCCCAGCGGTCGACGCCCTCCGCTCCGCGGTCGACGCTCTCCGCTTCGCCGGTGTCGTCTCGGCCCACGACCCGGATGCGGCCGTCGGCCACGCTCACGGACGGGTCGACCTCGAGCGGCGGCCCTTCCGGCGCCATCAGGATCCGCAGCCGTCGCCGGAGGACCGAGAACTCCACGTCGGAGTCGACCCGCTCGATGACCGCCCGGCAGGCGAGTCGGAACTCGCCCGGCAAGAAGCGCTCCTCCGCGGTCCTCGGGGAGAGTGCCGGTGCGCCGGCCTGGATCGCGACGATGCACTCGTGGCAGCGGCCCGTGCGGCGACACGAGGCGGGCACGAGCACGGCCAGATCGTCGGCGTAGTCGAACAGGGAGCGGCCGGCGACGAGCGGTCGGCGCTCGCGCCCATGGATGGCGTCAGGCATCCGATACAGGAGGGCCTCCGGAGCCCTGCCCTGTCGAGGGACGTTCCGACCGTTGGGGCGTGCCGTTCCGCCCTACCGTCCACGCCCGGCGTCGGAGACGCTGGCCGGCAGACTCCGCGAGGGGTCGAGCTTCACGTTGTCTCGGGATCCCACCACCGATCGAGGGCCCGCGGGCCAGCTCGATCGACACCCCGATCGTTCGCGTCCGCCCGGAGGAATCGATGAGCCAGCAGCTGTTCGAGGCGATGCGCCAGAGCGTCATCGACGGGGACGCCGACGCGGCGGCCGCCCTGGCGAAACAGGCGCTCAACGACGGGGTGGAGCCACTCGAGGCGATCGAGAGCGGCTTCGTGCCGGGCCTCACCCTGGTCGGCGAACAGTTCAGCTGCGGCGACATGTACCTGCCCGACATGATGCTGGCCGCCCGGGCGATGCAGCGCGCCGTGAACGTCCTGGAGCCCGAGATGCTCCGCCGCTCCACCCAGCGCCACGTCCTGGGTCGGGTCGTCATCGGCACGGTCAAAGGCGACATCCACGAGATCGGCAAGAACCTCGTCGGGATGATGCTCCAGGCGGGCGGGTTCGAGGTCCACGACCTGGGCGTCGATGTCCCGCCGGAGCGGTTCGTCGAGACCGCCAGCGCGGTCCACGCCGACATCGTCGGCATCTCCGCCCTCCTGACGACGACGATGACCGGCCAGCGGGCGGTCGTCGAGGCGCTCGCAGCGGCCGGCCTGCGGCCCAGCGTCAAGGTCATCGTGGGCGGCGCACCGGTCACGGAGACCTGGGCGGCCGAGATCGGCGCCGACGGGTACACCGAGGACGCCATCGGCGCGGTGGCGCTGGCCAGGCAGCTGGTCGGTGCGGCGGCGGCGAGCTGATCCCCCAGGGACTGCATGACGGCCCCCGAGTGTCGCGGGGCCAGGAGGCCATGATGGCAACGGGACCGACGACGACCCTGACGAACACCCCGAGCGGGCTCCCGACGGAGGCGTCCCCGGGCACCCCAGCGAGCGCCCGGCCGCGCCTGCAGGTGCTGGACGCCGACGCGGTCCGGCGGATCCACGCGGCGACCCTCGAGGTGATCGAGACGGTCGGCGTGCGCTTCCCCTCCCCGCAGGCGCTGGAGATCTGGGCGGCCCATGGGGCGACGGTCGATCGGGCCACCCGAGTCGTCCGGGCGCCGGCTCAGCTCATCGAAGCGGCCCTTCGCGGCGCTCCGCCTTCCTTCACCCTGGCCGCCCGGGATCCTGCCCGGGATCTCGCGCTCGACGGGCAGCATGTCCACGTCGGGACCGATGGCTGCGGGGTCGAGGTCCTCGACATCGTGACCGGCGCCCGGCGCCGGTCGGCGCTCCAGGACGTCGCCGACATCGCCCGGGTCGCCGATGCGCTCGACGGGATCGACTTCCACTGGGTCCCGGTCTCGGCCCAGGACATGCCCCCGGCCAGCCGATCCCTCCACGAGCTCGGCGCGATCTGGCGGAACTCGACGAAGCACGTCCAGACCGAGAGCGTGGTGACCGAGGCGGAGGCCCGCGCCGCGATCGAGATGGCCGCGGCGGTGGCCGGCGGCCGGGATGCTCTCCGGGCCCGCCCGGTCCTGTCGGTCATGCAGTGCACGATCAGTCCGCTCGCCCAGGACGGCGGGGCGATCGACGCGGGGCTCGCGGCCGCCGAGGCCGGGGTCCCGGTCGGGTACATGACCATGGCCTCGTGCGCGTTCACCGGGCCGGCCACCCCGGCGGGGAACCTGGTCGTCGGGAACGCCGAGGTGATCAGCGCCCTGGCCCTGATGCAGCTCGCCCATCCGGGCGCCCCGGTCTACTACGCGGCCGCCCAGACCGCGATGGACCTCCGGACGGGCGCCTACACCGGCGGCGGTCCGGAGGACTTCCTGTTCGGCGCTGCCACGAACGAGCTGGCCGACTTCTACCGGGTGCCGCTCTCCATGGGGGCGTTCGCCACGGGCGCCAAGCGACCCGACTGGCAGGCCGGCCTCGAGAACGGGCTGTCGGCGTTCATGGCCTCGATCGCGGGCGCCGACATGCTCCTGGGCGTGGGCCTGCTCCACGGGAGCCGGGTCTGGTCGTACGAGCAGCTGATCCTGGACGTCGAGATCCGCGAGCTCGTCGGGGCGATGCTCCGGGGCATCCCGGTCGACGACGAGAGCCTGGCCCTCGACGCGATCCGGGCGGTCGGGCCGGGCGGCGACTTCCTCACCGAGCCGCACACCCGGCGCCACATGCGCGAGCTGTGGGGGCCCCGCTACCTCGATCGACGCCCGTACGGCGCCTGGGAGGAGGACCCCGACGCGCTCCACCGGGTGGCGCTCGATCGGGCCCGCGAGCTCCTGGCGAACCACCGGCCCACGCCGCTCGACCCCGCCGTCGACGCCGAGCTGGCCCGCATCGTGGCCGCCGTCGAGGCGACCGCGGGCGTCCCGGCCGGGATCGACTGACCTGCCGCGAGCGAAACCCCGATGCGACCGCGGCTCGAGCTCCTGGCGCCGGACCTCGTCGAGCGCATCCTGCTCGAGGCGTTCGAGCTGCTCCGCGACCCCGGCATCCGGGTCGGAGCTCCGGAGGCCCTGGCGCTCCTGGCCGACGCCGGGGCCACGGTCAGCGGCGGGACGGCCAGGATCCCGGAGCCGGTCGTCCGGCATGCCCTCGAGACCGCCCCGCGCGCGTTCGACCTCCACGATCGGGCGGGTCGGCCGGCCGTCCGCTACGGCTCCGGCGCGGTCCACTTCGACCCGGGGTCCTCGGGCGTCGCGATCCTCGACCCCGAGACGCTCGAGGCCCGCCCGTCGCAGGCGGCCGACCTGGTCCGGGTGATCCAGGTCGCCGAGGGCCTGCCCGCCTACGACGCCCAGTCCACGGCGATCGTCTGTCACGACGTCCCGACCGAGATCGGCGACCTGTACCGGCTCTTCCTGGTGCTTCTCAACTCGTCCAAGCCGGTCGTGACCGGCGCGTTCAGCGCCCGGAGCAGCGGCGTCATGGTCGCCCTCCTGGCGATCGATGCCGGGGGTCGGGAGGCGCTCGCGGAGCGTCCCCGGGCGGTCTTCGACGTCTGCCCGTCGCCGCCGCTCAACTGGTCCGAGTTCGGGGCCCAGAACCTGATCGATCTTGCCCGGGCCCGCGTCCCGGCCGAGATCGTGTCGATGCCGATCGCCGGCGTCGCGGCCCCGGTGACG
>JBGPFS010000085.1:0-9276 GCA_041483455.1 Candidatus Limnocylindria bacterium | reverse complement strand
ATCCGCCCGACCTCGTTCCGGCGCGATCCGGATTCGCTGGCGGGGTCGCTCACGACCGACGAGCTGCGGCTGTACCGGCTTGTGTGGCAGCGCGCGATCGCCTCGCAGATGGCCGCCAAGGAGCTCGAGACCACGACCGTCGAGCTCGCGACCGACGGCTACGGCCTGCGGGCGAGCGCGACGCGGACCGTGTTCGACGGCTTCAGCCGGGTCTACACCGAGGGCCGCGACGACGACGGGGAGGAGGTCGAGCGTGCCCTCCCGCCGCTGGCCGAGGGTGATGTCGCGACGGTCGACGCGGTGACGCCGACCCAACACTTCACGGAACCACCGCCCCGCTACACGGAGGCGACCCTGATCAAGGCCCTCGAGGAGCACGGGATCGGTCGGCCGTCGACGTACGCGGCCACGATCTCGACGATCGTCGATCGCGGCTACGTGGTGGTCAAGGAGCGGCGGCTCGTCCCCGAGGAGATCGGCGAGGTCGTGACGGACCTGCTCGTCGCTCACTTCGGGCAGTACGTCGACCTCGAGTTCACCGCCCGGATGGAGGAGGAGCTCGACGAGGTCGCCCGGGGCGAACGCCCATGGGTCCCACTCTTGCGGGCCTTCTACGGGCCCCTCCGGGAGCTCGTGGACGAGAAGCGCTCGACGCTCCGGCGGCGCGACTTCACGACCGAGCCGTCGGACGAGGTCTGCTCCGAGGGCCATCCGATGGTCGTTCGGCTGGGCCGGAATGGGAAGTTCCTCGCCTGCTCGCTCTTCCCGGAGCACAAGGAGTCGCGGCCGCTCCCCGGCACCGCCGAAGCCGAGCCGATCTCGCTCCCCGGGGTCGGCGAGGCGTGCCCGCAGTGCGGCGCGGTCGAGGGCGGCACGCTGGTCGGGAAACGCGGGCGGTTCGGCCCGTTCGTCGGCTGTTCGCGCTATCCGGCCTGCGACTACATCAAGAAGGATGGACCCCCACCCCCCGCCCAGCTGGCGTTCGAAGTCGGCTGCCCGACCTGCGGTCAGGGCCACCTCGCGGCGCGCCGGGCGCGGCGGACCGGGAACGTCTTCTGGGGCTGCTCTCGCTATCCGAGATGCGACTACACGACCTCCCATGAGCCACTCGGCGCGATCCATGACGCGGACGCGGGCCCGGTGGCCAGGAAGGGCGACGAAGCGGCGATCTGCCTCCGCTGCGGCGCTGCGATCGAGGCACTGCCCGACGGCATCGCCGTCGGGATGAAGCTGGCCGGAGGTCCGCCCGATCCGGCGGCACTCGCGCGACCGGCGCGGCGCGGAGGGGGACGAGCGGCCGGCGCCGCCCGGGGCTCGACCCGGAGTGCGGGAGCCGGCGGGCGGGTCAGGTCGGCGCGCGGCAGCCGTGGCGGACCCCGCAGGGCGGATCCAGGCGCGCTCGAGCCGCCACAGCAGGCGTGACCGGTCCCGCGGCGCTCGAGCGGTTCCTCGGGGTCCTCATCGCCCGCGACGCGTCGGTCCACACCCGTCGGGCCTATGCCACCGCCCTGGGGGCGTACTTCGAGTGGCTCGCGGATCGCGCCATCGACTGGCGCCGGCCGACCCGGATCGAGCTGCGGACGTACCTCGCCCGGCTGACCGAGGGCCATGCCCGGAGCTCGGTGGGACAGCGCCTTGCCGCGCTTCGCTCGTTCTACCGCTGGACGACTCGCGAGGGGCTCACCGAGGGCGATCCCTGGGGCACGATCGCCACGCCCCGCCAGCCCAAGCGACTCCCCCGCGTCCTCGAGGTCGAGGAGGTCGAGCGGCTCCTCGATGCGATCGGGGGACCCCCCGGGCGGAGCGTCGACCCGGAACTGGCCGCTGCCCTGGTCCTGCGCGACCGGGCGATCGTCGAGACGGCCTACGCCGCCGGGCTCCGGATCAGCGAGCTGGCCGGGGCGACGGTAGGTGCGCTCGACCTACGGCGGGGCGAGATCCGGGTGCTCGGCAAGGGCCGCAAGGAGCGCATCGGGTTGCTCGGCGGTCCGGCGCGCGAGGCGCTCGTCGAGTACCTGGCCGAAGGGCGGCCGGCGCTGGCCGGCCGGGGCGTCGGCCCGCCGCCCGCCGCCCTGTTCCTGAACCGCGCCGGGACCCCGCTCGGGGTGCGCGGCCTCCGCTACCGGCTCGACCGGCTCCGGGCCCGGGCGGGGCTGCCGCTCGGCGTCTCTCCGCATACGCTTCGGCACAGCTTCGCGACGCACCTCCTCGACGGAGGGGCGGACCTGCGAGTGGTGCAGGAGCTGCTTGGCCACGAGAGCCTGGCCACGACCCAGGTGTACACCCACGTCTCGCCCGCCCGACTGCGTGCGGTCTACGTGGCGGCCCACCCTCGCGCCCGGCGCGAGATCCCCGGCCCGTGACGAGCTCCGGCTCGCTCGCCCGCGCCGGGCTGCTCGTCACCGGGGCGTTCCTCGCCTCGCGGATCCTCGGCTGGCTGCGGCTCGTGGCGATCGGTCACGCGTTCGGCTCGCCGGGCGACCTCGATCCGTTCCTGGCGGCCTTCCGGATCCCGGACCTCATCTTCCAGCTCGTCGCAGCGGGCGCCCTCAGCACGGCGCTCATCCCGGTCCTGGCGGGTCTCCGGGCCACCGGGGAGGAGGCCCGGGCCTGGCAGGTCGCCTCGACCGTGGCGACGCTGATGATGGGCGTCCTGTTCGTGCTGGCGCTCGGGGTGGCGATCTTCGCGCCGAGCCTCGTCCCACCGATCACGCCCGGCTTCGACGCCGTCCGCACGGCCCGGACCGTCGAGCTGACCCGGATCATGACCCTCAGCCCCGTCCTCCTGGCGGGCGGAGCGCTCGCGTCGAGCCTGCTGAACTCGACCGGCCGGTTCGGGGCCGCCGCCCTCGCGCCCCTGGTCTACAACCTGGCGATCATCGGCGCAGCCGTGTTCGTGGCCCCCACCTTCGGCCTCGACGGCCTGGCCGTCGGCGTGGTCGTCGGAGCGGCGCTCCACCTGGCGGTCCAGCTCCCCTCCCTCCGGGATACCGGGTTCCGGTACGTCGCCCGTTTCGACCTCGGCGATCCGCACGCCCGCCAGGCGCTCCTCCTGATGGCCCCGCGGGCGATCGGCCTGGCCGCCAGCCAGCTGACCTTCATCGTGGCGACGTCGCTCGCGACGAACCTGACGCCGGGCTCGCTGACCGCCTTCACCTTCGCGTTCACGATCTTCCAGATCCCGCTCGGCGTCGTCGGCCTCCCGATCGGGGTCGTGACGCTGCCGCGCCTGTCCGGGGATCTCGCCCGGGGCGAGGTGGGGCGTTACCTCGACCTGCTGACCGGTGCGCTCCGACTGGTGCTGTTCATCATGGTCCCGCTGACCGTCCTCGGGATCGTCCTGCGCCGCCCATCGATCGTGCTCCTCTTCCCGGTCCTCCAGGGGGCGACCCTCGACGCGGCCGCGGCGGGCCTGCTGTGTCTCCTGCTCGCGCTGGCCTCCGAGTCCGCGATCGCGATCCTGGGCCGGGCGTTCTACGCCGATCGCGACACGCTGACGCCGGTCCTCGCCGCGGTCCTCGCGGTCGGGCTCAACGTGAGCCTGTCGGTGATCCTGGTCGGCCCCCTCGGGCTGGCCGGGATCGGACTCGCGATCGCGGTCGGCTCGCTCGCGGAGGCAGCGCTCCTGGTCGCCGTCCTGCGCCATCGACGACCCGGGTTCAGGCCTGCCCGCGTGATCGCCTCGGGTGGCGTCGCGCTGGGGGTCGCCCTGGTCGCCGGCGCGGTGTGCCTGGCTGTCGACGGCCTCATCGTAGGCGCAACGACGGGCTCCGGCGCCTCAGGGCTGGGCCTGCGCGGAACGGCGCTCGTCGAGCTCATCCTGGCCGGCGGAGCCGGAGGCCTGGTCTTCGCCGTGATGGCCACCGTGTTGCGCCTCCCGGAGCTGGCGCAGATCGGTCGCCTGGTCGGCGACGCCGTCCGGCGCGGACCGGCGGCTTCGTGAACCGCGGCTTCGTGAACCGCGCCGTCGCGAGCGAGGGAAGTCGATGAGGATCGCGGAGGCCACGCCCGACCAGCTCCTGGACTGGGACGACCGGACGGTCCGGGTGGCGGGTGGGAACGTCTACCAGTCGCGCGCCTGGGCCGAACAGCGGGCGCGGGTCGGCTGGCGCCCTCGGTTCCTGGTCTTCGACGACGGATTCCGCCTCCTCTCCCTCGAACGACCCTGGCGCTACGTCGGCGGGGCCGGGGCCTACCTCTCCCGCGGGCCCGTGACGGCCGGCGAGCCGGTCGAGCGAACGGCGGATCGGCTCCGGGCGGCGGCCGACTGGCTCATCGCGCGCGGGGTCGATGTCGTGGCGTCCGACGCCGAGGTCGAGGCGGCGACGGGCTACGGCCGGCTTCTCGCGGCTCGCGGGTTCCACCCGATCGAGGAGGTCCAGCCATCCCGCCATCGGGTCGCACTCAGCCTGACCCCGGGCAGCGCAGAGGAGGCGGAGTTCCGAGCCTTCGGCGAATCGACCCGCCAGCTCATCCGGGCCGGTGAGAAGGCCGGTCTCCGCGTCGTCCGCTGGGACGCGACACTCGGAGGAGGGGAGCCCGGGTCGGGGTTCGAGTCGCCGGCGAGCCCGGAAGGCGCGCCACCGGACCCACGGCCGGCCTTCGACCGGTTCTACGATCTCCTCGTGGCGACGGCGGAGCGGCGGCAGTTCGGGATCGGCCCACGCCGGGCCTTCGTCGACTGGTCGGAGGCGGGCCTCGCGGCCGGGCACGTGATCTTCCTGGAGGCCCTGGCCACCAGCGGTGAGTGGCTCGGCGGGGCCACGTTCTACCGCCACGGGGGACGGCTCACGTATTCCCATTCCGGCGATCGCGCCGACCTGCGCCGGGCGAACCCGGGCGTCGTCCGGCTCCTCCTCTGGCGGGCGATCCAGATCGCGCTCCGGGACGGCCTGGCGGAAATGGACCTGGCGGGGGTCGATGTCCGCGGCGCGCGCCGCGAGCCGGTCGAGGGAGAGCCCATGTTCGGGCTGTACGCCTTCAAGCGCTCGTTCGGAGGTCGCTGGGTCGAGCTGGCCGGGAACCACGAGACCGTGGCGCGGCCCTGGCGTTACGCGCTGGGGCGGCTGACCGGGCGGCTGCCCGGAGGCCGACCATGATCGACCCCGAGCGCGACTGGGACGCCTTCGTTGCCGCGAACCCGCGGGCGACCTACCTCCAGGTGTCCGCCTGGGCCCGGGTCAAGGCGCCCAACGGCTGGATCGCCCGGCGGATCGAGGCCGGGTCGGCCGATCGGCGGGTCGGGGCGCGCGTCCTCGTCCGGCGACCTCGCTGGATCCCGTGGGCGTTCGGGTACGCACCCCGCGGCCCGATCGCGGCGACCTGGGACGACGAGGCGCTGGGCGCCTTCACGGAGTCGGTCCGGTCGGCGCTCGGGCGACCGGGGACCGGCGGGGACCGGCTCGCCCGCCTGAGGATCGATCCCGAGATCGAGCTTGACGGACCGCTCGATCGGTCCGGCTCGACCCGGGCCGCCCTGGTCCGGCTGGGCTGGCGGCCCGCCCCCGAGGTCCAGCCCGCCGTGACGCGGGTGATCGACCTGGCGCCGGAGGAGGCGACCCTCTGGGCCGACCTTCGGAAGAAGTGGCGTCAATACGTCAACAAGGCCCGCAGCGGCGGGGTGACGGTCGTCGAGCGCGGCGCGGAGGGGCTGTCCGACTTCCACCGGATCATGGCCGAGACGTCGCGCCGGGCCGGCACGCCGATCCGGACCGAGGGTGCCTACCGGGACGTCTGGGAGGCGTTCGCCCCGTCCGGGGATGCCCGCCTCCTCATCGCGCTCGGGCCGGCCGGGGAGCCCCAGGCCGTTCTCTTCCTGGTCCGCTCCGGCGGCCGCGTGGTCGAGCCGTACGGCGGGATGACCGCGGCCGGTGCGGAGTCGCGCGCCAACTACCTGGTCAAGTGGGAGGCGCTCAGCTCATCGCGCCGGGCGGGCGCCACGAGCTACGACCTGTGGGGCCTCGTGACACCGGGCATCCGCCGGTTCAAGGAGGGCTTCGGCGGGCGCGAGGTCAGGCTCATCGGGGCGTGGGACCTCGACCTGGACCGGCTCGGTGCGCTCGCCTACCGGCTGGCGGAGTCGCGCCGACGACCGCATCGGGAACCCGGCCCGCCGGCGATGGCGGCCGGAACACCGGCAGCGGCCTCGGACGGTTCCGCCCGAGACGGCGGATCCAGCGACGACGACGACGAGGCCGCCGGATGACGATCGCCGCCCGCCTCGCCGCGGCGGATGCCTGGGTGCAGCCGCGCCCACTCGCGGAGCTCGTCGAGCGGCTGCGCGTCGAGGGCCGGCTGCGTGGCGAGGTGGCCGCGCCCGAGCCCGGCGGCGTCCGAGCCCCGGATCCGCTCCTGACCGCGCCACCTACCGACGACTCCCGCGCCGCCCGTCCCGGCTCGCTCTTCGTCGCGATCGTCGGCGCCCACGCGGACGGGCACGACCACCTGGGGGAGGCCGCCGACGCCGGGGCCGTGGCGGCGCTCGTCGAGAGGTCCGTGGCCGCCGCCCCGATCCCGTGCCTGGTCGTCGATCGAAGCCGGGCGGCGCTCGCGAGCGCGGCGGCCTGGTGGTATGGGGACCCGAGTCGGGAGCTCGCGGTCGTCGGGGTGACGGGCACGGACGGCAAGACGACGACGAGCTTCCTGGCGGTGGCCGCGCTCGAGGCCGCCGGGCTCAAGGCGGGCCTCGTGGGGACCGTGGAGACGGCGATCGGGAACCTTCGCGAACGCAACCCCGAGCACGTGACCACGCCCTCGGCGCCCGAGCTCCAGCGGCTCCTCCGGGCGATGGTCCTGGCCGGCGACGACGTGGCCGTCATCGAGACGACGTCGCACGGACTGGCCCTCGACCGCGTGGCCGGGATCGCCTACGACGCGGCGGTCTTCACGAACCTCAGCCACGAGCACCTCGAGCTCCACGGCGGGTTCGAGGCGTACCGGGCCGCCAAGCGCCTGCTCTTCGAGCGTCTGGGCTCGGGCGGGCCCAAGCGGCTCGGCGGCTCGCTCGGACGAGCGCTCCTGACCCCGCTGGCCGTGATCAACGCCGACGATGCGGCGGGCTCGGAGTTCGCGGCAGCGGCCGCCGCGGCCGGGGCCCGGGTCGTCCGGTACGGTGCCGGTCCAGAGGCCGACGTCCGGGCGACCGCGGTCGACGAGGACCCCCGGCGGCTCCGGGTCGCCTACGTCGCGCCGTCGGGGCCGGCGAGCGTCGACCTCCGCCTGGCGGGCCGGTTCAACGCCGAGAATGCGCTCGCGGTCGTGGCCCTCGGAGAGGGGCTCGGCCTCGATCCGATGGCGGTCCGGGCCGGCCTGGCCGGCCTGACCGGTGTTCCGGGCCGGATGGAGCGGATCGACGCGGGCCAGCCGTTCGCCGTGGTCGTCGATTACGCCCACAGCCCGGCCTCGCTCGAGAAGGTCCTCGGCCTCCTGGCGCCGATCGCCGCCGCCGGCGGTGGGGCCCTCATCGCCGTCTTCGGGTCGGCCGGGGAGCGCGACACGGCCAAGCGCCCGATGATGGGCCGGATCGCCGGTGAACAGTGTCGGCTCGTGGTCGTGACGGACGAGGACCCGCGCGGCGAGGATCCCCGGACGATCCTCGAGGCGATCGCGCTCGGAGCCGAAGCCGCCGGCCGCCGGCGGGGCGAGGACCTGCTCCTGATCGCCGACCGGGCCGCTGCGGTCCGGGCCGCGCTCGCGCAGGCGAGGCCGGGCGACGTCGTCCTGCTGGCCGGCAAGGGCCACGAGCAGTCGATCATCGGGCCGACCGGTCCGGTCCCCTGGGATGAGGCGGCCGCCGCGCGCACCGCGCTGGCGGAACTGGGCTGGCCGGGGCCGCGTTCCCCGGACGCGGGAACGCCGACGAGCCGCGGAGCCTGAGTCGCGCCGACCGTCGCCGGCCGGCCCGCTGCTATCCTTGCCCGCGATGTCGCTCGATCCCGCCGGAACCGACCAGCGAGCGTCCCGCGCCGCCGGGAAGCGTCGCGGCAGCCCGGCCGCGACGGCACCCGACCCGGGCCGGGTCACGGCGCCGTCCGTCGCCGGCCCGGATGCCGCTGCCCCGACCGCGAGCGGAGGACCGACCGCGGTCCGGCCGAGACTCCGCCGCGTCGATCCGATCGAGCGCCTCCGGGCCCCGCTCCTGGAGGCGCTCGCCCGCCACCATCCGCAGGCCGACCTCTCGGGGGTGGTCGGCGCGTTCGCCTTCGCCCGCGAGGCCCATGGCGACCAGAAGCGGGCCTCGGGCGAGCCGTACATCACCCATCCGATCGCCTCCGCCCAGCTCCTGGCGGACCTCGGGATCGACCCGATCGCCATCCAGGCGGCGCTCCTCCACGACGTCCCCGAGGACACCGAGTACAGCCTCCAGGACGTCGAGGATCGGTTCGGACCGGAGGTCGCCCGGCTCGTCGACGGGGTGACCAAGCTCTCGAAGTTCAGCACCCACAGTCACGAGCAGCAGCAGGCCGAGAACATCCGCAAGATGTTCCTGGCCATGGCCGAGGACATCCGGGTCGTCCTGATCAAGCTGGCCGATCGACTCCACAACATGCGGACGCTGTCGGCGCTGCCGCTCGAGAAGCAGCAGCGGATCGCCCACCAGACGATGGAGATCTACGCGCCGCTGGCCGAGCGCCTCGGGATCTGGCAGATGAAGTGGGAGCTCGAGGACCTCGCCTTCAAGGCGCTCGAGCCCGAGCGCTACCGCGAGCTGGCGAACCTGCTCGACACCCGGCGGGCCGGTCGCGAGCGGTTCATCCAGCAGGCCATCGACGAGCTCCGCCCGGCGCTCGAGGCGGCCGGTATCGAGGCCGACATCCAGGGCCGTCCGAAGCACCTGACCAGCATCTGGAAGAAGATGCAGCGCAAGTCGGCGGGCTTCGAGGAGATCTACGACGTCTACGCGATCCGCTGCCTCGTCGACGAGGTGAAGGACTGCTACGCCGCGCTGGGCGTGGTCCACTCGCTCTGGCGTCCGATCCCCGGCCAGTTCGACGACTACATCGCGGTCCCCAAGAACAATCTCTACCAGAGTCTCCACACCGCGGTCATCGCGATGGACGGCAAGCCGCTCGAGATCCAGATCCGGACCCACCCCATGCACCAGGTCTCGGAAGTGGGCATCGCCGCGCACTGGCGGTACAAGGAGGGCACCAAGTCCGACCGCGAGTACGACGCCAAGCTGGCCTGGCTTCGCCAGCTGCTCGACTGGCAGCGCGATGTCTCCGACGCGACCGAGTTCGTCGAGGGGATCAAGCTCGACATCTTCCAGGACCAGGT
>JBGPFS010000084.1:0-9497 GCA_041483455.1 Candidatus Limnocylindria bacterium | reverse complement strand
GTCCAGGCTGAAGTCGCGCCCCAGGCCCTGCCCGCACACGATCTTGCCGCCGAGGCGGGTCACCGACTCGTACTCGGCCTCGAGGACCTCGACCTTGGGCAGCCGGTACTGGGGGATGCCATAGCGGAGCATCCCGCCGGGGGCCGGGTCGCGCTCGAAGACGGTCACGTCGTGACCGGCCAGGAGGAGGTAGTAGGCGGCGCTCATGCCGGCCGGACCCGAGCCGATGATCGCCGTGCGGCGGCCGCTCCTGGCCTGGGGCTCGAACGGGATCGGCGGGTCCACGCCGTCGTCGAGCATCGCCCGCAGGACCTGGTCCCCGGCGTGGCGATGGCTGTCCCGGATCGCGATCGCCTCGTCCACCTCGTCGCGCATCGCCTCGAGCACTTGGTCGCCGGCGTAGCGATGGCTGTCGCGGATCGCGATGGCCTCGTCGATCTCGTCACGCCGGCAGTGCTCCTCGCACGGGGCCGGGCAGACCCGGCCCAGGATCGACGGGAACGGGATCGTCCGCTTGAAGATCCGGGCCGACTCGCGGAACTGGCCCTCGGCGTTCTGCTTGAGGAAGCCGGGGATGTCGATGTGGCTGGGGCACTTGTTCTGGCAGGGCGGCAGGCAGTACGCGTTGTGGTCGCTGAAGATCAGCTCGAGGTTGGTCGCCCGGAGGCGGCGAAGCTCCTCGGTCTGGGTGGCGACCTTCATCCCCTCCTCGGCGTCGCGGGAGCAGCTGATCGGCGGGTGGTCCTCGCCCTCGACCTCGACGACGCACATCCGGCAGGCCCCGAAGCCGGGCAGCTTGGGCTCGTAGCACAGGGTGGGGATCTCGATCCCGTTGTCGCGGCAGACCTCGAGGATCGTCTGGCCGGCGCGGCCCTCGACGACCCGGCCGTCGACCTCGATCCGGATCGCGGGGGTCGACAGCGGCCGCTGCGGGGACGACGTCGTCAGCAGGCGCTCGGCGAGGGACTCGACGGCGGCAGCGCTGGGGACGGGGCGGTCGATCAGGTCAGCCATCGCGCGGTCCCGGCCTCAATGGGCGCCGCCGCCCGTCGCCACCGCGATGGGCTGGCAGACGCCGGCGGGGCAGGTGCTGCGGAGAAGGTGCTCGTCGAGCTCGGCTCGGAAGTATCTCATCCCGCTCGAGAGCGGGAGAGTCGCCAGGGCCTCGTGGTCGCACAGCGCGCTGGCGGCGATATCGTGGGCGAGGTCCTCGAGGAGCTGCGGATCGGTGGGCCGCGGCCGCCCCTCCGCCATCCGGTCGCCGATCTCGAGCAGGCGGCGCGTCCCGATCCGGCAGGGGATCGTCTTGCCGCAGGCCTCGTCGGCGCAGAAGCGGGTGAGCAGACGGGCAAGGTCGAGGATGCAGGCCCGATCGTCGACGGCCACGACCGAACCCGAGCCCACGTGGGCGCCGACGGCACGGAGGGCCGCGAACGTGTACGGCGTGTCCAGGAGCTCCGGCGGCAGGAGGCCGCCCGACGGCCCGCCGACGAGGACGGCCTTGAGCGGGCCGGCCGCACGACCGCCGGTCGCGCCGACGAGCCCGACGATCTCGCGGAGCTTCGTCCCGAGCGGGACCTCGGCGATCCCGGCGCCCTTCGCGCCGCGGACCTGCAGCAGGATCGTTCCGGGCGCCTCCGGGGCGCCGACCCCGGCGAACTTCTCCGGCCCGTTGCGCAGGATCCAGGGGACGGTGGCCAGGGTCTGGACGTTGTGGACGACGGTCGGCTTCCCGAAGAGGCCGCGCTCGGCGGGATGCGGCGGTCGCTGGTCGGGCTGTCCGCGGCGGCCCTCGAGCGCCTTGAGGAGGACCGTCTCCTCGCCCAGCAGGTAGGCGCCCTGCACCGGCCGCACCTCGACGGCGATCCGACGCCCGGTCCCCAGGACGTCCTCACCGATGAAGCCGGCCTCCTCGGCGGCCCCGAGCGCGGCCTCGAGCCGGGCGATCGCCAGGGTCGCCTCCGTCCGGAGCGCGATGAACGCCTCCTCCGCGCCGATCGCCCAGGCGGCGATGGCGACGCCCTCGATGACCGCGTACGGGTCGAGCTCGAGCAGGGTCCGGTCGGTCCGGACGGCCGGGTCCGCGCCGTACCCGTTCGCGACGACGTAGCGCCGGTCGGCCGCCGTCGCCGCGGCCAGGCGCCATTTGTCGGCGGCCGGGAACCCGGCGCCGCCGCGACCCCGGAGCCCGGCGGTAGCGATCGCGGCCACCACGCCCGCCGGGGTCATGGCGCGGACCGCGGCCTTCAGCCCATCGAACGCACCGGCCCGGACGGCCGCGTCCAGGTCCGTCGGATCGGTCGCGTCGGCCCGCTCGAGCAGGATCCTCGGCCAGGCCGCGGGCGTCTTGAGCAGCTCGCTCATCCGTGCCGCCCGGCCGCCGGCCGCGCCGCCGCCCCGCCCAGGGCGATCTCGAGCGCCGAGAGGTAGCCGGCCTCGTCCGGGCGGCCCTCGGTGGTCGCCGCCGTCGCTGCGTCGTCAGGTCGCACGAAGTGCAGGTGCCCGTAGTACGAGGCGGTCCCGTAGATCATCGCGTACCAGGCCCCGGTGGCGAAGCTGATCTGCTTGAGCGCCGCGACCGGCAGGTAGCCGTAGGCGGCCTGGGTCTCCTCGAGGATCGCGAGGAGGCGCTGCGGGTCATGGTCGTGGGCGTCGAGGATCGCGTCGAGCGGGGCCGGGTCGATCGCCTCGAAGTGTTCGTAGGCCGGGTCGGGGACCGTCCGACCGGACCGCCGGAGCGCCGATTCCTCGCGCCGCTCCCCGTACGTCTCCGAGGCGCCCCAGTGGACCGCGAACCGGCCCTTGGTGTCGACCCCGCCCATGTCGATGCATTCGATCGGGCAGGCCTGGGCGCACTGGAAGCACGTCTCGCACTTCAGGGTCCCGTACTCGTCGTGAAGGAGCTGGAGGCGGCCCCGGAACTTGTGGGGCGAGTCGAGCCGGACCTCCGGGTAGCGCACGGTCACGTGGGGCTGGAAGAAGCGGCGCAGGGTGAGGGCCATCCCGCGCGCGATCCCGAGGCCGGGGATGAGGTTCACGCCACGGACCTCACGACTTGACCACGATGACCGCCAGGGCGGTCACGAACAGGTTGAGGAGCGCGGCGGGCAGCAGCCACTTCCAGGCGAACCCCATGAGCTGGTCGATCCGGATGCGCGGGAGCGTCCCGCGCATCCAGATGAAGACGAACACGAAGGCGTACGCCTTGAGCATGAACCACACGATCCCGACGACCCAGTCGAAGCTCAGGAAGGCAAGGCCGAGGAAGGCCGCGACGGCCACCAGGTTGAACAGCACGAACCCGATGACCAGGGCCTGCCAGAACGGCAGCCGGCTGTTCGTCAGCCAGAACGGCAGCGCGAGAGCGACGATGAGGGCCGGCGGCCCGAGCGCGATCAGGGCCAGCAGTCCCAGGCCCAGGCTGCCCGGATCCAGGCCCACCGTCACCGGCCACGGCCAGGCGATCGGCGCGTTCCAGCCCCCGAAGAAGAGCGCGACGGTCAGGCCGGAGACGATGAAGACGTTGACGTACTCGGCGAAGAAGAAGAACCCGAACCGCATCCCGGAGTACTCGGTCGCGAAACCGGCCACCAGCTCCTGGTCGGCCTCGGCCATGTCGAACGGAGTCCGGTTGGCCTCCGCCGTGACGGCGATGAAGAAGATGACGAAGGCAAGGGGCTGCTTGAAGACGAACCAGTCGAGGAAGCTGCCCGACTGATCGATCACGATCTGGTTGAGGCTCATCGTGCCGGCCAGGATGAGGATGCCCGCGACCGACAGGGTGAGCGGGATCTCGTAGCTCACCACCTGGGCGGCGGAGCGGAGGCCGCCCAGCAGCGAGTACTTGTTGAAGCTCGACCAGCCGGCCATCAGCAAGCCGACCACGGTCAGCCCGCCCATCGCGAAGAAGTACAGCAGGCCGATGTTGAAGTCCTGGCCGAAGAGTCCGGGCGCGAAGGGCAGGACGAGCAGCGACATCACACTCGAGAGGAAGACGACGACGGGTGCCATCGTGAAGACCGGCACGTCGGCGCCGGTCGGGGTGAAGTCCTCCTTGGAGAGGACCTTGAGCCCGTGGGCCACCGACTGCGCCGCCCCGAACGGCCCGACCCGGTCCGGTCCGTAGCGCAGGTTCATCAGCGCGATGACCTTCAGCTCCAGGTAGATGATCAGGAAGGCGCTCGGGATGGTCAGCACCAGGACCGCCGTGGCGGCCGCGACGAACCGGACGAGTGGCAGGTTGTCGCCAAGGAACCGGACGATCCCGGCCCCCAACAGGGCGACGAAGAGGCCCAGGCCGACGGTCACGATCGCCCCGAGCGGGACGACGACGGCCAGGACCTTGCCCGGCAGCGTGAGCCGATCCCAGGTCCGCCCGACGACGGTCATCTACTTGTCCACGCCGCCCATGACCGGGTCGAGACTGGCCATGATCGCCATCGTGTCGGCGATGAGATTGCCAGGCGTGAGCAGCCCCACCGACTGGAGGTGGATGAAGCTCGGGTCGTGGATCCGCATCCGGAACGGCTGGTCCGAGCCGTCGCTGATCGCATAGGTGGCGAGCTGACCGCGCGGGCCCTCGATCGCCGCATAGGCGCGGCCGGGCCGGGGCCGCAGGAGGCGGGGCAGCTTGGCCATCACGGGGCCGTCGGGCATCTCGTGGAGGCACTGGTCGATGATCCGCAGGCTCTGGCGGATCTCATCCATCCGGAGCAGGTAGCGGGCGAGGCTGTCGCCCTCCTCTCGGGTCGGGATGTCGAAGGCGAGCTCCGGGTAGACGCTGTATGGATGGGCCCGCCGCACGTCGAAGGGCACGCCCGAGGCCCGCAGGTTCGGCCCGGTCCAGCACATCCGGAGCGCCGTCTCGCGGTCGACCGCCCCGAGGCCGCGGGCCCGCCGGACGAAGATCTCGTTGGCGTTGATGAGCCCCTGGTTCGACTCGATCTGCTCCGTCGCCCGGCTCATCCAGGCGCCCAGCCGGCTGAGGAACTCGTGGTTGAGGTCGCCGTTGACGCCGCCGATCCGGTAGTAGTTGAAGAGCAGCCGCTGGCCGGTCAGGGCGGCCAGCATGTCGACGATCTCGTCCCGCTCGATGAAGCTCCACAGGATGGGAGTGATGCCGCCCAGGTCGAGCGCGAACCAGCCCATGTAGAGCGCGTGGCTGGCGATCCGGAGGAGCTCGCCGCTCAGGACCCGGATGTACTCGGCCCGGCGCGGGACCGTGACGTCCAGCAGCTTCTCGAAGGCCATCACGGGGGACCATTCCATGAACAGGGAGCTGACGTACTCGAGCGGATCCGTGTAGCAGATGGCCTGGTGGTAGTCGGCGTTCTCGCACAGCTTCTCGACCCCGCGATGGAGGTAGCCGAGGACCGGATCGAGGTCGACGACCTTCTCGCCGTCGAGCTTGAGGACGATCCGCAGGACGCCGTGGGTGGAGGGGTGCTGGGGCCCCATGTTCACGAACATCTGGCCGTCCGCGAGCGTGTAGAACTCGGCCTCGCGCTCGGTCCGGGGCGGGTAGGGCGGGATCGGCTCGAACACCCCGAGCTGCCGGTCGAGCGTCACGCGCGGGTCGTCGGTCGAGGCGTGGGCCGGGATGTCGTAGGGCGTCTGGGAGGCTGGCATCTCAGGCGCCCGTCGCCTTGCGGACCCGGGTCGAGTCGGTCGCGTCCCGTGGCTCGTGGGTCCGTTCCATCGGCCGGACCCCGAGGCCCGGCGAGCGTGAGGCGTCGTCGGCCAGGTAGAAGTCCTTGCGGAGCGGGAAGCTGGTGTAGTCGGGTGGCATGTAGATCCGCCGGAGGTCGCGGTTGCCCTCGAACACGATCCCGAACATGTCGTAGGCCTCGCGCTCCTGCCATTCGGCGCCCTTCCACAGGAACGTGGCCGAGGGGACGCGCGGATCGTCGCGCGAGAGGCCGTCGGCGATGACCCGCAGCCAGTCGCCGGTCGTATCGCTGTACAGGTGGTAGACCGTCTGCATCACGGTGCCCGTGTCGACCCCGCACAGGTCGGACAGGAAGACGAACCGGAACTCGGGCTCGTCGTGGAGTGCCCGGAGGACCTCGGGGAGCGAGCCCGGGGCGACCCGGATCTCCGTCTCGTCGTGGCGCTGGCGGACGGGACCCAGGAGCGCTTCCGAGAAGCGGGCCTCGAGGCGTCGACGCAGGGCGCGATCCATCGGCTCAGAGCTCGTCCGGGACGGTCGGGCCGATCGTCCGATCCGGCCAGTGGCCGCGCCGGTCCTTGATCAGCTGCTGGAGCTTCATCATCCCGTAGATGAGGCCCTCCGGTCGGGGCGGGCAACCCGGGACGTAGACATCCACGGGCATCACCCGGTCGATCCCCTGGACCGTGCTGTAGCTCCGCTTGTAGCGCCCGCCCGAGCAGGTGCAGTCGCCCATCGCGACGCACCATTTCGGCTCGGGCATCTGCTCCCACAGCCGGACGAGCGGCCCGGCCATCTTCGTGGTCAGCGTGCCGGCGACGATGAGGACGTCCGCCTGCCGGGGCGAAGCGCGGAAGGGGAACATCCCCCACCGGTCGATGTCGTTCTTCGAGGTGGCCGTCGACATCATCTCGATGGCGCAGCAGGCCAGGCCCGAGAGGAGCGGCCACAGGCTGTTCGCCCGGATGAGGTCGAGGACGTAGTCCGCCTTCGTCGGGATCACCTCCAGCGCGCCGCCCCAGCGGGCGTCGTCGCGCCGGCCGAGGCCGGTCGCCTCGAGCTCCCGAAGATGGGTGATCCCGGTCGGGCGGCCACCGTCGTAGGCAGCCGGGTCCGCGGCGCTCCAGAGCGTGTTCGGGACGACGATGGGAGCGCTGACGTCGTGCGGCCCGGCCGGCACCAGGGCCGAGGCCGCCGCGTCGGCGGGCTCCCGGCCGGCCGTCCGCTCCGGGGTCAGTGCCACGTCAGGACCCCCTTACGCCAGGCATAGGCCAGGCCGAGCATGAGGATCGCCACGAAGGCGAGCATCTCGATGAAGCCGCCCAGGAGGGTGTCCCGGAGGGTGATCGCCCACAGGAAGATGAACACGACCTCGATGTCGAAGGCGACGAACAGCAGGGCGTAGATGTAGAAGCTGAGCCCGAACCGGCCATGGGTGTCGCCGAACGTGTCGATGCCCGACTCGTAGGGCAGGCCCTTGTGGGCGTCGCCGCGATTCCGATGCGAGATGAGCCAGGCCAGGCCGATCGTGAGGAACACGAACGAGACGCCCGCAACGGCGAACCCGACGACGTACCAGATCCCGGTCACTCGAACCTCGCTCGTGGCGACGGCTGGGTGCCGCACGTGCACGCGCGGCCGAGGCGGGCTGGAACGGTTCCCGCGGGCGCCATTCTACCAGCGGACCCGGACCACGTCGGCTCGGTCGGACCCGTCGCGGGCTCTCCCTGGCGGCGTCGTGGACGGCGGGCAGGGGGGTCCGCCGAGGCGATCCTGGTGGAGGGCGGCGGACCCCGGGTCGGGGGATCGGCGGCGCCGAGCGCGCGTGCCTGACCGCCGACGATCCCCCGGCGGTGCTGCGTCGTGCCCGACGCACGCGCAGGGTGGCCTCGCCTTGGCGAGCGGGCAATAGGTCGGATGCCCTAATCGGCGCCGGCCCGGGGGGCGAACCGGTAGGCGAGCCCGCGGAGCGGCGGCCCCGCCGGCAGGTCGCGACCCACGACGACGACCGCGAACCGCCCCATGGCGGCCGGGTCGATGAGTCGAGCGACGGCCGACCGGACGGCGAGCCAGGCCTCGATCGTCGTCGCCGGGTCGGAGCGGATCGTCTCGAGGAGCGATTCGAGACCGCAGCCCACGAGGAACTCGGCCTGACTCGTCCGGCCGATGAGCTCGAGGCCCCCGTCGAGAGCGGCCCGTTCGAGCGCGGTCAGGTCGAGGTGGGCCGTGAGGTCCTGCCGGCCGATCGCCGCGAAGGGGTCGGCGTGGACGCGGTGGCCCGCGTACGCGCGGAGGGTGCCCGTCGGCCGACCCGGACCGTACAGCTCGGTGGCGGGATACCCGTAATCGATGATGAAGGCCGCGCCGCGCCGGAGCGCGGCTGCGACCTCCGCCACCCAGTCGTCGACGCCCAGGTTGACCTCGGCTTGCTGCCCGTCGAGGAGGCCGATCCCCTCGGCTGCGAGTCGGGCCGCGAGGGCCGGGGTCGACGGCGGGCCGGCGCGCTCGACGAAACCGTCCCCGGCGCCCGCGACGTACAGCTCGGCGAGCCCGCCGTCACGTCCCTCGACCCGGTGGACCGGGAGCGCATCGAGGAACTCGTTCGCGACGACGGCGCCGACGATCGGCTCGGCCTCGCCCGCGTCGTGCCCCGGGTCGAGCGCCGCACCGAACCCCGCGGCGGCCAGGCGGCCGGCGATCGCGGAGGCTCGCCCTCTGTCGATCTCCAGCGGCTGATAGCGCAGCGCCCGGGCCAGGCCGGAGCCGTCCGCCTCGAGCGCGACGAGGACGGTCAGGCCGAGCGTGCCGGTACCGGCGCCGTACTCGCGGAGGACGAACTCAGCCGGCCTGCCGAGCCGTTCCCAGAGCTCATCGAGCTGCCGGGCGAGGGCCGCGCCGAAGATCGGGTGGAGCTCGGGGGCGGTGAGGAAGTCGCCGGCCCGGGTCGGGCGGTCCGCGCCGGTCCGGTAGTAGCCGTGCTGTGGATCGTAGAGCGCGAGCTCCATGAACCGGGCGAACGTGATCGGGCCACCGGCGGCGATCTCGGTCCGGATCCGCTCCACCAGCGCCGGTACGCTCTCGCTGGGAGGCGGCCCGGGGTCCGGGGTCCGGCGTAGTCCCGGCTCGAACGCGCTCATGCGGAGCGCCCCGACCCGGCGCGGCCCGACGCGCGACGCCCCGCCCCGCGACGGCCCGCCCCGCGACGGCTCGACCCGTCGCCGCCCGACCCGCCTCGAGCGAGCAGCCGGACACCAGGGCCGACCAGGCTGTGCCCGCCGAGCAGGATCGGGATCGACGCTTCGGCCACGCTGGCGGTGAGGGCCCGGAGCCATGTATCTGCGATCGGGTCGGAGCGCAGGAGGTCGGAGGCGAAGCGGTCCTCGGCGGTCGGCCATCCCACCTCGTCGGCCCCGAGCCGATGGGCCAGCAGGACCCGGCTATCGACCAGGGCGGCGTCGGCGAGCTCGGCCAGGCGGTCCCCGAGCGCCGCCGGGCCGTCCCGGTCGAGGATCATCCCGAGGAGCGAGCCCGGCGGGCGGACAGGTCGGACGGACCAGGCCGCCGACGACGGGCCACGATCCGCTCGTCCGCCGGCTCGGTCCGCGCTGGCGAGTCCCGCCGCGTCGTCGTCGGAGCCCTGGGCAAGACGGCTCGCCGCCCGAAGGCCGCGCTCCTCGACGATCGCCCGGACCCGACAGCGGGCGTGTCGCTCGAGCCAGGCGAGGGTCCGCGCCGAGGTCCTCCCGGCGACGATCAGCTCGGCCCGTCGGTCGGACAGGACCCTGCGGACGCCGTCGAGTGCGGCTCCGATCGGGCCCGCCAGGGCCAG
>JBGPFS010000083.1:0-9602 GCA_041483455.1 Candidatus Limnocylindria bacterium | reverse complement strand
GCATGATGATGTCCTTGACCAGCGAGCTCACGACCGTGCCCAGTGCGCCGCCGATGATGAAGCCGACCGCCAGGGCCAGCGCGTTCGACTTGAGCAGGAACGTCCTGAACTCGGCCATCATCTGCGGCTCCTCCGTGTGGTCGGGCCGCGACCGGCGATCCTCCGGGCGGCCGGAACCCTCCGGACGGAATCCTAGCCGAGCCGTGGATCGGAACGGAGGCCCGCCAGGTCGGGAGGCAGGCCGAAGCCGCCACGGGATGAGGAACGCCCCGTCCGGGCGGGCGGACGGGGCGTTAGGTGGATGCGGCGGATGGCGGACCCGACCGGATTCGAACCGGCGATCTCCAGCGTGACAGGCTGGCATGTTGGGCCGCTACACCACGGGTCCGGGCGGCGAGTCGCGAGGATAGCACCTGCCGGAGTCCGCTGTCGCCGGCGGTCCTCGCACCGCGTCGCTACCCTTACGCCATGAGCCCGATCGATCTCCGTTCCGACACCGTCACCCAGCCGACCCCGGCGATGCGCCGGGCGATGGCGGAGGCCGAGCTCGGGGACGACGTCTTCGGCGATGACCCGACCGTCAACGCGCTCGAGGCTCGCGCCGCCGAGCTGCTCGGCAAGGAGGCCGGGCTGTTCGTGGCGAGCGGAACGATGGGCAACCTCGTGGCCCAGATGGCCCACCTCGCCCGGGGCCAGGAGGCGATCGCCGGACGCCAGCACCACCTCGTCATCGACGAGGCCGCCGGCCACGCGGTGGTCGTCGGGGCGTCGATTCGTTCGCTCGCCGAACGTCCGGACGGGACGCTCGATCCCGAGGAGATCGCGGCGGCCTTCCGGGATCCGAGCGATCTCCACGAGCCGATCACCGGCCTCGTGACGCTCGAGAACACCCACGCCCACTCGATGGGCCAGCCGCTCAGCGCCGAGTACACCGCCCGGGTCGCCGCCGTCGCCCACGCCGGCGGAGTGCCGCTCCATGTCGACGGCGCCCGCTTCTTCGATGCCGTGGTCGCCCTGGCGACGACGGCGTCGGCGCTCGCCGCACCCGCCGATTCGGTCTCGTTCTGCCTCTCGAAGGGGCTGGCCTGCCCGATCGGCTCGATCGTCGTCGGCTCGCGCGCGTTCGTCGCCCGCGCCCGGCGCGCCCGCAAGCTCCTCGGCGGCGGGATGCGCCAGGTCGGGGTCCTGGCCGCGGCCGGCCTCGTGGCCCTCTCGGACGGACCGGACGGGACGATCCGGCGGCTGGCCGAGGATCACGCCAACGCCCGCCGCCTGGCCGAGGGCCTCGCCGAGCTGCCCGGGATCGTCTCGGCGGGCGACATCGCCCAACCCGAGCCCGGCCGTCTCGACCCGGCCCGCGTCCGGACGAACTTCGTGGTCTTCCGCGTGGAGCGCGAGCGGGCCGCCTTCCTGGCCGAGCTCCGTGCGCGGAACGTCCTGATGGTGGAATATCCGCATGGTCAGGTCCGCGCGGTGACTCACTACGGGATCGCCGCCGCCGACGTGGAGACCGTCCTGGCGGCGACCGCCGCGGCCCTGCGCGCGACCGCCTGAGCCCGGGCCGCGTGCCCGGCCGATCCCACAGCCCATGCCTCGGAGAAGCTGCCCGTGACCTCGTCGGACCTCGCCGCGTTCCCGCTCTGCCGACCCGACCCGGCTCCCGATGCCGGTCCGCTCGACGTTGCCTTCTACGACCTCGTCGAGGCCCGCTTCCGGCGGATCGCGGCCGACCATCCGGACTTCGCGACGTTCGTCGGCATCCACACCGAGGACCACCGGCTCGCCGACGGGACCCGCGATGCTGTCGAGGGCGAGATCGCCGCCGACCGGGCGCACCTCGCACGGGTCGAGGCGATCGACCCGGCCGGCCTGTCCGCCGAGGCCGCCTTCGAGCGCGAGCTCGAGATCCACAACCTCCGCCACGACCTCTTCGGCCTCGACGTCCACCGGGTCTGGGAGCGGCGCTCGACGGCCATGGACGGGATCGGCGACCCGCTCTTCGCGCTCTTCGCCCGGGATTTCGCGCCGCTCGCCGAACGGCTCGACGCGATGACCAACCGGCTCGAGGCGGTCCCGGCCTTCCTGGCCCAGCACCGCTCGCGAGCCGTCAAGCCACCCGTGCGGCTGTGGCAGGAGCTCGAGATCGACTCGGGCGAGCAGATGGCCAGCCTGTTCGACGAGATCGTCGCGGCCGGCGAGGGCGCGCTGGCCGAGCCCGAGCGGCGGCGCCTGGCCCGCGCCTCGGAGGCGGCCAAGGTCGCGATCGCGGGCTACCTCGAGTTCCTGGGCGGGACCCTCGCCGCGGCGACCGACGACTGGCCACTCGGCCGGGAGCGCTACGACGAGCTGGTCGGCCTGCGCGCGTTCGACGATCTCGACAGCGACGCCATCCTCGAGATCGGCTACGAGCAGCTGGCCCGCAACCGCGAGGCGCGGGTCGCCGCCGCCCGGGAGATCGACCCGGGCGTCGACGAGGCCACCGTCGTCGACCGGATCAAGTCCGACCAGCCGCCGACCTTCGAGGCGGCCCTCGACGCCTACCGGGACGTGATGGTCCGCGCCCGGGCCTACCTCATCGAGCACGGCATCGCGACCGTCCCCGACGATGAGCGGATCGAGGTCATCGCGACCCCGGAGTACCTGCGCAACGTCATCCCGTTCGCGGCCTACTTCGACCCGCCGAAGTTCGACCGGTCCCCGTCCGGGATCTACATCGTCACGCCGGCCGTGGGCAACGACCCGAACGCGATGCGCGAGCACAACTACAGCTCGATCAGCAACACGAGCATCCACGAGGCCTATCCAGGGCACCACCTCCAGCTGTCGGTGGCCGGCCGGAATCCGAGCCTCAGCCGGGCGTTGACGAACGCGCCCGAGTTCGTCGAGGGCTGGGGGATGTACTCCGAGCAGATGATGCGGGAACAGGGCTTCGACGCCGCCGCGAACTTCCGGCTGAACGTCTACACCGACGCGATCTGGCGCTCCTGCCGGATCATCCTCGACATCCGGATGCACCGGGGCGAGATCGGGGTCGACGACGCGGTCCGGTTCCTGGTCGAGCAGACGAGCTTCGAGGAGGCGAACGCGCGGGCCGAGGTCCACCGCTACACGTACACGCCGACCTACCAGTTCAGCTACCTCCTGGGCAAGGTCCTCCTCCTGGGGCTCCGCGAGGACGAGCGCCGCCGGCTCGGCGAGCGATTCGACCTGCGCGCCTTCCACGACGCGCTGCTTCGCAACGGGAGCATCCCGATCAGCTTCCAGCGCCGGCTGCTGGCCGGAGCGGACCGCCCGGCGGCCAGCGGCGGCGACGCTCGCGCGGCCGCGCGAGCCTGATCGGCGCGTGCTCGTCATCCCCGCGCTCGACCTCGTGAACGGACGCTCCCGGGTCGTCTTCTGGCCGGGTGCATCGAGCGGGATCGGTAGCCCGACCGACCGGCCCGCGCGGATCGCGGCCCGGTTCGTCGAGCTGGGCGCGAAGGTGATCCACCTCGTCGACGCCGACGGCGCCCGGGCCGGCGCGCCCGCGAACCTCGAGGCGGTGGCGGAGATCGCCGCCCGGATGGCCGTGCCGCTCCAGCTCGCCGGCGGGCTCGAGGCGGCGGATCACGTCCGGCTGGCCTTCGCGGCCGGGGCCACTCGGGTGGTCCTGGCGATGAGCGTGGTCGAGACGCCGGATGTCCTGCGAGCCTGCCTCGAGGTGGCCGGCGACTGGCTCGCCGTCGGGCTCGACCCGCGGCCGGAGCGCCTGGCGGCCTACCCGTGGCGACGCCCGGCCGCCCCGACCGTCGAGACGCTCGTCGCCGAGCTGACGTCGGCCGGCGTCCGGCGGTTCGTGCTGGCCCATGGCGGGGCGGCGCCCGACCTCGAGCTGCTCGAGCGGCTGGTCCGCACCGCCGACGCCGACGTCTTCGTCGCCGGTGGCGCGACCGACCTCGCCGGGATCGCCCGGCTCCGCGACGCCGGCGTGGCCGGGGTCATCCTCGGGGAGACCCTCCTCTCCGGCGCCATCGACTATCCCACCGCCCTGGAGGCCGCCGCATGACCGCCCACCCGTCGTCTGCTCGCCCACTCGCCCTCGCTCTCGCCGGCCTGCTGGCCCTCGCCGGCTGCTCGGCGACCGCTTCCTCGCCGACGATCCCGCCGGTGGACGCGACCGCCACCTCGTCGCCCGCGGCGACGTTGCCCGGCGCGTCGAGCGGCATCCCGGCCGGCTGCCCGACCGCCCAGCCCGCGGCCCTGCCCGCCGGCCAGACGCGGACGGTGACCGTCGAGACCTCGAAGGGCCGGATCGTCCTCAGCCTTGCCGGCGCCCTCTCGCCGATCGCGGTCGGCAACTTCGTCGCGCTGGCGAGCTGCGGCTACTACGACGGGGTGGTCTTCCACCGGCTCGTGCCGGGCTTCGTCATCCAGGGTGGCGACGGCCAGTTCGGCCGGGTCGGCGCCGACGGCAAGCTCTCCGCCGCGAGCGCGGCCAAGGTCGGGACGGGCGGCCCCGGCTACGCGATCCAGGACGAGCCGGTGACGACGAAGTACAGCCGGGGCGTGGTCGCGATGGCCCGGACGTCCGCGCCGAACTCGGTCGGCTCGCAGTTCTTCATCGTCCTCGATGACGCCGCGGCGACGGCCCTGGCCCAGGCGAACACGTACCAGATCATCGGCAAGGTCGTCACCGGGATGGACGTCGTCGACGCCATCGCAGCGATGCCGAACGCGGGCGACGCAGCCGGCAACGCGGCCGTCGACCCCCTCCCGATGACGAAGCTGACCGTCAGCACCCCGTAACGACGCGAAGGAGACCGGCATGACCAGCGCCACGATCGCCACCGAGATCGGCGACATCGAGGTCGACCTGTACACCGACAGCGCGCCGAAGGCCGCCGCCAACTTCGTCGAGCTCGCCCGCAAGGGCTTCTACGACGACGTCATCTTCCACCGGGTCATCCCCGGCTTCGTCATCCAGGGCGGCGACGGCGAGTTCGGCAAGAAGGCCAGCCTGAACGGCGGGCGAGTCGGGACCGGTGGCCCGGGCTACAAGTTCGCGGACGAGCCGATCAGCGGCGACTACCTCCGGGGCGCCCTGGCGATGGCGAACGCCGGACCGAACACGAACGGCAGCCAGTTCTTCATCTGCGTGGCCGACCTGACCGGGAAGCTGCCCAAGAACTACACCCTGTTCGGGCTGGTGACGAAGGGCCTGGACGTCGTCGACCGGATCGTGAGCGCGCCGCGCAACGGCCGCGACCTGCCGGACGCCCCGGTGGCGATGACGAAGGTGACGATCCACGAGGACTGACGCCGCGGGCCGACCGGAGGGCTGGCCGAAGGCAGGGAGACCGCGCCGGAGCGCCTCCCGAGCGGTTTCTTGCCGAAGGTTAAGGAATTAGCACAACCGAACCGAACAAAACCCTTGGCCCGGAGACCAAGTTCCGGTACAGTAGCGTCCGTTGCGAAAGCAACTCGCTGCCCCAGGCACAAGGTCATGGGTAGGTAGGGTCAGGGTAGTCGGTGCAGCCGACGTGATAGATGCCTTTGTGGCGTGGCAGAAGCAGGTCCGTTTCGGCGGACAATCTTCACCGGGACAGCATCGGAGCGGTTCTCTTCGGAGGACCGCTCCGAACCTTTTCGGGGTGGACTTCACGGCATGCGGCGCCCCTTCGCGCCCGCTGCCGGCCAGGCTAGGGGTAAACGCAACTCGTCGGCGCGGCGACCACGGGGGACGTGGCGTCGGCGAGGATCGCGCCCCCGTTGGAGCGGAACAGCACGTGGACGTACCAGCCTTCGGCCGGTGCGGCGCCGATACCCGCCTCACTCGTCATCGTCCCGCTGCTGTGTGATTCACCGTTCGGAAAGCCGGTCGTGCTGAACCACGCATCGTGGCGCGAGGAGATCGCCGAGGCGTTGCTTCCCGACCTCGTACCGTTGGCGACAGCGGGATGCGGCCGCCACTCGGGGGCCTGAGTCGGGCGCTCGGAGATCTACGCTCGATCGCGTTGTCACCGGCCGAGCCGGGGTATCATTTCGGCCCGGCGACGCAGCAACCGACCAGGTGTTTCCAGGTTCGGATCGAGCGTCGGCTTCTGGTTTGGCGCTCTGTCGAGGCCGAGACCATCGCGCGCCTGTAGCTCAGTGGATAGAGCGTCGGCCTCCGGAGCCGAAGGTCGCAGGTTCGAATCCTGTCGGGCGCGCCATAACAGCATCTGGTGGCGCGAGCGCGAGTCCGTGGCGGGCGAGCTCAACCGGACTTGGGGCACTTGACGGGGCGCATCGACAACTGGACACTGGGCCTCGAAGGGGAGTAGTCCTCCGCTCGTGATCGTCATGCCGGCGCTTAGCGCCCGGTCGCGAGGCCCACACGTTGGGCGGGCAAGACCTTCGGCAACCAAGTGTGCCGGAGCGCCCGTGGACACAACTGCGAGACCCCACCGCCCTCACCTCGACCGCCACGCGCCGGCGGCGTCATGCTCCAAGTGCGCGGGGCGGTTGCGGCCCTATCACCGGAGCGGGCTCACCGTCGAGCAATGCGAGGACTGCCGCGGCATCTTCCTTGACGGCGGCGAGCTCGAGCGCCTGATTGACGCGGAGGGTGGCGGTTGGTCAGGCCGGATCGGTCCGCCCTGGCCCTGGATCGCCAATACCTCTGACGGCGAGCCCGTCTCGGCCGGTCGGTAGCGCGATGACGGTGATGCCCGGAGACCTCCTTCCGTGGGGCGCACTTGCCGGCGTGGTTGGCGGCATGCTGGCCCTCGATCTCCTGGTGCTGCACCGAGATGCCAAACCAGTCCCGTTCCGAGAAGCCGTCGTCTGGTCGGTTGTCTGGGTAAGCCTGGCGCTGGCGTTCGGCGCGTTCGTCACGATCACCCGCGGCACCACCGCGGGCGGCGAGTACCTCGCGGGCTACCTGATCGAGCTCTCGCTGTCGGTCGATAACGTGTTCGTGTTCTCCCTGCTGTTCGCCGCGTTCGCTGTCCCCGCCGCCTACCAGCATCGGCTTCTGTTCTGGGGGATCCTCGGCGCGATCGTCTTCCGTGCCGTCTTCATCGCCGCGGGGACGGCGACGCTCGCCACGGCCCACTGGGTCATCTACCTCCTGGGCGCGTTCCTCGTGGTCACCGGCATCCGCCTTTCCCGATCCTCCGGCCACGCGGTCGAGCCTGAGAAGAACCCCGTGCTGCGGCTGTTCCGCAGGGTCGTCCCCATGACCGAGGACTACCGCGGCGGTGCCTTCATCGTCCTCGAGCGCGGGCGACGGCTCGCGACGCCGTTGCTTGCGGTGCTCGTCGCGGTCGAGACCACCGACATCATGTTCGCCCTTGACTCGATCCCGGCGGTGTTCGCGGTCACGACCGATCCCTTCATCGTCTTCGCCTCGAACCTGTTCGCGATCCTCGGCCTGCGATCGCTCTACTTCCTGCTCGGGGGCCTGCTCGATCGGTTCGTCTACCTCAAGACCGGGCTTGCAGCCCTGCTGGTGTTCGCCGGGGCCAAGATCCTGCTCGGCGTGGTGCATGCCGAGATCCCGATCGCGATGTCCCTGGCGGTCATCGTCCTGATCCTGGCGACCGCGATCGGTGCATCGCTGGTCGCCACCCACCCGCGAAGGGAGGAGCTCGTCATGGCACTCGTCCGCATCGGCTCCGGCGTGGTCATGGGCCTCGCCGCCGTCGGGTTCTTTGTCGTCATCGCCGCCGTCCGCGACGGCGTCCCGTGGGCATCGCCGGTGGCCGTTGGGCTGTCGTTTGCCGGGGCGGTCGTGGGCGTGGTGTCGGGCGTCATCGCCCTCACGCCCCACGTGTCGGCCCGCCGATCGTGGGCCGGGGTGCGTCTCGGCATCGCATCGCTTCTCGTCGCCGTGAGTCTCGTTGTCGCTGCAGCGCTCGGCCTCGGCCGGGAGAGCAGCGTGAACTGGCTGGTCGTCGACGGTGCCATCGTGCTCCTGGGTGTCGCAGCCGTGACGCTGGGCTTCGCGGTCCTGCGCCATCTGCATGCCCGCTCGAGCCTGTTCCGTGCTTGGGCGACGGTCGGCGCCGGGCTCGGCATCGCGCTCGCGCTGCTGATCGCACTGGACTGACAGCGCAGGTCACCGTTGCGGCGGCGGGCATGGCCTCGGCGTCACTTGCTCGGGGCGCCTGCCGGACCATGTAGAACTCGAGGCGGGCCTTCTCAGGCGCCCGCTGCTGCGACCCTGCGTCAGGTCGCAGGAGGCGATCGCTACGTCAGCTTCTAGAGCAAGCCGAGCCCCTCGGCCACGAGGAGCACGCCGAACACGACGAATGCGAGTGCGGCGAAGATCCTGATCCCGCGCTCGGGCAGCCGGGTGCCGAGGTAGGCACCGATCGCGATGGCGATCGCGTCGGCGGCGACCATGCCGGCGGTCGAACCAAGCCAGGTGCCG
The DNA here is from genome assembly GCA_041483455.1 of Candidatus Limnocylindria bacterium. GTDB lineage: Bacteria > Chloroflexota > Limnocylindria > Limnocylindrales > CSP1-4 > JBGPFS01. Next base: position 1,207 of record JBGPFS010000083.1, on the reverse strand, counting down.
ATGGGCTCCGCGGTCGTCGCGAGCGTGACGGTGGCCAGCATCGTCTTGTCGCCGAGCTCCGCCAGGAAGAAGGCCGTCCCGATGGTGAGCAGCGCCCAGCGGCCCGTCCGCGCGGCGCGGTCCTCGTCGGCCTCGCCGAGCTTGTCGCCACGTAGCGTCCAGGCCGCGAAGCCGAAGAAGGCGAGTCCCGCCACGATCTGGATGACGTTCGTCGGCAGGGCGAGCGCGAAGACCGATCCGAGCAGGACGGAGCCCGCGTGCACGATGAGGGTCGCGATCGTGACGGCGATCAGCACCGTGATCGCCCGGTAGCGCGAGGCGAAGGCAAGCGCCATCAGCTGGCTCTTGTCACCGAGCTCGGCAAGGAAGACGACCCCGAAGGAGAGGAGAAACGACGTCGAGGACGAGGAGCACGACCAGGACGAGAGTGAGCGCAGCAGCGGCCCCGATCCGGGCGGAGGAGTAGACATCCGCCCGGCGGCGCTCCGCCGCATCGTCACCACGCTCATTGCCCATGCCGACGCATTCGGTCGATCCACAGGTCGACGAGCGGCGGGAGCACCCAGCGGTCGAGGCGGACGCCGGTGACGACGCCCGACAGGAAGGCCACGGCGAGCTCGACCTCGCTCATCGGGCCCCCGCGGGGTTGACGGCGCGGACGTACCCGAGGTCGCGACAGGCAGGGGAGCCCGGGAGTCGGTGTGGATCAGACCAGCGCGCCGTCATGCCCCCAAGGGTCGGGCAGCGGCCGGTGGATTCCTATTCGGCCGTTTGGGCCATGCCCTCGGGACAGGGGGGCTCGGTCGGGCTCTGAGCCGGAAGACCCGGACGTTCAGCGCGAGAAGGTCAGGTGCGTGATCCCGCTCGAGGCGACCTCCGACGTCACGCTGTAGCCGTCCTCGAACCCGCGGAGGTCGTCCCAGAGGCGGATGCCGCGGCCGAGCAGGATCGGGACGATGGCGACGTGGAGCCGGTCGACGAGTCCTGCCTTGAGGAACTCGCGCACCACGGTGGCGCCGCCGCCGATCCGCACGTCCTTGCCGCCCGCGGCCTCCAACGCGAGGTCGAGCGCCTCGCGGGTCGTCGCGGTGAGGAAGTGGAACGTCGTGCCGCCCGCCATCTCGAGCACCTGGCGCGGAGTGTGGGTGAGCACGAACACCGGGACCCGGAACGGAGGCTCGTCGCCCCACCAGCCGCGCCAGTCCGG
>JBGPFS010000082.1:0-10087 GCA_041483455.1 Candidatus Limnocylindria bacterium | reverse complement strand
GGTCCCGTCGGGACCGCGCCGGAGGCCTGCGGTATCATGCCCCGGCGACGCGACGGAACCGCGTCGCATGGGCGGCTAGCTCAGTTGGTTAGAGCACTTGCTTGACATGCAAGAGGTCACTGGTTCGAGCCCAGTGTCGCCCACCAGCCCATCGTCAACGCGTCGAGCGGGACACGCCCCGGATCCCACGGTCCCCAGAGAGTCGCGGTAGCGCTGAGAACCGCGGCGGCCGGAACCCGGAGGCACCACCCGTGAGCGGCCGGCGAACCGGCCCGGGAGTCGCCCGTTAGCGCGACCACGAGTGCGCCGACCTCATCGTCGGCGAAGGCGGGTGGGACCGCGGGAGTCGACCTCTCGTCCCGGCAGGGCGAGAGGTCGCGCGATTCCGAGGAGGCAGGGCAGATGGTCGGCGAAGCGGAGCACCAGCCAGAGGACGAGGTCCTGGTCGCCCCCGAGCGCGGCTCGGCCGATGAGCTCCTCGATGCGGGCGCCCACTCGGCCCTGGACGCGATGCGTCACTCGGCCGCCCACGTCATGGCCGAGGCGGTCGTCGACCTCTTCCCGGGGACGAGACTCGGGATCGGGCCGGCCATCGACGACGGCTTCTACTACGACTTCGAGCTTGCCCGCCCGCTCACGCCGGAGGACCTGGCCGCGATCGAGGCCCGGATGTCCGCCAGCATCGCGGCCGACCACCCGTTCGTCCGACGAGAGTTCTCCATGGCCGAGGGCCGGGCCTTCTTCGCCGAGCGGGACCAGCCCTTCAAGGTCGAGATCCTCGACGACCTGGTCGCCCGGTCAGCGGCCGCCGGCGAGCCCGTGCCCTCGACCTCGACCTACGAGCATGGCCCGTTCATCGACCTGTGCAAGGGACCGCACGTCGAGCGGACCGGGCGGATCGGGCCGTTCAAGCTGCTCAGCGTCGCCGGGGCGTACTGGCGGGGGGACGAGAAGCGACCGATGCTCCAGCGGATCTACGGGACCGTCTGGGAGACCCAGGAGGACCTCGACCGCTACGTCTGGCGGCGGGCGGAGGCGAAGAAGCGCGACCACCGCCGGCTGGGGGTCCAGCTCGACCTGTTCAGCTTCCACGACGTGAGCCCCGGCTCGGCCTTCTGGCACCCCAAGGGCCAGCGGCTGTGGCGGACGCTCGAGAACGCCATGCGCGAGCTCCAGGACCGGCACGGCTACGAGGAGATCTCGACGCCGATCCTGGTGAACCATCGGCTGTGGGAGCAGTCCGGCCACTGGGACCACTACCGCGAGAACATGTTCCTCCTCGATATCGAGGGCCAGGCCTACTCGCTGAAGCCGATGAACTGCCCCGAGAGCACGTTCATCTACCGCTCGCGGACGCGTTCCTACCGCGACCTGCCGCTGCGGCTCTCGGACTTCGGCCGGCTCCATCGCAACGAGCGAAGCGGCGTCCTCCAGGGGCTGACCCGGGTCCGCCACTTCGTCCAGGACGACGCCCACGTCTACGTCCGGCCGGACCAGCTGGCCGATGAGATCGGGAGCCTCATCGAGATGGTCCGCGAGTCGTACGGCTGGTTCGGGCTCGAGCCGCGCTACGCCTTCGCGACCAAGCCCGATGGCGCGATCGGCGACGACGCCCTCTGGGAGCGCGCCGAGGGACTCATCCGGTCCGCCCTCGACGATGCCGGGGTGCGCTACACCCTGAAGCCCAAGGACGGCACCTTCTACGCCCCGAAGATCGACATCTACATCGACGACGCCCTCGGCCGGGAGTGGCAGATGGCGACCATCCAGGCCGACCTCACGATGCTCCCCGAGCGGTTCGACCTGACCTACATCGACGAGAACGGCGAGGCCCAGCGCCCGATCGCCATCCACCGCGCGATCTACGGCTCGCTCGAGCGATTCATCGGGATCCTCCTCGAACACTTCGGTGGAGCGCTCCCGCTGTGGGTCTCGCCCGTCCAGGCGGTGATCGTGCCGATCGCGGATCGCCACGTGGCCGCGGCCGACGAGCTCGCGGACGTCCTCCGCGGGCGCGGCCTGCGGATCGAGGTCGACCGCTCGGACAACCGGATGCAGAACAAGATCCGGCTCGCCCAGGAGCAGAAGGTGCCCTACATGCTCGTCCTGGGCGACCGGGAGATCGAGGCCCGGACAGCCGCGCCCCGGACGCGCGCCGGCGAGCAGCTCCCGGCCGAGGGCTGGGAGGCCCTGGCCGAGCGGCTCGCCGAGGAGGTCCGGTCCCGGACCCTCTGACGGGACCCTCTGAACCGAGGCCGGCCGGCTTGATCGTGAAACCGGTCCTCGGCCGGCCGCCGGATGGAGCCGGCGTCGTTGCCCGGCCGCGAAGCCCTGTGCTATCCTCCCGCGGCGACGGTTCGCGGGCGATGATGTGTCTGCGAGCCGGTCGTCGGTGCCTGAAGCAACGCCCGAAGGAGTGAGACCTGAGCCGAGACCTGCGCGTCAACCAGATGATCCGTATCGCGACGGTGCGGGTGGTCGATGAGGACGGGAGCCAGCTGGGGGTGATGCCCACGGCAGAGGCCCTCGCCATGGCGCAGGAACGCGGTCTGGACCTCGTCGAGGTCGCGCCGATGGCGGCGCCGCCGGTCGTCCGGTTCCTCGACTTCGGCCAGTACAAGTACGAGTTGACGAAGCGGGAGAAGGAGGCCAAGCGGAAGCAGCGCTCGGTGACCTTCAAGGAAGTCCGCCTCAAGCCGAAGATCGGCATCGGCGATTTCGATACCAAGGTCCGTCGGGCGATCCAGTTCCTCGAGGAGGGGGACCGGATCAAGGTCGCCGTCCAGTTCCGGGGGCGTGAGCTCACCCACCCGGACATCGGGCGGAACCTGCTGACGAAGTTCGTCGACAAGATCAAGGACCACGGGGTCGTGGAGCGGTCGCCGCTCCTCGAGGGCAAGTCGATGCACATCACCGTGGCCTCGACCCACAAGCCGAAGTCGGCCGAGGCACCGGCGAGGCCGGTCGAAGCCGACGAGGGTTCGATCCCGAAGGGCGTCCCGGCAGAAGTGCCGAGCGCCATGGCTGCCCCGGCTGCCGTCGTGGCGCCGAGCGCCGTGGTGGCGCCGGTGACGGCGCCGGTGGAACCGCCCGCAACGGTGCAACCGCCCGCAACGGTGGCGGCGAAGGCGCCGGTCGCCGTGGCCCCGGCGGCCGAGGTGACCGCCGAGCCGACGAAGAAGAGGCCCGCTCGGACCGCGAAAGTAGACGGTCCGACGAACGGATTGGTCGCCAGGGCGGCCAGAGCAGCGAAGAAGACCACGGCAGCCGCTCCGGCGGACGCCGCACCGAAGGCGAAGCCAGCAGCGCGCACGACGCGCCAGAAGACGTCGGGACCCGAGGCACCGGCCGCGGCGACGACAGGAGAGTGAGGCCAGGGTGCCGAAGATCAAGTCGCACAAGGCGGCGCAGAAGCGGATCGGGGTCACCGGCAGCGGCAAGGTGATCAGGGTCAAGTCGTGGAGCGGCCACCATCTCGAGATCAAGTCCTCGCGCCGGACCCGCCGCTACGCCGGCAAGGCCGTCCTGGGGCCGGAACACGCGAAGCAGGTCCGTCGCCTGCTCCCGTACCTCTAGGAGCAGGGTCGGATGGCTCGAGTCAAGCGGGGCGTCACCGCCCACCGCCGCCACAAGCGTCTCCTCGATGCGGCCGAGGGCCGGAAGGGGACCCGCTCGCGGCTGGTCAAGCCCGCCCGCGAGGCGCTTCTGCACGCCCTCGCCTACGCGACCCGCGATCGCAAGCAGCGGAAGCGCCAGATGCGCGAGCTGTGGATCGTCCGGATCAACGCGGCCGTCCGCCAGCGCGGGCTGACCTACGGGGCGTTCATCTCGGGCCTCCACCGGGCGGACATCGAGATCGACCGCAAGATCCTCGCCGACGTCGCGGTCCGCGACAGTGCGACGTTCGACCGGATCGTCGAGGCGGTCCGCGGCGCCTGACGTCGACGGGTCGCCCCATGCTCGAGCCCTCGACTCGTCGCCTGACGATCGAGGGTTCGCGATTCCCGGAGGCATGACGAGTTCGTGGACCTGGCCAGCCTGACCGCCGACCTTCAACGCCTGCGCGACGTGGCGCTGGCGGCGATCGAGGCCGCCTCGGACGTGGCCACGCTCGAGGCGCTCGAGGTGGCATCGCTCGGCAAGAAGGGCGAGCTGACGCTCGTCCTGCGCGGGATCGGGGCGCTGCCGGCCGAGGATCGGCCGCGGGTCGGCGCGGTCGCCAACGATGTCCGGGCCGCGATCGAGGTGGCCCTCGAGTCGCGCGGCGGGGATCTCCGGCGGACGGCGCTCGCGGCCCGACTCGGGGCCGAGACGGTCGACGTCACCACCCCCGGCCGGCCGATCGCCCGCGGCGCCCTCCATCCGATCGTCGAGACGGCGGGCCGGATCGCCGAGATCTTCGGCCAGTTCGGCTTCGTCGTCTCCGAGGGGCCCGAGATCGAGGACGATCCGACGAACTTCCAGATGCTGAACATCCCGCAGGACCATCCCGCCCGGGACCTGTGGGACACCCTCTACCTGGACCTCCCGGGACGCCTGCTGCGGACGCACACGTCGCCGGGCCAGATCCGGGTGATGCGCGCCGAACGCCCGCCGATCCGGGCGCTCCTCCCGGGTCGCTGCTACCGCTACGAGGCGGTCGACGCGAGCCATGCCTCGGAGTTCTTCCAGGTCGAGGGCCTGATGGTCGACGAGGGGACGACGATGGGGGACCTCCGGGGCCTCCTCGACGAGTTCGCCCGGGCGATGTTCGGGCACGACAAGCGGACCCGCTTCCGGCCGGGCTACTACCCCTTCACCGAGCCGTCCGTCGCGTTCGACGTCGAGTGCGTGGTCTGTGGGGGCTCGGGCTGCCCCGCCTGCAGCCGGTCGGGCTGGATGACGATCCTGGGGGCCGGGATGGTCCACCCGGTCGTCCTCCAGTACGGCGGGCTCGACCCGGAGCGCTACCAGGGGTTCGCCTTCGGGATGGGCGTCGAGCGGATCGCCAACCTGCGCCACAGCGTCGGCGACCTGAGGCTGTACATGGAGAACGACCTCCGGTTCCTGGAGCCGTTCGCATGAGGGTGCCGCTCTCGTGGTTGCGCGACTACGTCGAGATCGAGCTCGAACCCGGGGTCCTGGCCGAGCGCCTGACCCTGCTCGGCATGGAGGTCAAGGGGATCGAGCGCTGGGGCGCGGACTGGCAGCTGGTCGTCGTCGGGGAGCTCCTGACGGTCGAGAAGCACCCCCGCGCCGACCGCCTCTCCCTCACGACCGTCAGGATCGGCGACGAGGTCCGCTCGATCGTCTGCGGAGCCACCAACATCCGCCCGGGGATGCGGGTCCCGGTCGCCCTCCCGGGCGCCGTGCTGCCGGGCGGCCGGCGGATCGAGCGGACCGAGAAGATGGGCGTGCCGAGCGACGGGATGCTCTGCTCGGGCGACGAGCTCCAGCTGACGACCGATGCTGACGGGATCCTCATCCTGCCCGGCGACACGCCCCTCGGGGCCGACCTGAGCGACCTCTACGGCGACATCGTCCTCGACGTCGACGTCAAGCCGAATCGGGGCGACGCGCTCTCGCTCGTGGGCCTCGCCCGCGAGGTGTCGGCCGCGACGGGGGCGCCCCTCCGCTGGCCCGAGACCGATGCGCCGGAGACCGGCCCCGCGCTGGACGGTCGCCTGTCGGTCGAGGTGCGAGAGCCTGGCCTGTGCAGCCGGTTCGTCGGCCGCTGGGTGAGCGGCGTCCGGGTCGGCCCGGCGCCGGACCGCGTCCAGATGCGACTCCGGGCGGCCGGGCTGCGCCCGGTCAGCAACGTCGTCGACGCGAGCAACTACGTGATGCTCGAGCTGGGCAAGCCGACCCACGCCTTCGATGCCGCGGCCGTCGCGGACGGACGGATCGTCGTCCGCCGGGCGGCCACCGGCGAGCACCTCGTCACGCTCGACCACGTCGACCGGACCCTCGATCCGGAGATCCTCGTGATCGCCGACCCGAGCGGCCCGCTCGGGCTCGCCGGGGTGATCGGCGGCGCCGCGTCCGAGGTGTCGGAGTCGACGACGGACGTCATCCTCGAATCCGCGATCTTCGACCCGGTCACGATCCGACGGACGGGCCAGCGCCTCGGCCTCCGCTCGGAGGCGAGCCTGCGCTTCGAGAAGGGCCAGGAAGTCCGGTTGGCGCGGATCGGGGCGGACCGGGTCGCCCGGCTCGTCGCCGAGTGGTCGGGCGGGAGCATCCTCGCGGGCGCGGTCGACAGTGCGCCGGACGAGCCGCTCGAGGCGCGAGTCGCGTTCAGGCCGGCCCGGGTGAACCGGCTCCTCGGCATCGAGCTGGCGCGGGCCGACCAGCAGGCCCTGCTCGAGCGGGTGGGGATCGCGACCGAGGAGCAGGATGGTTCGATCGATGTCGTCGTCTCGGCCGAGCCGATGCCGCTCACGATCGGGGTCGAGTCCGCGGATGCGCTCATCGCCCTCGTTCCGACCTGGCGGCGCGATCTGCAGGTCGAGGTCGACGTGGCCGAGGAGATCGCCCGCGTCCACGGTTACGAGCGGATCCAGCCGATCCTGCCCGACACTCCGATGCCCGCCCACCGTGAATCGCCACTCGCCCTGCGCGACCTCGTGCGCGATACGCTCGCCGGGGCCGGCCTGACCGAAGTCGTGACGAGCGCGCTCGTCTCCACGCGCCATCTCGAGACCTTCCCGCTGCCGGCCGATGCCGGCGAGCCCCTGGACGGTGACGAGCGAGCCGCCGGGACGCCGATCGGGGTCACGAACCCGCTTTCGAGCGAGCACGCGATCCTCCGCCAGGAGCTGATCGGCAGCCTGCTCGACGTCGTGGGAGGCAACCTCCGCCAGGGCCGATCCGACATCGCGATCTTCGAGGTGGGGAAGGGTTATGGCCGGGCCGGCGAGACCGCCCGCGAATGGTGGCGGCTCGCCTTCGCCCTGACCGGCTCCGCCGAACCGCCCGCCTGGAACCGGGTCGCCCGACCCTGGGACCTCGACGACGCCAAGGGGATCGTGGAGCTCCTCTGCCGGCGCATCGGCGCTCTCGTCCCGAGCTACGCCCCGCGGCTCGGCGACCCGATCCTCCATCCGGGCCGGGCCGCCGACGTCGAGTCCGCCGGCCACCTCCGCGGCCGGATCGGGGAGCTCCACCCGGCGGTGGTCGATGCCTGGGATCTCCGGGCCGAGCGGATCGTCGTCGGCGAGCTCGCGATCCGCGGGCTGGCCGCGGGTCAGCCCCCGACGGTGCGTTCGACGCCGATCGACCGGTTCCCGGTGGTGGAACGGGACATCGCCGTCGTCGTCGACGCCGCCGTCCCGGCAGCCGCGCTCGACGCCACCATCCGGGGCGCGGCGGGCGAACTCCTCTGCGACGTCCGGCTGTTCGACATCTACCGCGGGCGGCCGCTGGGCGAGCGCGAACGGAGCCTCGCCTTCCGGCTCCTGCTCCAGGCGCCCGACCGGACCCTGACCGACGAGGAGATCGAGGCGGCGCTCGAGGCGGTCACGGCCGCGCTCGCCGCCTCGCACGGGGCCCACCTGCGCGCCTGACCTGACCGTCGCGCTCTCGGGACCGGACCTCCGTCCGGGTTGCGACGCGAGGCCGGGCGCTGCTACGCTCCGCGCGGTCGACCGGGACCAGGCGCCTGCCCGACCCGGTCGGACCATCTCGCACGAAGGGGAGTCCGTGGTCGACTTCATCCGGAGCCTGAACCTCGTCGACCTGGTCATCGTCGTCGGCCTGGTCGCGATGTTCATCCTCGGGTTCATCCAGGGCACCATCAGGCGGCTGCTGGGCCTCGTGTCGATCCTCTTCTCGTTCCTCGTCGCCTCCGCGCTCTACCGACCCGTCGGCGACTTCCTCGGCTCGAACTGGACCCAGTTCCCGCCCCAGTACGGGGCGATGATCGGCTACGGCGCGATGTTCCTCCTGGCCGCCATCGCCTTCTCGCTCATCATCCAGGGCTTCTACAAGCGCCAGGACCTGTTCACGAAGGCCCCCGTCCTCGACGAGGTCATCGGCGGCCTGCTCGGCGTCGTGGAGGGTCTCGTCCTGATCGGCATCCTCATCGTCGTCCTCGACTCGTTCTTCGCCCTGCCGGGCTTCACGGTCAACCCCAACGAGCTTTCATTCCTGCGCTCGATCCACGGTGGCCTGGCCGACTCGGCGATCGCGCATGTCTTCCGGACCGCGCTCATCCCGGGCGCCTTCGCGATCCTCGGGTTCATGATCCCCGAGCAGGTCCGCTCGATCTACGTCCAGTCCTGAGCGATCCGGTCATCCTGCGGGCGCTCCTGGCGGGGCCGACCCTCGACGCGGCGCGGGGACTCCTCGGCGCGCTCCTCGTCCGTGACGACGAGACCGGTCGGCGGGTCGGCCGGATCGTCGAGCTCGAGGCGTACGCGGGCCCCGACGACCGGGCGTCGCACGCTCGAGCCGGGCGGACCGAGCGGAACGCCGCGATGTACGGCGAACCGGGCCGGGCGTACGTGTACCTTGTCTACGGGATGCACCGCTGCCTGAACGTCGTCACCGAACCCGCCGGCCACCCCGCTGCCGTGCTCATCCGTGCCGTCGAGCCGGTCGAAGGGGTCGGGACGATGCGGGCTGCACGGGCCGATGCCGCGATCCGGGCCCGCCGCGCGATCGATGCCGCGGGGGCCGAGGCGATCCGGGTCCGCCTCGCGAACCTGCCCGCGGAGCGCCTGGCCGACGGTCCCGGTCGAGTCGGTGCGGCCTTCGGCCTCGATGTCGACTGGACCGGCCGGGACCTGTGCGACCCCCGCTCGGCGCTCCGTCTCGAGCTGCCGGTCCCCGGACTCGGTCGCGAGCGGCGGGTCATCGCCGGTCCGAGGGTCGGCGTGGCCCATGCCGGGGAGCCCTGGGCGAGCCTGCCCTGGCGCCTCACCCTCTCCGAGCCTCGGGCCGATGGCCGCGCCGTCGGTCCTCGCGACCGAGGCGTCGACCGTCGCCTGACCCCCCGGGCGCGCTGAACGCCGATCCCTCGATGGACGCGAAGTCGATCGCCCTGCTCGAGTTCCCCGTCGTGCGGGCTCGCCTCGCGGAGGCTGCCAGCTTCCCGCCGGGCCGACGACTCGCCGAGGCGCTCCAGCCCTCGAACGATCCCGTGATCGTCAGGCGTGCGCTCGACGAGACCGACCAGGCCCGGGCCCTGCTCGCCGAGCGCTCGAGCGTCGGCGTCGGGGCCGCCCACGACATCGGGCCGTTCGTCGAGCGCGCCGCCCGCGGGGGCCGGCTCGACCCGTCCCACTTCCTCGCGATCGCCGAGACCCTGGACGCCACGGCCGGGCTCGCCGGCGCCCTCGCCGGGGAGCGTCGACCGCTCCTGCGCGAGCTCGGCCGGTCCCTCCACCCGCTGCCGGCGGTGCGGAGCACGCTCGCCCGGAGCTTCGACTCGACCGGCGAGCTGCTCGACTCGGCCTCGCCTCGACTGGGCGGGCTGCGCGCGGCGGTCCGGATCGCCTACGACCGGCTCCGGCGGCGGCTCGATGCGCTGGTCCAGACGGAGGCCGCGGCCGGCGCCCTCCAGGAGCCGCTGATCACCCTCCGGAACGGTCGCTACGTCGTGCCGGTGCGGGCCGACGCTCGGTCGCGTGTCAAGGGCATCGTCCACGACTCCTCGGGCAGCGGCCAGACGCTGTTCGTCGAGCCGCTCATCGCGGTGGAGCTCGGGAACTTCTGGCGCGAGGCCCAGGTCGCCGAGGCGGACGAGATCGCGCGGATCCTCGATGAGCTGTCGGCCCTGGTGGCGATCAACGCGCCCCGGCTCCGGGAGACGATGGAGGCCCTCGCCCGATTCGACTTCTGGAGCGCCAAGGCTCGACTGGCCGGATCGATGGACGCCGTCCGACCCGAGACCGTCGACGAGCCGGTCGTCGTCCTCCTCGGAGCGCGCCATCCGGGGCTGAGCGGCCGGGTCGTCCCGATCGACCTGCGGCTCGGTGAGGGCTACACGGCCCTGGTGGTCACCGGCCCGAACACCGGCGGCAAGACGGTCACCCTCAGGACCCTGGGCCTGCTCGCCCTGATGCACCAGGCCGGCCTGCACGTGCCCGCGGATCCGGGCGGCCGG
>JBGPFS010000081.1:0-10164 GCA_041483455.1 Candidatus Limnocylindria bacterium | reverse complement strand
GGCCCACGGTTCGCCGCGACCCTGTTCGCGATGGTCCTCGCGCTGCTCCTGTTCCGGGGCTTGCTGCGGCCGGAGATCCGGACCTGGCTGAACGAGCCCTGAGTCGTCGACGACCCGCGGCGCCGATCGACGACCAGCGGCGCCCGCAGCCGCCCGACGACCCGCGGCCGTCGCTGCCGCCGGCGTTGGTAGTGTCTCAGTTCGAGGGTGACCGCTAGGCAGCGTCGAGTCCTAGAGTTCCTGCGCTCGCCCACCGGGCTAGGAGTTCGGGGCCTCGCAATTGGAGTGCTCGCACTCGCTCGGTGCCAACGTAGTAGCGCCCCCTTGTTTCGCCGTGCGGGGTCAACCAACCCGTCGCCGTCAAGCGTGCCGCGAGAGCGCGCGCGGCCGATGGTGAGTTCCCATAGGCGTCCATGATCGCCCGGGTCACGAATGGCCCGAATGCCGCCAGGTGAACCAGGGGACCCCAGTCAGATGGGTCTTCATGACGCTCAAGCGCCCCGAGGATGGTCACGATGTCATGCATCGTCGCATTGTTCAGCCTCTGACCCTCCCCAAGGCGCTCCGTATGAAGGCCGACATACCACTCGATCCATTCGGACGTTGAGTGCCGGTCGGGGGTGTAGGTCGGGCCGAGGGCGTCGCGGATCCGCTGGTAATAGGCATCCTGCTGAGCCTCCAAGGCCGGTTCGATGCTGGTCAATTCAGGCGCCCGAACCGTGCGCATGAGTTCCAGCTGGCTCAGGATTCGCGCCGCACGCCCATTGCCGTTGAACCATGGGTGGATCGCCACGATGTTGAGGTGGAGCAGGGCAGTCCTCACAAGCGGGTGGACGTCAGGGGTCCGGAGCCAGTCAACGAGAGAGGCCATTAGTGCTGGCACTTCGTGCCAGTCGGGTGCCTCATAGACCGTGCCAACGCCCACGCGGTCGTTGCGGTACTGGCCCTGCGTATCGTCCTCAAGGTCTCGCATGACATCGGCATTGATAAGCCGGAGTACAAGCTCTGACCATTCGAAGGCAGGGTCCTGCGCCAGGCTAGCTGCCAGGCCAAGAGCGGAGTCGTAGTTGCGTGCCTCAAGTCGGTGAATGGCGGAGGCGACGACCGGTTCGCCCTGAAGGAGAGCATCGGTCTGGTCATTCGACAGGGAGTTGCCCTCGATCCTGATCGAAGCACCAATCGCCGCGTGGCGCAGATAGGTATCGCGCCTCAAATGCCATCGTCCTGGTGGCAGGGGCGGCTCCTCGGCGAGCACGCGGCTCCACTCCGCCAGTTGGGCTTCCGTTTGGCCGTTCAGGCGGTGAGCAAGATAAAGATTGTGATTGGTTGCTGGCGAATCCATGCCGCCGACCTTAGGATAGATTCGCCTGCTTGTCAAGCGAATAGTTGTTCAGTCCTCAAGTAACGCGGCAATCTCCTCCCGGCGGTAGCTCCTTGCCGAGACACTACTCCGGCGGTTCGTGGCTTGACACGCAGGCGCCCCGTCGGTACCTTGACCTAAACCGGTTTGCTAAACCGGTTTGCACGGGCCCGGTCCCCCAGGCGGTCGTCGCTGTCCCCGCGACGCGCCGGCAGCGGACGCGCCCGGACCGGCGCGGGAGACGCCCCGCCGGAGGTGAGGAGGAGCGGTGGACCTGCGCACCGGACGCCCGCGCATCGCCGATGTCGCCCGTGAGGCCGGCGTCAGCAAGACGGCCGTCTCGTTCGCGTTCAACAACCCGGATCGGCTGAGCCCCGAGACCGCCATCCGGATCCGCGGCGTCGCCGACGCCCTCGGCTATCGACCCCATCCCGTGGCCCGGATGCTCACCCAGCGCCGGACGATGACGATCGGCGTGCTCACCCCCCAGGCGCTGTCGGTCATCTTCTCGAACCCCTTCTTCGGAGCCTTCAGCGAAGGCGTCGCGGCGGCCGCCGAGGAGTTCGGCTTCGGCCTCCACTTCATCTCGCCGCTCGAAGGCTCGCTGGCCAGCGCGGTCGGCCGGGCGACGGTCGACGGCGTCGTCGCGATCGGCCTGTCGAGCGACCATCCGGAGGTCGAGCAGATCCGCCGGGCGGGCCTGCCGATCGTGTTCGTCGACTCGACGGCCGGGGCCGACGGAAGCCATGGTTCGGTCGAGATCGACGACGAAGGCGGCGCCCGGGCAGCCGCCCAGCACCTGCTCGGGCTGGGCCATCGCGAGTTCCTGGTCATCGGCGTCGAGCCGCCCGAGCCGTCCCGGTCGTTCGATCCGGACGGTGTCACCGGACGGCGCCTGCGGGGCTACCGGGCCGCCCTGCACGACGAGGGGGTCGAGCTCCCCGACACCCGGGTCGTCGTCGGACCGGCCAGCGTGGCCGGCGGGATGGCGGCCACCAAGCGTGCCCTGGAGGACGGCGTCCGACCCACGGCGATCCTGGCCATGTCCGACGCGATGGCGATCGGCGCGATGCGCGCCCTCCACGAGTCGCGGCTGGCCGTTCCGGGCGACGTCAGCGTCGTCGGCTTCGACGACATCGACCTCGCCCCCTACACCGACCCACCCCTCACCACCGTCCATCAGCCGATCCGGCGGAAGGGCGAAGAGGCGGTCCGGCTCCTGCTCCCGGTCATCGAGCACCGCGAACCCGCGGTGCCCGTGCACCTGGTGCTCGAGACGCGACTCGTCATCCGTGCCTCGACCGGTCCGCTGCCGGCCGTGCGGGAGGAGGTGGCCGGGACCCAGCACTGAGGTCGTTCGCGAGCGGTCCGGCTTCGTCCTGACCCGCGGCTTGCACAGCGGCGATGACCCATCCGGAGCGCCCTCGAGGGCGAACCGATCGCCGGGGACTCCCGGCGACCAGCGCGGCGCGGCCGCCTGGTCCGGTACCTGAACCAGGGATCGAACACACATGAGGAGAAGGACATCTCGATGAAGAAGTCTGCAGGCCTGGGCGCGCTCGTCGCGTCCGCGGCCATCATCTTCGGCGCCTGCTCGAGCAGCGGCGCCTCGACCGCCCCGTCGACGGGCGCCTCGACCGCCCCGTCGGCCGCCGCGAGCGTCGCTCCCCTGACCGGCTCGCTGACGGTCTGGGCGACCTACGGTTCCGGCGCCGGCACCGAGCCGGCGGCGTTCGCGACCATCATCAAGAACGTCCAGGCCGCCAACCCCGGCCTGAAGCTGACGGTCCAGGACGTCAAGTTCGACGACCTGTTCAAGAAGTTCGAGCTCGAGGCCGCGAGCGGCGGCGGGCCCGACCTGTTCATCGCCCCGAACGACAGCCTCGGCAAGGAGGCCCGGGCCGGCCTGTTCCTCGACATCAGCTCGATGATCCAGGACAAGCTCCCGAACGACTCGCAGACGTCGATCGCGGGCAGCAAGGTCGACGGCAAGTTCTACATGGTTCCCGAGTCTCTCAAGGCCGTGGCATGTACTACAACAAGTCGAAGATCCCGACCCCGCCCGCGACCACCGATGAGCTGCTCGCGGCGATCAAGGCCGGCACGATCCATCCCGGCTTCGACGCCCACTCGTCCTATCACTCCTTCGGTTGGTGGGCCGGCTTCGGCGGCCAGCTGATGGACGCCTCGGGCAAGTGCGTCGCGGACACGACCGGTGTCGCCGATGCCTACAAGTACTTCCAGGAACTCCAGACCGCGGGCGCCAAGTGGTACGACAAGTACGACGACCTGGCGACCGACTTCAAGGCGGGCAAGATCGACCTCATCGTCGACGGCCCGTGGGCCTCAGGCGGCTACAAGACGGCCCTGGGGGACAACCTCGCGGTCGCGCCGATGCCGGCCGGCCCGAAGGGCCCGGCAGCGCCCCTGACCGGCGTTGACGGCTGGTACATCAACACGAACGCGAAGGACCCGCAGCTCGCGGTCGACTTCGCGCTTCAGATGGTCCAGCCCGCGAACGAGCAGGTCTTCGTCGCGGCCGGTCACATCCCCGCCGATACCACCATCGCGATCACCGACCCGATCACCCTGAAGTTCGCCGATGCGGTCAAGACGGGCTTCCCGCGCCCGCAGGTCCCGCAGCTCGACAACTTCTGGAGCAACTTCGACAACGCCCTCAAGGAGGTCGTCCAGAAGGGGACCGACCCGCAGACCGCGGCGACCACCGCCTGCAAGGCGATGAACACCGCCAACAAGATCCCGTGAGGAACGAGATCCAGTAAAGGGCTGCTCGCGCAGTCAGATCGACGCAGGCGCCGGGTCACCCGGCGCCTGCGTCCTGCAACCTGGCGGCCCGATCGACTCGACAGGCCGCCATCGCGGCTCCGATAATCGTCCCCTGCACCGTTCAAGGTCCGCAGCCGCGGATCGCGTCCGCCCACCTCGGCCGCCAGGGAGACCGCCGACCATGAGCGCCACCTCGATCCCGTCACGGACGATGACGTCGCGCCGCCGACGCTTCTCTCCCGACACGAGGACCGCGCTCCTGTACCTGCTGCCGGCCCTGATCGTGATGGGCGTGATCACGTTCTACCCGCTCGTCTACCAGACCTGGATGTCGTTCACCGACTTCCAGCTGAAGAACCTCAGCGGGAAGGTCGCCCCGAACGTGGTCGGGCTCGACAACTACGCGAACATCCTGAACAGCCAGCTGAACATCCCGAACTTCGAGTTCGTGCGGCTGCTCTTCTTCAACCTCTTCTGGGCCTTCTCGAACGTCATCATCCACGTGATCATCGGGGTGGCCGTCGCCATCGTCCTGAACACGCAGGGCCTCCGCCTCAAGCGGGTCTGGCGGGCCCTCTACGTCCTTCCGGTCATCATCCCGCCGATCATCGTGGCCACGGCCTGGCGGAACATCTTCGACAAGGACAACGGCGCGGTGAACATGATCCTGACGGGGATCGGCGCGCTCTTCCGGATCCCGCCCGACGTGTTCAGGATCGACTGGCTCGGCCAGGTCACGGACCCGATCGCGTTCATCCCGCTGCCGCTCGCGTTCTTCGCCCTGCTGACCGCCAACACCTGGCTCGGCTGGCCCCTCAACTCGGTCGTGGCCACCGGCGCGCTCCAGAGCATCCCGCCGGATCTCTACGAAGCGGCCGAGATGGACGGCGCGAACTGGAGGCAGAAGTTCCGGGCAGTGACCCTGCCGTTCCTCCGGCCGGCCATGCTGCCGTACGCGATCTTCGGGTTCGTGATGACGTTCAACCTCTTCTACCTGTCGTACTTCATGACCTCCGGCGGCCCGTTCGGCCGGACGGAGCTGTTCGTGACCCAGGCCTACAAGCTGGTCAACGACTTCCAGAAGTACGGCGTGGCGGCGGCTTTCTCGGTCCTCATGTTCTTCCTGCTCCTGGCGATCACCCTGGTGACCAACCGGATGGGGAAGGCGACGGCCAGCTATGTCGACTGACCGACCCGGATCCGCCCGCCTGACGACCGACTCGGAGGACGCCCGATGACCACCCTGAGCGAGATCGTCAAGGCGGTCCCGACCGCCCGGCGCCGGACCGCCTCCCCCAGTGGTCCGCGGCTGGCCAGGCGCAACCAGGTCATCCTCCAGCTGATCTGCCTGGCCATCGGGGCCACGGTCCTGTTCCCGATCCTGTGGATCTTCCTGCTGGCGCTCGACCCCCGGAATCTGTCCCGGCCGGATGGGCTCATCCCACCGGGCGCCTCGCTCGCCGCGTTCGCCCGGGTCTTCGCCCAGCCGACCTCGGATCCGATCAGCTTCCTCGAGCTGGCCCGCAACAGCTTCGTCCTCGCTTCCAGCGTGGCGCTGTTCACGGTCATCATCGGGGTCTTCGCGGCGTACGCGTTCTCGCGGCTCCGGTTCCGCGGTCGCGAGGTCCTGATGATCGCGATCCTGGGCGTCCTCATGCTGCCCGCCGTGGCGACGATCGCCCCGCTATTCATCATGCTCAACCGGATCAAGGTAGACCTGCCGCTCCTCGGCGCGTTCAACCTTCGCCAGTCGCTCCTCGGGGTCGGCCTGGCGGTCATCTCGGGCGCCCTGCCGTTCGCGATCTGGAACCTGAAGGGCTACCTCGACACGATCCCGAAGGAGCTCGAGGAGGCGGCCGCGGTCGACGGCTGCACCCGCAACCAGAGCTTCTTCCGGGTGGTCCTGCCGCTCGCGACGCCGGCCCTGGCCGTGACCGGGTTCCTCGGGTTCGTGTCGGGCTGGACCGAGTTCTACTTCGTGTCGATCTTCCTGAACGACCCGAGCCAGGGCTACACCCTGTCGCTGGCGCTCAACAAGATGGTCGGCGCATTCGGCCAGACGCCCTGGTCGGACTTCGCCGCGTTCGCCATCCTGTTCGCGGCTCCCGTGTCGATCGTCTTCTTCTTCTTCCAGAAGTACATCGTGGGCGGTCTCGCGATCGGCGGCGTCAAGGGGTGATCGACACCCCCGGCTGGGTCCGCGACGCGGTCTTCTACCAGATCTTCCCGGACCGCTTCGCGGCGAGCGAGCGGGTCGCCAAGCCGGGCCCGCTCGAGTCGTGGGACGCGCCCCCGACGATCGACGGCTTCAAGGGTGGCGACCTCCTCGGGGTCGCCGAGCGCCTGCCGTACCTGGCCGAGCTGGGGATCACGGCGCTCTACCTGACGCCGATCTTCGCCTCGGCCTCGAACCACCGCTACCACACCTACGACTACCTCCGGGTCGACCCGCTGCTGGGCGGCGACCCGGCCCTCCGGGAGCTCCTCGACGCCGCCCACGCCCGGGGCATGCGGGTGATCCTCGACGGGGTCTTCAACCACACGGGCCGGGGCTTCTGGCCGTTCCACCACGTCCTCGAGACGGGAGCCGCCTCGCCCTACGTCGACTGGTTCCACTTCGATCGGCGCGCGCTCGAGGCGGGGCGTCGCCCGCTGGCCTATCCGGACACCGGCCGGACGATCCAGGCCTCGGATGCGCCCGGGGGCGCGGGCGCGCTCGAGGACGGGCGGTTCGGCAGGTCGTTCGGCGAGCTCGGCTACCAGGCCTGGTGGGACCTGCCGGCGCTGCCCAAGCTGAACACCGACAACCCGGCCGTCCGCGAGTACCTGTTCGGGGTGGCCGAGCACTGGATCCGTTTCGGGATCGACGGCTGGCGGCTCGACGTCCCGGGCGAGATCGACGACCCGCCCTTCTGGCGGACATTCCGCGACCGCGTCCGGGCCGCGAACCCCGAGGCGTACATCGTCGGCGAGCTGTGGGAGGAGTCGCAGGACTGGCTGCGCGGCGACCGGTTCGACGCGGTCATGCACTACCCGCTCGCCCAGGCGATCCTCGGGTTCGCGGCCGGATCCCACCTGGACCGCGAGACCGTCGCCCGCCACCACGAGTACGGCCGTCGCGTCCGGACCCTCGACGGGCCGGGCTTCGCGTCCGAGCTCGGGCGGATCTTGGGGCTCTACGACCCCGCGGTCGTCGACGTCCAGCTCAACCTCCTCGGCAGCCACGACACGCCGCGCTTCCGGACGCTGTGCAGCGGCGACCTCGATGCGGTCCGCCTGGCGATCCTCCTGCAGGCCACGCTGCCCGGCGCTCCGTGCGTCTACTACGGCGACGAGATCGGCCTCGAGGGCGGCAACGATCCGGACTGCCGGCGGGCGTTCCCGTGGGATGAGCGACGCTGGGAGGGCGGTCTTCGGGCGTTCACGGCCGCGGCCTTCGCCCTCCGTCACGCCGAGCCGGCGCTGCGTGCGGGACCGGTCGCGATCGTCGACGCTCGCGGGGATGCGGTGGCCTTCGCGCGGGAGCGGGAGGGACGCCGGTTCGTCGTCGCCATCAACGCGGGCGAGAGCCCCATGACGCTCGAGCTGCCCTCGGGCACCGTCGATCCACTCCCCCGGTCCACGGTCCGGCTCCTGTCCGAGCTCGACGGCTGGACGGTCGAGCTGGTCGCCCTCCCGGACGGCGGCTCCCGGCTGAGGCTGCCGGGCCGTGCGGGAGCCGTGCTCGGCCCTCCGCCCGCAGCCGCCTGAGCGCTGGCCGGACCGGTCGGGCGGCCGAGCCGCAGGGGCTCCAGGGCTATACTCGAGGCCCCGTGGCAGACCTTCCGATCGAGCTCGCCGACCCCGTCCTAAGCGACGTCCTTCGCCGCGTCCTGGACGTCGAGGGCAAGATCCCGCGCGCCTTCGAGGCCCTGGGACCGGTGGCCGGCCGCGATGTCGTGCTCGTCCACGGTTCGGGCGGGGCGCGGGCGGCCCAGCTGACCGCGCTCGGGGCCCGGGTGACGGTGATCGAGGACGGCGCCGAGATCGACCTGCCGGCCGGCAGCGCCGACGTGATCATCGGCTGCTGGTCGGCCTTCCGCGCCGCCGACCCGGCCGAGCTCGCCCGCGCCGACGCGGTCCTGCGGCCCGGCGGCCGCCTGCTGGTCCTCCACGACTACGGCCGCGATGACGTCGCGCGGCTTCGGGGCGAGCTCCCCGAGCACGGACCGTGGAGTCGCCGGAACGGCACCTTCACGAGCGCCGGCTTCAAGATCCGGGTCCTGCACTGCTTCTGGACGTTCGGATCGATCGAGGAGGCACAGGAGTTCCTCGGCGCGACGTTCGGTGCGCCCGGGATCGCGGTCGGCGCCGAGCTCAGGCGGCCGCGCCTCAGCTACAACGTGGCGGTCTACCATCGGACCAAGGGAGCGGGCGGATGAGACTCCCCGGCTTCCGGGGGCGATCCCAGGTCTCGCCGCGCAACGCGGACGGCAGCCGGGGGATCGCCGGGCTGCACCTTGGGCGGGTCCGGATCACCCCGACCCGGACCACCCTCGCGATCGCCCTGGTCGGCTCGCTCCTGTTCGTCGGCTACGCGGTGACGGTCCGCGACGCGAGCCAGATCCCTCTCCTCGCGACCGGCGCCGGGATCCTCGGGATCGTGTTCGTGGCGCTCGCCCTCGCGGCCGCGGTCTCGACCTACCGCGAAGCGTCGGCCGGCCGGGCCGGTCGGGCGATGCTCATGGCCCTCGGCGGGGGCGTCGCCGCTCTCCTCGCGGCGGGGGTGTTCAGCGGCGCGGTCATCCTGGCGATGCTCTGGCGGTCCTGAACCCGGGAAGCCGGTCTGCCGGCCACCTCGCCGTCGCGTGCCGGCCGTCGCCCGATCGGCGCGATGGCCCCGTGCGGGCCCTCGCTGGTACACTCCGGCCGGCCCCGGCCCCCATCGTCTAGAGGCCTAGGACGCCACCCTTTCAAGGTGGAGATCACCGGTTCGAATCCGGTTGGGGGCACCATGCCCCGCCCTGACCACCCTCAGACGTGGTTGATCTCGACCCGATCACCGCAGTCGGGGCAGTAGAGCAGCAGCAGCTTCGGGTCGTCGGGCACCGGGCGCCAGGAGTAGACCATCTGCTCCGTGACGCGCTCGCCGCAATGCGGGCACTCCGCCCCGATCTCCAGCCACTGGTCGCGCGGGACGTTCTGGCGGCCCACTACTCGCCCGGGTCGTCCCTGACCGATGGCGGAGGCGCCCAGCCCGGCTTGCCGACCGGGTTGGTGGGACTCGGTGCATCAGCGGCCCCGCCCTCGGCGGCGATGATCGCTGCGCGTGTGCGTTCGGCCTTCTTCGACGGCGCCAGGAGGGGATAGGCGCGCGCCTCGTAGCCGGGCCACAGCCCGACGGCACCGTCGCGGATCATCACCTGCGAACGGCGGAAGGTGCCGGTCACGTCGCCGGCCGAGCGGTCGAGGACCTCGTAGAGGTGGCCGGTCACCTGGCGCAGCGCGGGTGGCAGCGTCTCCACCAGGTCGTCCGGGTTCGGATCAGCGGCAAGGGCGATCTCCATCGCAGCGAGGACCTGCTCATCGCGCAATTCACGCGGCAGCGGGCGGCTGATGTACGCCATCCGCGGGTCGCGGCTCGGGCCCTTGAGGGTGCGGACCAGGGACTTGATCATCGGGTCGCGATTGTAGCGTCGCGGAGCGGCAGCCACGGCACGGACGCCCGTGGGGGCGGATCGGGCAGCCGTTGCTATACTCCTTCACCCGTGAGGCATCCCTGCATCGGCGCAGCCTGAGACCCGCCGGCGCGCTGCGCCCGTCGAACCCGCTGTAGGAGAGACCCCATCACCGTGCGCGTCAGAAAGGCCGTCCTGCCGGCGGCCGGCTTCGGAACCCGCTTCCTGCCTGCGACCAAGGCCAGCCCCAAGGAGATGGTCACCCTGGTCGACCGGCCGATCATCCAGTACGCGGTGGAGGAGGCGGTCTCCTCGGGGATCGAGCAGATCATCATCGTCATCGCCAGCGGACGAAGCACG
>JBGPFS010000080.1:0-10194 GCA_041483455.1 Candidatus Limnocylindria bacterium | reverse complement strand
CGTGGTCGAGGCCCGCAAGTTCCACGAGATCTAGGGCGGTCCCGACCGAAAGGGGCCGTTCGGCCCTCCCGACCCGCGACTGCCGGGCCAACGATATGCGACGTGGTGGGCGCCGGAGGGGACGCCCGGCGTCCACCCCGAGCCCCTGACACGGTTTCTCGACCCCCGCCTTGGCGGGGGTCCTTCGATTCTCGGCCCGGCCCTGGGACCGGTGTTCGGCCCGCCCCCGGTCCATGCCCCGACGCCCGCCCGAACCGAGTGCTCCGGGGCCGAACGGCCCGCCGGTTCGGGCCGGTCGCCGCTTCCGAGGCTCGATCGGGGGGCGGACCCTGAGCACCTGGCTCGGCGGCATCCTGCGTCCCCGCCCACCGGCCCCGGATCGCCGGGGCGGAGTTCATCGGCCGGGCGCGGAACGGACGCGGTCGCATGCTGCGGTCGCATCGGGCGAAAGGCGGTTGCAGGGATGGCCACAGAGCGCGTCGTGATCATGGGCGCGGCAGGTCGGGACTTCCACGACTTCAACGTCGTCTTCCGGGACGATCCCGGGACGGAGGTCGTCGCATTCACGGCGACCCAGATCCCGGGGATCGCCGGGCGCCGCTATCCACCCGAACTGGCCGGCCCGCGCTATCCGACCGGGATCCCGATCGTGCCGGAGGCCGACCTCGAGCGTCTCCTGCGCGAGCAGCCGGTCGACAGCGTGGTCTTCGCCTACAGCGACGTCAGTCACGAGACCGTCATGCATGCCGCCTCGCGCGCCCTGGCCGGCGGCTCCGACTTCCGTCTCATCGGGCCGCGCCGTTCGATGCTCAAGAGCCGCCGTCCGGTGGTCGCCGTCGGGGCGACCCGGACGGGAGCCGGCAAGAGCCAGACCAGCCGCCGGATCGCGAACCTGCTCGAGGCGCTCGGCCTGCGCGTCGCTGTCGTCCGTCACCCGATGCCCTACGGCGACCTGGTCGCCCAGCGTGTCCAGCGCTACGCGACCCACGCCGACCTCGACCTCCACCGGACGACGATCGAGGAGCGCGAGGAGTACGAGCCGCACCTCGACGCGGGCCGGGTCGTCTTCGCCGGGGTCGACTACAAGGCGATCCTCGAGGCGGCCGAGGCCGAGTGCGACGTGGTCCTGTGGGACGGCGGCAACAACGACATGCCGTTCTACGAGCCCGACCTGTACGTCGTCGTGGTCGACCCGCTCCGGCCGGGCCACGAGCTCCGCTACCATCCCGGCGAGGCGAACCTGCGGATGGCCGACGTCCTGGTCATCAACAAGATCGACTCGGCCGAGCCGGCCGCCCTCGATGCCGTACGGGCCTCGATCGAGGCCGCCAACCCGCACGCCGCGGTGATCGAGGCCCGCTCCTCGCTGGCCCTCGAGGGTGGCGACATCGCGGGCAAGGCGGTCGCGGTCGTCGAGGATGGTCCGACCCTGACCCACGGCGGGATGGCCTACGGCGCGGGCATCGTCGCCGCGCGGCGGTTCGGCGCCGGCCGGATCGTCGATCCCGTCCCCTTCGCGGTCGGGAGCATCGCCGAAGTCCTGGCGGCCTACCCCGGCCTCGAGCCGCTCGTCCCGGCGATGGGCTACGGGGCGACCCAGATCGCGGACCTGGCCGCGACCCTGAACGCGATGCCGGTGGACCTGGTCCTGTCCGCCACGCCGATCGATCTCACCCGCGTCCTCCATCTCGACCGGCCGGTCGTCCGGGTCCGCTACGAGCTCGAGGAGGTCCGCGGGCCGTCGCTCGAGCTGCTCCTCCAGCCGATCGTCATCGCCGCCCGGGGGGCCCTCGCTCCGCTCGGCTGAGCGGATCCGGCCCGAGCCCGTACCGATCGTCCGGTCGGCCGCCCTCGCAGATGCGTCGGCCCGACCGGGCTCCGCTGCCCGGAGGTCCCGAATGACCCCGATCGTCCCGTCCGCCCCGACATCGGTCGACCGCGCGATCCCGGTCCCGAAGCCCCACCGGTTCCTCACCCTCGACGACCTCGGGGCGGGCGGCCTGCGGGCCGTGCTCGACCTGGCCCACCGCGCGAAGCGCGACCCGGCCGCCTTCCGGGGGCGCCTTCCGTCCGGCCAGGTCGGGATGATCTTCGACAAGCCTTCGACCCGGACCCGGGTCAGCTTCGAGGCGGCGGCCTGGGCGCTGGGGCTCCTGCCGATCGCGCTCCGGCCCGATGAGCTCCAGCTCGGCCGCGGCGAGACGATCGCCGATACGGGCCGGGTGCTGTCGCGCTACCTGTCCGCGTTGACGGTCCGGACGTTCGCCCACGCCCGGCTTGAGGAGCTGGCGGCTGCTTCCACGATCCCGATCGTCAACGCGCTGACCGACGCTCACCATCCGTGCCAGGCGCTCGCCGACGTGATGACGATGGAGGAGGCCTGGGGGAGCGTGGTCGGACGGACGGTCGCGTACGTGGGCGACGGCAACAACGTCTGCCATTCGCTCGCCCAGGCGGCCGCGCTGACCGGGTTCACTCTGCGGGTCTCCGCCCCGGCCGGCTACGCACCGGATCCCGCGGTCATCGATGCCGCGCGTGCGTCGGCCGGATCGGACGGCGGCCGGATCGAGCAGACCGACGACCCCGAGGCCGCGGTCGCCGGCGCGGACGCGATCTACGCGGACGTCTGGACCTCGATGGGCCAGGATGACGAGCGGGCGGCGCGCCGGTCCGCCTTCGCTCGTTTCCAGGTGAACCGGGCGCTTCTCGACCGGGCGGCGCCCGAGGCGATCTTCCTGCACTGCCTGCCCGCCCACCGCGGCGAGGAGGTCACCGACGAGGTGATCGACGGGCCGGCATCGCGGGTCTGGGACCAGGCCGAGAACCGGCTTCACACCGAGCTGGCGCTCCTGTACGTGCTGATCGGCGGCGATCTCGGCGGCGAGCGACTCGGGCCAAGCCAGCCGGTCGACGAACCGGGCCCCGGAGCGTGGCCGCTCCCGCGATGACCCGCGTCGTCGTCGCCCTCGGCGGCAATGCCCTCATCCGGCGGGGCGAGCCGGGCAGCACCGCGGTCCAGCGGCGGAACCTCGAGGTGGCCGTCGCCGAGCTGGCCGAGCTGGCGCTCGCCGGTCACGAGGTGGTGGTCACCCATGGGAACGGGCCGCAGGTCGGGTTCCTCGCGCTCGAAGCCGAGCTGGCCGCCGATGTCGTGCCGGTCCCGCCGCTCGACGTGCTCGGCGCAGAATCGCAGGGCCAGATCGGCTATCTCCTGGAATCGGCGCTCCGGGAAGCGCTCCGGGTGCGCGGCGTCGCCCGCGAGGTCGCGGTCGTCCTGAGCCAGACCGTCGTCGCCGCCGACGATCCGGCCTTCGAGCGCCCCTCGAAGCCCGTTGGACCCGTCTACGACGCCGAGACCGCCGCCCGTCTGGCCCGGGAGCGCGGCTGGACGGTCGCCCCGGACGGTCCGGCCTGGCGCCGGGTCGTGCCCTCGCCGCGCCCGATCCGGATCGTCGAGGCCGCCGCGATCAGGCGGCTTGTCGAGGCCGGCCTGCTGGTGGTCGCCGGGGGCGGGGGCGGGGTTCCCGTGGTGGAGGCTCGGAACGGCCGGCTGACCGGCGTCGAGGGTGTCGTCGACAAGGACCTCGATGCGGTGGTCCTGGCCGAGGCGGTGGCCGCCGACGCGCTCCTCCTGCTGACCGACGTCCCGGCCGTGATCCGCGGATTCGGCACGCCCCGGGCGGCCCCGATCCACCGACTCACGGTCGGTGCGGCGCGCCGGCTGGTCAAGAGCGGCAGGTTCGCGCCCGGGTCGATGGGGCCCAAGGTCGAGGCCGCCGCCGCGTTCGTCGCCGCTGCCGCCGGATCCCGGTTCGCCGCGATCGGCGCCCTCGAACAGGCCGTCGACGTGCTCGCAGGGCGGGCCGGGACGAGTTTCGTGGCGGGCCCGGCCCTGCCGTCCCACGGGTCGCGGGCCGCGCGGCCCGCCGAGTTCGGGACCGACGGCCGTCGCCCCGGGGGGCACCGTGGCGGAGACTCGGGATACGGAGGTACACGATGCACGGACGCGCACGACATCCCACCGCGACGACCGCTCTCCGGCGGGCGTCCGGCGCGATCACCTGGATCGACCACGGCCAAGCCATCGTCGCCCGGACCGTCCCGACCGGGTTGATCGACGTGGCCACCGTGGACCGGGGCGAGGGCATCGTCGAAGGGACCACCTTCCTCGCCCGGGTCGCCCACGAGATCGGCGACCGCGATCGCGTCGTGATCCTGGGGCCCGACGACATGCGGACCGAGCTCGAGCGCGAATATGTCGCCATCGATCATCGGCCGGAGCGGATCGTCGACGTCGAGCCGTCGGGGCCCGTCACGCTCGAGGAGCTGGTCGATCGGCTGCACGAGCTGGCGAAGTGACGGCGGCCGAGCGATGACCGCCCCGCTGCCCGGTCCAGCCGTCCAGGCCGACGACCCTGCCCTCGACTGGTTCGGCCACGATGTTCCTCCGGCCACCAGGGCCCGACTCGCCGAGCTCGCCCAGCTCCAGCGGTTCGCGCCCGGCGAGGTCGTCTTCCGCGAAGGCGGCGAGTCGCTCGAGTTCGGTGTCGTCCGGTCCGGGCGGATCGCCCTGCGGGTCGTCGTCCCGGAGCGCGGCGCGGTCACGATCCTGACCGTCGAGCCCGGCGACGTCATCAACTGGTCGGCGCTCGTGCCGCCCCACCGGTCCACCTCCACGGGGACCGCGCTCTCGGATGTGGAGATCCTCGCGTTCGATGCGGCGGCGTTCCGGGGCGCACTCCGGAGCGACGACGCCCTGGCCGCGGCCGTCTACCCGCGGGTCCTGCGGGCCGTCTCCCGCCGGCTCATGGCGACCCGGCTCCAGCTGCTCGACCTCTTCGCCCGCACCGAGGACCGCTCATGGTGACGCCGGTGGCGGGTCGGGCGGCGACCCGCCGACCCGTACCGGCCCCGGCCGCCGCCGACGGAGCGCCGCCGGCGGCGTTCCTCGCCCGGACCGATCTCGGGCGCCTCCTCGAGGCCCTCCAGGCCGACGGTCGGACCGTCATCGGCCCCTCGATCGCCGACGGCGCGATCGCCTACGAGGAGATCCGGACGATCGACGACCTGCCGATCGGCTGGCGCGACGCCCAGGCGCCGGGCCGGTATTCGCTGAGCGAGGCCGGCGACGAACGGGTCTTCGACTACACGGTCGGCCCCACCAGCTGGAAGCGGTTCACGTTCCCACCCCGGATCCCGCTCAGCCGCGCCCAGCGCGATGGACGCCGGGTCGCCTACACCTCGGTGGAGCCCGAGACGAAGCCGCTGGCGTTCCTCGGGGTCCGGGCCTGCGAGCTCGCGGCCCTCGGGGTCCAGGACCGGGTCCTCCAGGACGGTCCGGCGGTAGACCGCGACTACGAGGCCCGCCGGGCGAGCGCCCTGGTCATCGCCGTCGAATGCGCGGTGGCGGGGGCCACCTGTTTCTGCACCTCCATGGGCACGGGACCCCGGGTCCGCGCCGGGTCCGGCTTCGACCTCGCCCTGTCCGAGGTCGGCGATGGGTTCCTCGTCCGGGTCGGCTCCCCGGCCGGCTCCGACCTGCTCGAGCGCATGCCGACCCGGCGCGCCACGGCCGACGAGGTGATGGCCGCCAAAGCCCAGGTCCGAGCGGTCGCCGAGCGGATCGGCGACCCGGTCCCGACGATCGGGCTGCGCGACCGCCTGGTCGACCGTTGGGACAGCCCGCACTGGGCCCGGATCGCGGAGCGCTGCCTCTCGTGCGCCAACTGCACCCTGGTCTGCCCGACCTGCTTCTGCACCAGCGTCCAGCAGGTCTCGGACCTGGACGGGCTCGTCTCGACCAGTGAGCGAACCTGGGATTCGTGCTTCACGGTCGGCTTCGGAAAGGTCGCGGGGGGCAACTTCCGCTCGCGGCCGCAGGATCGCTATCGGCAGTGGCTGACCCACAAGTTCGCCACCTGGATCGACCAGTTCGGGTCGTTCGGGTGCGTCGGCTGCGGGCGCTGCATCACCTGGTGCCCGGTCGGGATCGACGTCCGGGCGGAGCTGGCGGCGATCGCCCCGGCGGCGCCCGAGGTCGCCGGGACCCACGCGCCGGAGCCGGTCGCGGCCTCGCCCGATGCCTACGTCACGGCGCGGATCGGATCGATCCACCAGGAGACCGCCGACGTCTCGACGCTCCGGCTGGTCGATGTCGACCCGGCGTTCGTCGCCGGGCGGCCGGGGCAGTTCGCGATGGTCGCCCGCCCGGCGTTCCCGCCGGCTCCGGTCTCGATCTCGCGCTATCGACCCGACGGGATCGACCTGACGATCCGGGCGGCGGGCCCCTCGACCGCCTCGCTCGTCGGCCTCGGGCCCGGTGACGAGCTCGGGCTCCGCGGACCGCTCGGGGTCCCGTGGCCGCTCGAGCGGGCCGTCGGCCGGGACGTCATCGTGGTCACCGGCGGGATCGGGCTGGCCCCGCTGCGACCGCTCATCCACGGCCTCCTCGCCGACCGGCTCCGGTTCGGCCGGATCCGGATCTTCTACGGGGCGCGGACCCCGGCCGACCTCCTGTACGGCGACGAGCTCGCGGCCTGGGCCGCGCGGGCCGACCTCGAGGTGGGGATCACCGTCGACCGGGCCGGTCCCGACTGGACCGGACGGGTCGGGATCGTGACCCAGCTCTTCGATGAGGCGACCTGGGATGGCGCGAGCGCGATCGCGTTCGTCTGCGGACCGGAGCGGATGATGTCCGCCACGGCTGAGACGCTCGGCGAGCGAGGGCTCACGAGCGACCGGATCTTCCTCACCTTCGAGCGGCACATGGAGTGCGGGATCGGCCTGTGCGGCCACTGCCAGATGGGCCGCCTGTTCGTCTGCCGCGATGGCCCGGTCTTCTCGCTGGCCGAGGTCCGGGACGTGCTCGGTCGGGAGGGGATCTGATGGGCCTGCCGCTCGTCGCTGTCAGCGCGCCGGCAGCCCGGCCCTCAAGGCCTCGGGTCGGGGTCGTCAAGTTCGCCTCCTGCGATGGCTGCCAGCTCTCGCTGCTCGACCTCGAGGAGGAGCTGCTGGCCGTCGCCCAGCGATTCGAGATCGTCGAGTTCCCCGAGGCGAGCTCGATCCGGTCGCATGGTCCCTACGACGTCCTGCTCGTCGAGGGAGCGATCAGCACCGACGACCAGGCGGCCGAGATCGTCGAGCTCCGGCGCCAGACCCGCAAGCTGGTGACGATCGGCGCATGTGCCAGCTCCGGTGGGATCCAGGCCCTGCGGAACTGGACCGACCACGAGGCCACCCGGGCTGCCGTCTACCCGAACCCGGACTGGGTCGCCTCACTCGCGACGGCCACCCCGGTCGCTGAGCACGTGACCGTCGATGCCGAGCTGCGTGGCTGCCCGATCGACGGCGGCCAGCTCCGGGAGCTGCTCGCCGCCATGGCGATCGGCCGGCGGCCCCAGATCCGGGAAGAGTCCGTCTGCCTCGAGTGCAAGCGCCGCGGCGCGACCTGCGTGGCCGTCGCCGGCGGCATCGCCTGTCTCGGGCCCGTGACCCAGGCGGGCTGCGGAGCGATCTGCCCCGCCTACGGGCGCGGCTGCTATGGCTGCTTCGGCCCGCGCGAGCAGGCGAACGCCAACGGCCTGGCCGACGCGCTCGTCGCCGCCGGGCGCAAGGGTGCCGATGTCGGCCGACTGTTCGCCGGTTTCACCGGTTGGGCCGAGCCATTCCGCTCGGTCGTCGACCGGCTCGGCGGGACGCCCGGAACGCCAGCCTCGCAGACGACGCCCGGTGCGACCCCGGCTTCCGCGGCCCACCGGGAGGACTCTCGATGACCGGTCCGGTCGGCGAGACCACCTTCAGCACGGACTACCTGACCCGGGTCGAGGGCGAGAGCTCGCTCCTCCTGCGGGTGCGCGGCCGCGAGGTCGTGGAGGCGCGCCTGTCGATCTTCGAGGCGCCCCGCTACTTCGAGCGGCTCGTCGTCGGCCGGACGCCGGACGAGGTCATCGACATCGTCGCCCGGATCTGCGGCATCTGCCCGGTCGCCTACCAGATGAGCGCGGTCCACGCCTTCGAGGCGGGGTTCGGGATCGAGATCGCGCCCGAGGTGCGGGCGCTCCGGCGGCTGCTCTACTGCGGCGAGTGGATCCAGAGCCACGCCCTCCACATCTACCTCCTCCACGCCCCGGACTTCCTGGGCTATCCGTCCGCGATCGCGATGGCGACCGACCACCCGGCGGCCGTGGAGCGGGGCCTGGCGATCAAGCGGACCGGCAACCGGCTCATCTCGATCCTGGGCGGTCGGTCGATCCATCCGGTGAGCGTCCGGGTCGGCGGGTTCTCGAGGGTCCCGCGGCGCGATGAGCTCGAGCCGGTTCGGGCGATGCTCGATGAGGCCGTTCGGCTGGCGAGCGAGACCGTCGACTGGGTGGCCGGCTTCAGCGTCCCGAGCTTCGAGCGCGAGGCCCGGCTGGTCAGCCTCCGCCAGCCCGGCGAATACCCGTACAACGACGGCCGGATCGTCTCGAGCGACGGCCTCGACCTGGCGCCGGATCGCTGGGACGACGCGTTCACGGAGGTCCAGGTCGAGGGGACGAACGCGCTCCAGGCCCGGACCGCGGATGGCGGAGTCTATCTCCTCGGCCCCGCCGCCCGGATCGCGCTGGCGGCCGAGGGACTTCACCCGCTGGCCGCCGAGGCGCTCGCGGCCACCGACCGGCGGGCGGACATCGCGACGAACATCCACTGGTCGATCCTGGCCCGGGCGGTGGAGCTGCTCCATGCCTGCGCCGAGGCGCGCGACCTGATCGACGCGTACCTCCGGCCGGACGCCCCCGGCGTCGCGTGGCAGGCGCGGCCGGGCCGGGCGGCCTGGGCCACCGAAGCGCCCCGCGGTCTGCTCTTCCACCGCTACGAGGTCGACCGGGACGGCCGGGTCGTTGCGGCCCAGATCGTCCCACCGACGAGCCAGAACCAGGCGGCCATCGAGGAGGACCTGCGTCTCTTCGCGCCCGCGGTCCTTGACCTCCCGCACGCGGAGGCGACGCTGGCCCTTGAGCGCCTGGTCCGGAGCTACGACCCGTGCATCAGCTGTGCGACCCACTTCCTCGACCTGACGGTCGAGGAGCTCGGGTGAGGGTCGCCGCGATCGAGGGGCGCTCATCCGACGTGCCCGAAGCGGCAGCCCTCGGATCGGTCGGCCCGGCGGCGGCCGTCCGCCTCATCGTGTGCGGCGATCCGCTCCGGGGAGACGACGCGGTCGCGGGACTCGCGGCCGAGCGGGCGCTCGAGGCGCTCGACCCGGCCCTCGTCGGAGCGATCGAGGTCGTCCGGCGAGGGGGCCTCGAGGTCGAGGACCTCACCGACCTCCCGCCCGAGGCCGCATGCGTCGTGGTCGATGCGGCGGTCGGGATCGCGCCGGGGCGCGTCGTCGTCCTCTCGCTCAGGCGCCTCGCCGAACGGCGACCCGGTGCCCGGAGCGCGGGCCCGCAGCCACGCTCGACCCACGCGATCCCGGTCGAGACCGCCCTGTCGCTGGCGGTGGTGCTCCGCGGCGCCGCGCCACGGGGGGTCTTCGTCGGGATCGGAGGCTCCGGGTTCGATCTCGGGGCGCCCCTCAGCGAGCCGGTCCGGGCCGCGCTGCCGGCCCTCGTCGGGGCGCTCGCCCGCGAGCTGGAGCGTCTCGCGGCCCCCGGGAGCGCCGAACCGGTGGCGGCCGGATCAGGCGGTGACGGGCTCCCGGTCCCCGGTCGAGGCTGACACCGCCTCGCCGATCCGGGCGGCTTGACGGCCCGCCTCGAACGCCTCGAGGTCGGCGGCCAGGATCTCCCGGTGCTTCGGCCCCACGACCGCGTCGAGGGCGGCCAGGACGGACTCGGGCGAGACGATCCCGCGCCGCTCGACGAGTGCTCCCAGCGCGACCACCGATGCGAGCCCTTCGCCCCCGCACGCGGCTGCGATCTCGGTCGCCGGGATGACCAGGACCTCGACTCCGGGCCCTGGCGCATCCGGTGCCGAGCACAGCGACCCGTTCACGACCAGGAGCCCACCCGGTCCCACCATCGAGCCGTACTTCGCGAGCGAGGGCGGGTTCAGGACCACCGCGCCATCGGCCCGATCGGGGATCGGTGAGCCGATCGGCTCGTCGCCGACGATCACCGTGCAGGCGGCCGTCCCACCGCGCATCTCAGGGCCGTACGAGGGGATCCAGAAGACCTCCCGGCCCTCCTTCATGGCCGCCTGGGCGAGGACCTT
>JBGPFS010000079.1:0-10269 GCA_041483455.1 Candidatus Limnocylindria bacterium | reverse complement strand
CGTCGAAGTCCCGGAGGTGGAGGCGATCGATCAGCGCTCCCTCATGGTTCGACTGGAAGCAGTCGACGATCGTGAGGCCGAGCTCGGCCGCCCGGCCGCGGATCCGGTGGTGGATCTGGTCGAGCGTGTCCTGCCCGTAGATCTCGGGCTCGCGCGTCCCGAGCAGGTTGAGGTTCGGGCCCTGGAGGACGAGGACGCGCACGGGGTTCACGACGGACCTCCTGCGAGCGGCGGAGCGGGCGGTGGGGCGAGCAGGTCAGCCGCGACCTGCGCGACCAGCTCGTCGGGGACATCGTCGCGGACCTTGTGCCCGGTCGCGGTCGGGAGGACCCAGCGGAGCCGTCCGGCGGCGTGCTTTTTGTCCGTGCCCAGCGCCGCCAGCACCGCCTCGAGCGCGACCGGGACCGGAGTCGTGGCCAGGCCGAGACCGTCGAGGAGCCGCTCGATCCGCGCCGCTCGCTCGGGCGGGGTGACACCGACCGCCGCACCGATCCGGGCGGCGGCGCGCAGACCGTGGGCGATCGCCTCGCCGTGGCGGAGATCGCGGTAGCCGACGGCCGCCTCGATCGCATGCCCGAGCGAATGGCCCAGGTTCAGCGCGATCCGACCCGCGGCCTCGCGCTCGTCGGCGCTGACGACCTCGATCTTCGCCCAGGCGGCGCGTTCGACGAGCTCGGCCACGACGCCCTCCTCGAACGCCGCGGCGTCACCCTGGGCGATCGCGCTGCCGGCCGTCTCGAGGAGCTCGAACAGGCGCTCGTCGCCGAGGGCGGCCATCTTCACGGCCTCCCCGAGGGCCGCCCTGCGCTCGCGTTCGGGGAGCGTCCGCAGGGCCGCGATGTCGATGACGACCGTGCTCGGCTGGTGGAACGCGCCGACGAGGTTCTTGCCCTCGGGCAGGTCGACCGCGGTCTTGCCGCCGATCGCGCTGTCGATCTGGGCCACGAGGGTCGTCGGGACCTGGATGACCGGGACGCCTCGGAGGTAGGTCGCGGCGAGGAACCCTGCGGCATCGCCGAGAGCGCCGCCGCCGACCGCGGCGATCGGTTCGCCCCGCTCGACCCGCAGCCGGGCCAGCGCGCTCGCCCCGGCCTCGATCACCGCGAGCCGCTTTGCCGCCTCGCCCTGCGGGAGCATGACCGGGACCACCGTCCAGCCGGCAGCCGCGAGATCGGCGCTCAGCCGCTCGCCGAACGCCGCCCAGGCACCAGGCTCCGAGACGAGGATCGCTCGACGGGCGCCGAGCTCGCCGAGAGCGCCAGCGAGCGCCAGCGCCGCGATCCCATCTCCGAGCACGATCCGGCCGATCTGCGTCTCCGCTCGCAGGAGGGTCGTCCCCGCGGCTCCTCGAGCCGCGTCTCCGGGCTCTGCGCTTCCGCGGGCCGCGTCGGCGATCGCGCGCTCCACGGCCGCCACGACGGACTGGACCTCCGCCACGCCACCGACCCGCGCAGCCGCCGCGTAGAAGCGCCGGCGTTCGGCCGCGAGGGCCCGGACCGCTCCGATCGGGTCTCGGCCGGTGACGAGCGGCCGGACCGTCGGACTACGCCGGAGCCGCTGGGCCAGGACCTCGGGCCGGCCGTCGAGCCAGATCGCGATCCGGCCTCGGTAGAGCCCCCAGCGATTGCGCGGGTCGATGACCGCCCCACCCCCGGTAGCGATCACGCGACGCACCCCCGGATGGCGATCGGCCGGCCCGAGCCCGGCCACGGCTGTCCGCTCGCGCGCCCGGAACCCGGCCTCGCCCTCTTCGGCGAACAGCTCGGGGATCGACCGTCCGGCCGCCTGGCCGATCGCCTCGTCGAGGTCGACGAACGCGGCGTCGTGCCGGGCCGCGATGCGCTTCCCGACCGCGCTCTTGCCGCTGCCCGGCAACCCGACGAGGACGACGTCCACCGTTCGACCGTCCCGCGTCAGTCGTCGCCGCCGGAGCCGGCCTCGCCGGAGCCGGCCTCGCGGGAGCCGGCCACTGCCCCGGGACCCCGGGCGATCCGGGCTCGGTACGTCTCGAGGTTCGTCCGGGTGTCGCCCATCGAATCGCCCCCGAACTTGTCGAGGATCGCATCGGCGAGCGTGAGCATCACCATCGCCTCTGCCACGACCCCGGCCGCTGGGACCACGCTGATGTCGCTCCGTTCGTAGTGAGCCTTCTCGACCGGCTGGCCGGTCAGCAGGTCCGCCGAGGGCAGCGGCCGGGCCAGGGTCGAGATCGGCTTGACCGCGCCCCGGACGACCAGCGGCTCCCCGTTGGTGACGCCGCCCGTCAGGCCGCCGGCGTTGTTGCTCCGGTGGATCCAGCGGCCGTCTTCGCCCCGCCCGGCGATGACGTCGTGGACCGCGGAGCCGAATCGGCGCGTCTGCTCGAACCCGAGCCCGAACTCGACCCCCTTGACGATGTTGATGCTCATCACGGCGGCCGCGAGGGCCGCGTCGAGCCGGCGATCCCAGTGAACGTAGCTGCCCAGTCCGATCGGCAGGCCGTGGGCGACCACCTCGAAGACCCCGCCGACCGAGTCGCCGTTCGCTCGTGCCTCGTCGATCCGGGCCATCATCCGCGCCTCGGCGCCGGGGTCGGGGCAGCGGAGCGGCGAGGCATCGGCCTCCTCGCGGCTCCGGGTCGCGTCGGCCGGATCGAGCGCGACTCCGCCGACCTCGGCGGTGAACGACCAGACGTCGATGCCGAGCTCGCGCAGGAGCGCTCGGGCCACCCCGCCGGCCGCCACCCGGGCGGCCGTCTCGCGGGCCGAGGCGCGCTCGAGGACGTTCCGAACGTCGTTGAAGTCGTATTTGAGTGCGCCGGCGAGATCGGCATGCCCGGGCCGCAGTCGGGTGACCGGGACCGCCCGCTTCTCACCGGCCTCGGCCCGCTCGGCGAGGCTCACAGCCTCCTCCGCGGACAGCGGCGCCACCTGCATCACGCCGGTCCAGTTCTCCCAGTCCCGGTTGTGGATGAGGAGCAGGATCGGCGAGCCGAGGGTCAGCCCATGACGGACCCCGCCCAGGATCTCCGCCCGGTCCTGCTCGATCGCCTGGCGCGCCCCTCGGCCATACCCTCGCTGCCGGCGGGCCAGGTCCACGGCCAGGTCCTCGGCCGTCAAGTGCAGGCCGGCCGGGACCCCCTCGACGGTGACCCCCAGGGCCCGCCCGTGGGATTCGCCCGCGGTCAGGAAGCGGAGGCGGCCCACCCTCAGGCGTCCGCGGCGGCGCCGGTCGGTTCGCCCTCGGCCGACTCGATCCCGCCGGCCCGGGCGGCCGCGAGCGCGCGATCCATCGCGTCCAACGGGGCCGGCTGGCCCGTCCACAGCGTGAACGCCGCGGCCCCCTGGTGGAGGAGCATCTGCTCGCCGTCGGCGATCGTCGCCCCGGCCGCCTTCGCGTCGCGCAGCAGCTTCGTCGAGCGGTAGATCAGGTCGAGCACCAGGAGGTCGGGCGGCAGGATCTCGCCCGGGATCGGCGATTCATCACCGTGGAGGCCGATCGAGGTCGCGTTCACCAGGATCCGGGTCTTCGAGAGCTCGGCCTCGATGATCGACTCGTGCCAGGGCATCGCCTTGAGCTCCATGTGCGCGGCGCTGCGCGAGAAGGACTTGACCATCGCCTCGGCCCGGTGCAGGTGGCGGTTGAACACGACGATCCGCAGGAAGCCCGCGGTGATCAGGCCGTAGACGACGGCCCGGGCGCCGCCGCCGGCGCCGAACACGACCGCCTGGCGGGGCATCTTCTGGCGGCCGACCAGGGTGTCGAGCGCGACCTTGAAGCCCGGGACGTCGGTGTTGTGACCGACCAGGCGCTTGCCCTCGCGGGTGATGGTGTTCACGGCCCCGATCGCGTGCGCCTCCTCCGTCAGTCGGTCGACGAGGGGGACCACCCGCTCCTTGTGGGGGATCGTGACGTTCGCCCCGAGGAACGCGTCGGAGCGGATCTCGCCGATGGCGTCGGCGAGATCCATCGGGGGCCGGTCCCAGAGCTCGTACCGGGCGTCGATCCCGAGCTCATCGAACGCGGCCTGCTGCATCGCTCCCGAGAGCGAGTGGGCGACCGGGTGGCCGATGAGGACGACGCGCTTCGTCATGCTCGCATCCCTTCGAGTTCCCTGAAGAAGCCCGGGTACGAGATCGACGCGCTCGATGGCTCGCTGATCGTCGTCGCTCCCCGGGCGATGAGGCCCGCCACGGCGAAGGTCATCGCCAGGCGGTGGTCGTGAAGGCTGTCGGTGGCCGCCCCGACGAGGGGCGTCGGGCCGTCGATCGCGAGGTCGTCGCCGTCCACCGCGATCCGCGCCCCGAGCGCGCCGAGACCGGCGACGATCCCGGCGATCCGGTCCGACTCCTTGTGCCGGAGCTCGCCCGCGCCGCGGATCGTCGTTCGACCCTGCGCCTGGGTCGCGGCGAGGCAGAGGATCGGGATCTCGTCGATCGACTCGGCCACCTCGGCCGGCCCGACCTCGATGCCGCGCAGCTGGCTCGAGCGAACGATGAGGTCGGCCAGCGGCTCGCCGACCCCGGAATCGGCTGCGCCCCGGGCCACGCCCGCGCCCGTGCCCGCGGTCCCGGCCGGCGTGCCCGCGCTCACGGCCTCCGCCCCGCTGAGGGCGTCGAGCGGCCGCTCCTCGATCCGGGCGCCCATGCGCTCCAGCAGGTCGAGGATCCCGCGCCGGGTCGGATTCACGCCGACGGCGCGCAGGGTCAGCTCCGCGTCGGGATGGACGGCGCCCGCGACGAGCCAAAACGCCGCGGCGGAGATGTCCGCCGGGACTCGCTCGTCGATCGCTCGCACTCGGACCCCTCCTTCGAGACTCCAGGCCACGCCACCGTCGACGAGGCTCTCGCGGCGCACGTCTACGCCCCGTGCGCGGAGCATCCGCTCGGTATGGTCGCGCGTGGCGACCGCTTCGCGGACCGTCGTCCGTCCCTCGGCCCGCAGCCCGGCGAGGAGGACGGCCGACTTCACCTGGGCACTCGGGACCGGGGTCGTGTGCTCGATCGCCCGGAGCGGGGTGCGACCGACCACGGTGAGCGGCAGGAGGGAGTCGTTCCGGCGGGCGTTGAGTGCCGCGCCCATCGAGCGCAGCGGTCCGATGATACGAGCGAGGGGTCGCCGACGCAATGAATCGTCGCCGTCGAGGACGTGGTATGACGGCAGCCCGGCGAGGATCCCGGCGATCAACCGGAGGCTGGTCCCGGAGTTCGCGCAGTCGAGGACGCCGTCGGCCTCCGCCAGCCCGTCGACCCCGGGGGAGACGACCCGGTAGTCGACCCGTCGGCCGTCGCCGGCGACCCGCTCGACCGAGACGCCCAGCCGGGCGACGAGCGCGGCCGTCGTGCGAACGTCCCCGCCATCGCCCGCGCCGGCGATCCGGGATCCCCCCTCGGCCAGGGCGGCCAGGAGGAGCGCCCGATGGCTGATCGACTTGTCGCCGGGCAGGCCCGGCTCGCCCCGGAGCCGGGCAGCCG
Source organism: Candidatus Limnocylindria bacterium (assembly GCA_041483455.1). GTDB lineage: Bacteria > Chloroflexota > Limnocylindria > Limnocylindrales > CSP1-4 > JBGPFS01. The sequence continues at coordinate 4,816 of JBGPFS010000079.1, read as the reverse complement.
GCCGGATCTCCGCGACGTCCGGCTCGCCCTCGCCGCCGAGGCTCGGTCGTCGGTGGGCGGACTCGTCGACCCCGCTCAATGCCTGCTCGCCCCGCCCACCTTCAGGGCCGCACCCGACAGGACCGGGTCGCCGTGGAGGTGGCGGACCTGCTCGTGGATCGGCCGCAGGGCGGCCATCAGGGCGGCGAATTGCTCGAGCGTGAGCGACTGCTCGCCGTCGGAGAGCGCTTCGTCGGGGCGCGGGTGGACCTCGACCATGATCCCGTCGGCGCCCGCCGCGACCCCGGCCAGCGACATCGGCTTGACCAGCCAGCGCTTGCCCGTGGCGTGCGACGGGTCGACGACCACGGGGAGGTGAGTGAGGTGGTGGAGGAGGGGGATGGCCGCCAGGTCGAGCGTGTTCCGGGTGTACGGCTCGAAGGTCCGGATCCCGCGCTCGCACAGGATGACGTTCGGGTTGCCGGAGCTGACGATGTACTCGGCGCTCATCAGCCATTCCTCGATCGTGGCGCCGTAGCCGCGCTTGAGCATGACCGGCCGGGCGACTCGCCCGACGGCCGTCAGGAGCGAGTAGTTCTGCATGTTCCGGGTGCCGATCTGGAGGATGTCCGCGTACTCGGCCACGATGTCGACCTGGTTCGGCTCCATCACCTCGGTGATGACGGGCCGGCCCGTCCGCTCGCGCGCTTCGGCCAGGTAGCGCAGCGCCTCGACGCCCAGGCCCTGGAACGAATAGGGACTCGTGCGCGGCTTGAACGCCCCGCCCCGGATGATCGTCGCGCCGGCAGCCACCACGCCGTCGACCGTCTCCATGAGCTGGTCGCGGCTCTCGATCGAGCACGGGCCGGCCATGACCGTGAGCGACCCGTCGCCGATGGTCGCGTCAAGCACGCGGATGACGGTGTCCTCCGGATGGAACTCGCGCGAGGTCAGCTTGAACGGCCGGCTGATCGCCGTGACCGACTCGACGCCGGGCAGGGCCTCGAGACGGCTCATCAGGACCGGCTTGCGCGGCCCGATCTCGCCGACGACCGCGATGACCACCCGCTCGGTGCCAACGTGGTCGTGGGGGGTCAGCCCTTCGGCCAGGATCAGGCTCTTGACCCCGTTCGTCTCGGCCTGCGTGGCCGCGGCGTTCATCACCACGAACATCCGTGGATCCGTCCTTTCGGTCCGGGCCAGGCCGCCCTGGCCAACAAAAAAGAGCAGAGGTCGGGACCTCTGCTCACCCCGGCACGACCCGCGCTCCCGGGCCTAGGCTCCGGGATCGGTCATGCCGGGTTCGAAAAGTAGAAGAAGTGCTTCATCGGCGTGTCGGGACGGTACCCGAGGGAGCGTCCCGGTGTCAACGCGGGCACCGGTCCCGCGCTCGGCGCGGCCGGCGGATGAGGGTGGCGCGCCCGGCGGGACTCGAACCCACGACCTTCAGGTCCGCAACCTGACGCTCTATCCACTGAGCTACGGGCGCACGCGTGGCGGGTGGTCCGGAGAGGGGACCTGGCGGAGAGGGGGGGATTCGAACCCCCGAGGCAGGTTACCCCACCTGGCGGTTTAGCAAACCGCTGCACTAGGCCTCTATGCGACCTCTCCGTCGAACCGCGGGCGGCATGATAGCACGGCCACCCCCTCTCCCCGGCCCCTCGGCGAGCGCCATCGGATCGAGGTTCGGTCGAGCCGAACGGCGCACCCGAGCGGGCCGAACGCCGTACGCTGCGACGACGACACCCGGTCCGCGGCGAGCCTGCGCCCAGGATCCGGCGTCGAGCTGGGCAGGACGGACGATCGATGAGCGACATGGGCACCACCACCACCCATCCGGGGGCCGAGCGGGTCGGGTTCCTCGGTCTCGGCACGATGGGCGCGGCGATGGCCGGTCACCTTGCCCGGGCCGGTTTCCCGCTCACGGTCTGGAACCGGACCGCCGGCCGGGCCGGCGACGTCCTCGCGCTCGGCGCGCGGGAGGTCGCGACCCCGGCCGGGGTGGGGCGTGCCTGCGACGTGGCGGTCGTGTGCGTCTCCGACACGCCGGACGTCGAGGCGGTCCTGTTCGGCCCCGACGGCCTGGCCGAGGGACTCGCCCCCGGCAGCCTCGTGATCGACTGCTCGACGATCGCCCCGTCGGGGACGCGCGCGTTCGCGACCCGGCTGGCCGAGCGGGGGATCGGGCTCGTCGACGCGCCTGTTTCCGGCGGCTCGGAGGGGGCCCGGAAAGCGACCCTGACGATCTTCGTCGGCGGCGAGGCCGTCGCGGTCGAGCGAGCGCGGCCGCTCCTGGCGGTCCTCGGCACCACGATCACCCACGTCGGCCCGATCGGCTCGGGCCAGGCCGTCAAGGCCGTCAACCAGGTGATCCTGGCCGGGACGTACCTCGGCGTCGCCGAGGGGATCGTCCTGGCCCTCCGGGCCGGCCTCGACGTGGGACAGGTGGTCGGGGCGCTCTCCGGCGGTGCCGCCCAGAGCTGGGTCCTCGCGAACCGGAGCGGCCGGATGATCGCGAACGACTACCCGCTCGGCTTCAAGGTGGCCCTCCACCTCAAGGACCTCGGGATCGCGCTCGCCCTCGCGGCCGAGACGGGGGTCGAGCTCCCGATCAGCGAGCTGTGCGCCGAGATCGAGCGCGGCCTGGTGGCCGACGGCCATGCCGACGACGACATGTCGGCGGTCGCCCGGGCGCTCCGGGCGCGGGCCGGTCTGCCGGCCTGAGGCGGGTCACGCGTCCGGCGAGCCGATGACCATGAGCGGGGCGCCGAGCTTGCCCGAGTAGACCGGTCGGAAGCGGCTCTCGTCGTACATCGTCGCCACGTCGACCTTGCGCGGTCCGAGCGCCGGGTCGGGCAGCGTCGTGTGGTCGTAGTGACCGCCCCGGATCGCCACCATCCGGCCGTGGACGCCGTCACGGATCAGGTCCATCGCCACGTTCGCGAAGGTGATCGCGGCCATCTGATCGAGCGAGTCGGCCTCGCCGCTCCGCAGGTCGTACGTCAGCTCGCTGGCGACCGCCTCGATGCCGGTCCGGCCCTTGAGCTCGGCCGAGAGCGCCTCGGCCACGTTGACCTTGTGGCGATGGCCGTAGGAGTCGGCATCGCCCCACTCGGCGAGACTCGCTCCCTCCCAGGTCGCCCCCTCGGCCGCGATGACGAAGGCGTAGCGGCTCGGGTTGGCCGCGTGGTCGGCGGCCAGGACCCCGCACAGGCGCTCGAGGTCGAACGTCGCCTCGGGGATGAGGCACCGGCCGGATGTGACGTAGGCGGCCATCAGGGCGGAGAACCCGGCGTCCCGGCCGAAGATCCGGAAGACGCCGATCCGCTCGTGCGAGCCGAGCATCGTGCGCTGCCGGTTGATGAGCTCCTTCGCCCGGGTGATGGCGGTCGAGAAGCCGATGCAGTACTCGGTGCCCCGGACGTCGTTGTCCATCGTCTTCGGGATCGCGGTCAGCGGGAAGCCGGCCGCCGAGAGGACCGCCGCGAAGCTCAGGGTGTCGTCGCCCCCGATCGTCACGAGGTGGTCGAGCCCGAGCGAGGCGATGTGGTCGAGCACGAGCGGCGTCAGGTCGTAGCGGTCCTCGCCGGTCGCGAAGCTGGCGACCAGCGCGTCGCTCAGCGTCGGCGGCAGGTCGGCCCGACGCATCCGGCGGGGGTTCGTGCGCGAGGTGTGGAGGATCGTCCCGCCGGTCCGGTCGATGGTCCGGGTGTTGATCCGGTCGAGCGGGCGGAGGTACTCCGCGTCGAGCTCCGCGCCCGGGCGCATGTGGGTGAGCCCTTCCCATCCGCGCCGGATCCCGACCACCTCGTAGCCGAGCTCGGTCGACCGGTAGACGACGCTCTTGATCACCGAATTGAGGCCGGGGACGTCGCCGCCTCCGGTCAGGATGCCGATCCTGCGGCTCCGGGCCATGCCTGCCTGCTCCTCGTGTTCGTGGTCGGACTCCGAATCCTAGCCCCGTCGCCTTCGGCCTGCCCACGCCCTGACCGTCCTCGCTCGGGTCGGCCGGCTCGTACCCTCCGGTATCATCAGCCCATGAACTACGAGCTGTTCATGGGCGAGGCGCTCGCCGAGGCTCGGATCGCGAGCGAGGTGGGCGAGCGCCCGGTCTCCGCGGTGGTCGTCGTCAACGATGCGATGGTCGCTCGCGCGCACGACCGGGTGCGCGAAACGGGCGACCCGACCGCCCACGCGGTGATCGTCGCGCTCCGTGAGGCGGCGCGCCGGCTCGGCACGGCGGACCTGGGTGACGCGACCGTCTTCACCACGCTCGAACCCTGCCCGATGTGCGTCGGGGCGCTCCTGGCCAGCGATGTCGCGGCCCTCGTGTTCGCCGTCCCGGATCCCCGCGACGGGGCTGCCGGCTCGGTCGTCCAGCTCGCCGACCACCCGGGCCTGCCGCGCCGGATGGCGGTCGTCAGCGGCATCCGGCGGGACGATGCGGAGGAGCTCCTCGCCGCCCGGCCGGAGGTTCGCACCGGCTCCTGACCGGGGCCCGGCGGCGAGCCCGACGAGTGGTCGGCGGCGCGGCTCGGCGACCCTTTGGTATCCTCTCGCGCGGAGAGGTGTCCGAGTGGTTGATGGTGCCGCTCTCGAAAAGCGGTGTGCGCAAGCACCGCGGGTTCGAATCCCGCCCTCTCCGCCATCGACTCGCCCCTGAGGGCCCGGCCCGGGCCCGCCCGTCTCGGCCGGCTGGCCGGCATCCCGATCGGATCGGGACCGCGGAGAGGTCGCCTAGTGGCCTATGGCGCCGCACTGGAAATGCGGTTCGGGGCAACCCGTCGGGGGTTCGAATCCCCCCCTCTCCGCCATCACGCTCGCGAGCGGGCCTCGG
>JBGPFS010000078.1:0-10286 GCA_041483455.1 Candidatus Limnocylindria bacterium | reverse complement strand
GTCCGCCGACGGGTCGGCGGTCTCGACCTCCCGTCCCACCTCCAGGAGGGCGACGAGCGCGCCGTGCCGCTGGCGCGCTTCCTCGGCGGCGGGGGCGACATCCGGGTCGAAGTCGAGGGCGCGTTTCCAGGCTTCCGATAACCGCGCCACGAGCCTGGGCGCGGCCGCGGGCGCGTCGGCGGACGACTCGCCGGGAGCGTCGACACGGGGCGCGATCCCCGCTGCCGGTGTCGCCTTGCGGGCCGAGCGCGCGGCGGCGATCGCCCGGCGGATCTCCGGTCGCCCGAAGAAGCGCTCCCCGCGGAGCTGGAACGGGACCCTCGCCGCCCGGAGGGCCGCCTCGAACGCGACGAGCTGGCCGTTCGTCCGGACGAGTACGGCGACTTGATCGGCCGGGATGCCCTCGGCGATGAGCCGCTTCGCGTCGGTGGCGATCGCCCGCTCCTCCTCGAGGTTGGTGGGGAACTGACGGATCGTCGGGGCCGGACCGCTCGGGCGGGTCGGCACGAGCCGCTTCGGCGGTCCGGCGGTCGCGCCGTGAGCCCTCGGCGTCCGCGCCAGCAACCGGTTCGCGAGCTGGAGGACCTCGGGCGTGCTCCGGTAGTTCGTCTCGAGCCGGATGACCTTCGCGCCGGGATAGCGCCCCGTGAACCCGGTCAACCACTCGGACGACGCCCCGGTGAAGGTGTAGATCGTCTGGTCCTCGTCACCCACGACGGCCAGGTCCGGACGCCCGCCGAGCCAGGCGTCGAGGACGGCCTGCTGGAGGGTGTTCGTGTCCTGGTACTCGTCGACGCTGAACCAGCGATAGCGGTCGCGGACCTCGTCCGTGACGGACGGCTCGTCCTCGAGCAGGCGGACGGTCATCTCGAGCATGTCCTCGAAGTCGATCCTCCCGGCCCGCTCCTTGACCGCCTCGTAGCGTCGGTAGAGCGGGGCGAAGAGTCGGGCCGGCAGCGGACCGTCGTGGCCCTCCGCATCGACGCGGGCCTCGTAGACGTCGGGCGGGATCCGGCGCGCCTTGGCCCATTCGATCTCCCCGGCCAGGTCCCGCGCGGCGACGTAGCGGTAGCCGCCGGGCAGATTCCGGGCCAGGTCCACGATCAGCGCCACCTTCGATTCGAGGATGCCCGGCAGCTCCCTGCCGGTCACCCGAGGCCAGAAGTGGCGCAGCTGGCGGAGTGCCGCGGCGTGGAACGTGGCGGCGACGATGCCGGGACGCCCGAGCGCGAGGAGGCGCTCACGCATCTCGCCGGCCGCCTTGTCCGTGAACGTCACCACCAGGACGTGCCCCGGATCGACCGCCCCGGTCTCGACCGCGTAGGCGACGCGGCGCGAGATCGCCCGCGTCTTGCCGGTCCCGGCGCCGGCCAGGATGCAGACCGGCCCCGACGTGGACAGGACCGCCAGGCGCTGGGCGGCGTCGAGGTCGGCGAGCAGGTCGTCTCGCGCCGGGACCTGCGCGGGGGAGCTGGACGTGGGCACCCGGCCATGGTAACGAGCGGCACTCACCGGTCGGTGGGAGCTGTGACGACCCGTCCGGCGCGTCCCACCCGTCAGGTCCGACCCGACCCGGGCGGCCAGGACGGCCTAGCATCGAGCCGCCGCCGAGGGCGGGCGGCCGTCGCGAGGGAGGGTGCCGTGGCCGGGGAGACGAATGTGAACCCGAATCCAGGGTCGAGCGCGTACCTGCCCGACCAGGCCCAGGTCGTGGTGGTGGGCGGCGGGGTCGTCGGGACGAGCATCGCCTACCACCTCGTGAAGCTCGGCTGGCGCGATGTCGTCCTGCTCGAGCGACGCCAGCTGACCTCCGGCACCACCTGGCACGCGGCCGGCCTCATCACCTCGGCCGGGATGGCCACCGAGACGATGATCTGGATGGCCCGCTACACGCGCGACCTGTGCGTCTCGCTCGAGGCCGAGACCGGCCAGGCGACCGGTTTCCGGCCGGTCGGCCACCTCCACCTGGCGACGACGCCGGCCCGACTGGAGACGCTCCGCCGCGACGCGGCCTTCGCCCGGGGGTACGGCGTCGACGACCGCGAGCTCTCCGCCCGCGAGTTCGGCGCGCTCTGGCCGGAGGCCCGCACCGACGACGTCCTGGCCGCCTTCTTCGTCCCCGACGAGGGCCGGGTGAACCCGGCGGACCTGACGATGGCCTATGCGAAGGGTGCCCGGATGGGCGGCGCCCGGATCGTCGAGGGCGTGACGGTCACCGGCTTCACCAGCGCCCGCGGCCGGGTCACCGGGGTCGTCACGGACCGGGGCACGATCCGGACCGAGTTCGTGGTCAACGCGGCCGGGATATGGGGCCGCGAGGTCGGGGCGCTGGCCGGCGTCTCGGTGCCGCTCCAGGCCGCCGAGCACTACTACCTGATCACCGATTCCGTGCCCTGGGCGCACCCGGACCTGCCCATCGTCGAGGATCCGGAGAGCTACGGCTACTACCGCGAGGAGGGCGGCGGGATCCTCGTCGGCCTGTTCGAGCCGCTGGCCGCCCCGTGGTCGCTGGACGGGGTGCCGCCCGACGTCGCGTTCGCCAGCCTGGCCCCGGACTGGGACCGGATCGGGCCGTACCTCAGCCGGGCGATGGACCGCTTTCCGGCGCTCCACGCTGCCGGCGTCCGGACCATGTTCTGCGGGCCGGAGAGCTTCACGCCGGACCTCGGGCCGATGCTCGGCGAGGCTCCGGAGCTGGGCGGCTACTTCGTGGCGGCCGGGATGAACTCGCTCGGGATCCTGTTCAGCGGCGGGGTCGGCAGCCTCATCGCCCAGTGGATCGTCGACGGCGTGCCGCCGGTCGACGTCGCGGGTCTGGCGATCGACCGGACCCAGCCGTTCGAGACGAGCCGGCGCTTCCGGGCCGATCGGGCGGTCGAGCAGCTCGGCGCCCTGTTCGGCGACGCGGTCTGGCCGAACTGGCACCCGACGACGGCGCGGAACGTCCGCCGCTCGGTCATCCACGACCGGCTGGCCGCCGCGGGTGCGAGCTTCGCCGTGTCGTCGGGCTGGGAGTACCCGGAGTGGTTCGCCGTCGGTGGCCGACCACCCGAGATCGAGCACGGCTGGGCTCGCGATGGCGCGTTCCCGCTCGTGGCGGGGGAGCATCGTGCGGTCCGCGAGGCGGTCGGGCTGCTCGACATGTCGCTGATGGCGAAGTTCCTGGTCCAGGGCCGGGATGCCGAGGCGGTCCTGGGCCGGATCAGCGCGAACGACATCGCGGTCGCCGTCGGTCGGCTCGTCTACACGCAGTGGCTGAACGAGCGGGGCGGGATCGTGGCCGACCTGACGGTCACCCGCCTGGCCGAGGAGCGGTTCCTGGTCGTGGCGACCGACCTGGTCCATCGCCGGATCTGTCCGTGGATCGAGCGGCACACTCCCGCCGGGGCGCACCTGACGGTGACCGACGTAACGTCCGGGACGACCTTGCTGACCGTCCAGGGACCGCGCTCGAGGGAGCTCCTGGCGCGCCTCACGAGTGCCGACCTCTCGAGCGCCGCCTTCCCGTACCTGACCGGTCGCGAGATCGACCTGCACTACGCGCGCGTCCTGGCCATCCGGGTCACCTACGTCGGCGAGCTGGGCTGGGAGCTCCACGTCCCGGCCGAGATGGCCCTCACCGTCTACGACGCCCTCCACGAGGCGGGGACCGACCTTGGCTTCCGGAACGTCGGCCTGGCTGCGCTGAACAGCCTCCGGCTCGAGAAGGGGTACCGCGACTACGGCCTCGACATCGACGTCACCGACACGCCGCTCGAGGCGGGCCTCGGGTTCGCCGTCGCCTGGGACAAGCCGGGCGGGTTCATCGGGCACGAGGCGCTGGTCGGCCAACGGGGCGACCTGCGGCCCGCTCGCCGGATGGTCCAGGTCCTGCTGGCCGAGACGGAGCCGCTCCTCTACGGCGGCGAGCCGATCCTGCGCGACGGCCGCTGGTGGGGCTATGTCCGGGCCGGCGCCTACGGCCACACGCTGGGGGCGGCGGTTGGGCTCGGGATGGTCGAGGATCCCGCCGGGATCCCGGCCGAGGCGATCGCCGAGTCGCGGCTCGAGATCGACATCGCCGGGCGGCGGTACCCGGCGCGGGCGTCCCTCCGCCCGCTCTACGACCCGGACCGGACGCGGATCCTGGCCTGACGCTCCGCATGCCACGACCCGCCGGCGCCCGGTACGATCGCGGCATGCGCCCGTTCCGGTTCCTCGCCGAAGCCGCGGCCGTGGTCGAGCGGGTCGCCGGGACTTAGCCGAGGAGTCGCCATGGCCGCCCGCCTCGCCACGGTCGCCGATGCCGCCCGGATCGCGGCCATCTACAACGAAGGGATCGCGGATCGCGTCGCCACGTTCGAGACGCGCCTGCGGAGCCCCGAGGAGGTCGCCCGCTGGTTCGACGGCGTCCATCCGATCGTGGTCGCCGAACGCGACGGCGGCGTCGCCGGGTTCGGCGACACGGCGGCCTACCGCCCGCGCGAGTGCTACGCGGGGGTCGCCGAGTTCAATGTCTACGTCGCGCGCGAGTGGCGCCGCCGGGGCGTCGGTCGCGAGGTCATGGTCTCCCTGATCGACGCGGCCGAGGCCGCGGGGTTCTGGAAGCTCCTCTCGCGCGTGTTCGTCGAGAACGCCGCGAGCTTGGGGCTCCTGCGCTCGGTCGGGTTCCGCGAGGTCGGCGTCTACCGCCGCCATACCCGGCTCGACGGCGTCTGGCGCGACGTCGTCATCGTCGAGCGGCTGCTCGGCCCGGCCCGGACGGAGCCCTGAGCCCTCACCGGCCTGCGGACCGGGCCGCCGTCGCGGAAGCGGTCACCGAACGCCGGTCGCCGGCCGCCCGGCGCCGGGTCAGGCGGTCAGGTCGCGCCGCCGGAACGCTGCCAGGGCGAGGAGCCAGCCGACAACGCCGAAGCCGAGGTAGAGCAGCGAATCGCCGAGCGGGTACGTGCCCGCGTCGATCAGCGGCTTGACGTTGAAGTAGTGGAAGGCGGACAGCCGGGCCAGCGTCGCGAGATCCGGAGAGAGCTGGGCGATGACGTTCAGCAGGTACATCACGATCAGGATCCCAGCCATGAGGCCGCCGGCGCGTCCGCGGTCCAGGAAGACGACGGCCAGGAACGTGGTGACCCCCGCGATCGCCAGGCCGAAGGCCAGGGCGTGGACCCCCGACAGGATGAGCCGGCCGGTCTCGAGGTTCGGTTCGATGACCAGGTCGACCGCCAGGATCGACCCGATCATCACGGCCGAGATGGCCGCGATCGCGATCGCCTGGCCGGCGATGGAGGCGGCCAGGTAGCGGAGCCGGGGGAGTGGGGTGGCGAGCGGCAGGTCGAGGAAGCCCCGGTCGGCATCGGCCGCGACCCGGGTCGCCAGCAGGATGGCCGCGATGGCTGCGACCAGCGGCCACAGGAACTGGAAGACGTACGAGTTGAAGAACGTCCCCTGGTCGCCCAGGCTGCCCTCGATCCCGAAGGCGGCCATCAGCTCCTTCGGATAGACCTGGAGGAGCTTCTCGAACTCGGCTGCGTTCTTGAGGATCGTCGGGTAGAAGAGCGTGATCCCGCCGGCGTAGAGGACGGTGACCAGCCCCATCCAGAGGACGAGCATCCGGCCGCGCCGGAGCTCCAGGCGGAAGGCGGCGCTCATCGCCCGGCCTCCGCGGCGCCCGCGTCACGGTCGACGCCTGACCCACGTTCCGGGGCTGGGCCACGGTCCGGGGCTGGGCCGGCGTCCCCGGCTGGCTCACCGTCCGGCTCCGGCGTCGAACCGTCGTACAGGCGGAGGAAGACGTCCTCCATCTCGAGGGTGGTGATCGAGACGTCCCGGACCTCGATCGTCGCCAGTCGGCGGAGGAGCGGGTTCACGTCGCCCTGGACCATGAGGTGGACGTCGCGGGCCGACGAGGTGGCCACGCGGACGTTCGGCAGGTCGAACATCCCGACCGGCGGCGGCACCTCGAGGACGAGGCTGACCGAACGCCAGTGCGAGGCGAGCAACCCGGCGACCGTCGAGACCTCGACCAGGCGCCCGTCGCGGATGATCCCGACCCGGTCGCAGGCTCGTTCGACCTCGGGCAGGTTGTGGGACGAGAGGAAGACCGTCCGCCCGTCCGCCCGCGCCTCCGCGACGAGGGCCAGGAACTCACGCTGCATCAGGGGATCGAGGCCGCTCGTCGGCTCGTCCATCACGAGGAGCGGCTCGCGGCCCATGAACGCCTGGACCACGCCGACCTTCTGCCGGTTGCCCCGCGACAGCTTCTTGACCGGCACGTCCGGGTCGAGCGCGAGCCTCTCGGCGACCGTTCGCCAGGCGCCGGGCGCCAGGCCGCGGAGCCGAGCCAGGTAGTCGAGCTGCGCCCCAGCCGTCAGCTCGCCAAGGTAGCCCGGGTCGCTGCCTGCGTAGGCGATCCCGGCGTGGGCCTGGGACGCCTGGCGCCAGCAATCGAGGCCGAGGACGCTGGCGTGCCCGCCCGACGGGCGCAGGAACCCGAGGAGCAGCCGGATCGTGGTGGTCTTCCCGGCGCCGTTCGGACCGAGGAATCCGAAGACCTCGCCCGGCTGGACGTCGAAGTCGAGGTCCAGGATCCCGCGCCGCTTCCCGTACCACTTCGTGAGTCCCGCCGCCTCGATCACCTGGTTCACGGTGTCGGTCTCCTTCAAGTTCGCCACCCGGCGCTTGCGCTCCGTGTGTCGCCGGTTCCGAAAGTCCGAGTCTCCGTCCGCTCCTCCGGCGCTCCATAGGCCCGTTCGGCCCGAAGTCAGCCTCTCCGGAGCACGGTTCCCGCCTCGGGTACGGACCTGGCGGCCGAGCAGCCCGAATGGAGCGGACGACCAGCTTCGACCCCGATCCAGGCCCTACGATGGCGCGGTGACCGGAACGGCGACGCCCGACGCCCTCATCCTTCTCGTGGCGCTCCTCGTCGCGATGCCGCTCATCGCGTTCGCGTCGCGCCGGACGCGGCTGCCCGATACCGTCGCCTTCGTCCTCGTCGGACTCGCGATCTCGGCCCTGCCCCTGCACGGCGGGATCGAGGTCTCGCCCGGCGTGGCGGTCGCGGTGCTCCTGCCCGGCCTCGTCTTCGAGGCCGCCTACCGCCTCGATGGCGACGAGCTCCGCCGGGCGTTCGGCGGCGTGGCGCTCCTGGCAGTCCCGGGGGTCGTGGTCTCCGCGTCGATCGTCGCGCTTGTCCTTCATCTCGCGACCGGTCTGCCGATGAACGAGGCCTTCCTGGTCGGGGCGATGGTCTCGGCCACGGATCCGGTGGCGGTCGTGGCCACGATGCGGCGCCTGAGCGCTCCGCGCGGCCTGGTGACGCTCATCGACGCCGAAAGCCTCTTCAACGACGGGACCGGCGTGCTCATCTTCACGATCGCGCTCGGGACATTCGGCCGGTCGACCACGCTCGCCGACGGGGCGGTCTCGTTCGCGGTCGGCCTCGCGGCGAGCGTCGCGATCGGGGCGGTCGGCGGCTGGCTGATCGCCCGCCTGGCCGCGCTGACCGACGACCACCTGATCGAGCTGACGCTGACCCTCCTGGCGGCCTACGGCACGTACCTGGTCGCGGACCTCCTCCACCAGTCCGGGATCATCGCCACGGTCGTGGCGGGGATCGTCCTCGGGACGTATGGCCGCCGTGTCGGCCTGAGCGCCCGGGCCCAGGAATCGGTCGATGTCGTCTGGGAGTTCCTCGCCTTCGTGCTGACGGCGGTCGCCTTCCTGCTGATCGGGATCGCGATCCCGCTGGGGTCCCTGGCGAGCTCGCTCGTCTCGATCGGCTGGGGCGTGGTCGCCATCCTCGTCGGGCGGGCGGTCGTCGTCTACGGCCTGCTCGGAGGCGGGGCCTGGCTCGCTGGCCGGATCGGCGGAGCCGGCTGGGTCGGTCGGGCCGGCCACCTGCCCGTCGGCTGGCTGCACGTCCTCACCTGGTCGGGCCTGCGCGGGGCCGTGGCGATCGCCCTGGCGCTGTCGCTGCCGGCCTCGATCCAGGACCGGACGCTCCTCCAGGGGATCACCTTCGGGATCGTCCTCTTCACGGTGGTCGTCCAGGGGACCACCGCGGGGCGCGTCCTCCGCTGGTCGCGGATCGAGAGCGAAGCCGAGCCGGGGTCCTGACCTGCGGCCCCGATCCCGGCCCGGGTGACCTACCGACGCCGCGGCCGGGCCGCTCCCTGCCCTTCGGCTCTTGCCTCGCCCCGCCCGCCGATGGGACGGTGCGCCTGAAAGGAGCCCGCCCATGGGATTCAACGTGGACATCGTCCAGCTGGCGCACCGGAACGGCTACTTCCGCGAGGTGCTCGCGACCGGCCCCCATAGCCAGGTCGTCGTGATGAGCATCTCGCCGAACGGCGAGATCGGCGCCGAGGTCCACCATGACGTGGACCAGGTCCTGGTCTTCGTCGATGGCGAGGGCGAAGCGATCCTCGACGGCGAGCACAGCGCCGTGTCGGCCGGTCGACTCGTGCAGGTCCCCGCCGGTACCCACCACAACATCGTGAACACGGGAGCGACCGACCTGCGCCTCTACACCATCTACGCGCCGCCGCAGCATGCCCAGGGCACGATCCACCGCACCAAGGCCGAGGCGGATGCCGCCGAAGCCGAGCGCGAGGCGGTGGTCGGCACGAGCTGAACCGGGGTCGCGGCTGCCCCGATCCGTCTCGGGACCCCGTCGCGACCGCATCCGCGCGGAGTCTGGTACGGTCGGGGGCCATGACCGATCGCCCGCCCGACCCGTCCGGCCGCCCCACCCGGTTCACGCTGCCGCCGCTCCACGATGAGGCGACCAGCCGGGCGATCGAGGCATTCGTCAGCGGCCCGGACCTCGATGAGACCGACGAGACCGTCGCGACCGACGAGACCTTCGCGCCGAGCCGGCGGGCACCGGAGATCGTCGGGCGCCCGATGCCCGATCGCGACGCGCTCTTCGGCCTCCCGCGTGGGGCCCTCGTCGATCCGGAGACCGGCCTCGACACGGCCTCGGCCTGGGAACTCCTCGTCCGCCACGAATCGAAGCGCATCGCTCGGCACGGCGATCCGATCGCGGTGGTGTTCGCCGAGCTCGACGGCCTCGACGGGCTGTCCGGCCTGTTCGGCGTCGACGTCGCCGACCGTCTGATCGTCCCGACCGCCGAGCTGCTCCGTCGGCATGCACGGGACTCGGACCGGGTGGCCCGGCTCGGACGCGCCAGGTTCGCGGTCCTCCTGCTCGAGGCCGACGAGACGGGCGCCCGGACGTATGTCGAGCGCGTCCGCGAGGCGACCGATCGCTGGCTCGAGGCGGGGGCCCTGGAGGTCCGACTCGCGATCGGCTGGGCGAGCCTGGCGCCGGGGGGCGACATCGCCAGCGCGGCTCGCGCGGCCCAGGGCCGGATGTTCGCCGCGCGCCGACTTCGCTGACGGGCCGGGCTGCGGCGGCGATGGCGCCGTCAGCGATCGACGCCAGGCAGCCCGACCAGGCCGAACGGTTCGCCCTCCGCCTGGATCCGCTCGGCTAGCGCTGCGGCCACACCCTCACCAAGGACCGCCGGTCGGTGGGTCGCCACCAGCTCGTCGACCCGGAGGCGCGCCCGCCCGAAGGCGTCGAGCCCGCCCGCGTCCTGCCACGCCCGGCGCGACTGGCGGTCGAGGACCTTGGAGGGCAGGAACTGCTCGGTCCGGAAGAGCCGGCGCGTCTCGTCGAGCTCCAGGAACCGGCCCTCCGGGCCCGCGGCGGCGAACGACCCGGTGGCGAGGGTCTCGGTGGGTGTCCCGATGCCGCGGGCGATCCGCTGGGCCATCCCGATGAGCTCGGCGTCGAGGACGAGCTTCTCGGGACTCTGGCAGAGCAGGAAGTCGATCATCCCGGCGCCGGAGATGAGGTCGATCCCGGCGAGCGCTCCGACCAGGGCGGTCATCCCGCTCTCGAGGCCGGCCTGGCCGTCGACGATCTTGGCGTCCGTCGCCCCGAGGTAGCCGTGGGTCGGCAGGCCCAGCGACCGCCCGACCTGGCCGTAGGCCGCCACGATCATCGCCGTCTCGATCGAGCCCATCGGGGTCGTGCCGATCCGCATGTCGAGGATGGTCGGCGCGCCGCCCCAGACGATCGGCGCGCCCGGCCCGGCCGACTGGTGGATGGCGATCCCGGCGAGGCACTCGGCGGCATGCTGGACCACCGCCCCGATGAGCGTCACCGGGGCCGCGACGCCGGCGATCGGCATCGACACGATCTCGGCCGGGACGCGGGCCCGGGCAAGATCGATCAGGTTCTGGGCCCCGAACTCGGACCAGTTGAGCGGCGGCGACGGGCAGACGTCGAAGACCGCCCG
>JBGPFS010000077.1:0-10369 GCA_041483455.1 Candidatus Limnocylindria bacterium | reverse complement strand
TCGACTGGAGGAGGGATTGGAGCGGAAGACGGGACTCGAACCCGCGACCCTCACCTTGGCAAGGTGATGCTCTACCAACTGAGCCACTTCCGCTCGTCTGCCGCGACCTTCGGTGTGGTGCCGAGAGCCAGGATCGAACTGGCGACACCGCGATTTTCAGTCGCGTGCTCTACCAACTGAGCTATCTCGGCCCGATGGCCCCCACCGGGCTTGACCGCCCGTCGGCGACCCGCAGGATACCACCTGCCCGCGAACCCGGGCAAGGCGGCTGACCGACCGCCGGGACCGGGCGGATGCGCCGCCGGATCGGGCCGATCGGCCGCGCGCCGGCCCCACGGGCTCATCGATCGGCGCCCGCGGGCCGGTGTCCCGGACTCAGTCTTCTTCGCCGAGCTGGGCGGTCTCGGCCGGTGGCAATGGAGCCTCGCCGGTCAGCTCGCGCAGCCGGTTGATCCGGTCCACGATGGGTGGATGGGTCGAGAACAGCCCGTTCGCGCGCGCCTCGAACTTGTGGATCGGGTTGGTGAAGTAGAGGTGCTGGGTGGCCCGGTTCGCGACCTCCAGGACCTCGGTGTCGCCGCCGATCTTCGCGAGGGCCCGCTCGAGCCCCTGCGGGTTGCGGGTCAGGTCGACCGAAGACGCGTCGGCCAGGTACTCGCGCTGCCGGCTGACGGCGAGCTGGACGAGCCGGGCGGCGATCGGGGCGAGGATCGCGAGGATGAGTCCCAGGACGATCGCGATCGCCTGGAGGCCGCCCGATCCCCCACCCTGGTTCGACGACCGCCGGCTGGTACCGCCCCAGAACGTGAAGCGCAGGAAGAAGTCCGCCAGCAGGGCGATCGCCCCGACCAGGACGCCGACCATGAGCGTGAACCGGATGTCGAAGTTCCGGACGTGCGAGAGCTCGTGGCCGATGACCCCCTGGAGCTCCTCGCGGTCGAGCCGGGTCAGCAGGCCGGTCGTGATCGCCAGCGAGGCGTGCTCGGGGTCGCGGCCGGTCGCGAAGGCGTTCATGGCGCTGTCGTCGATCAGGTAGACCTTCGGCATCGGGATCCCGGCGGCGAGCGTGAGCTCCCGAACGACGTTGAGGAGCTGCGGCTGGGACGTCTCGTCCACCTCCTTCGCCTGCGAGGCGGCGAGAACGAGCTGGTCGCCGGCGAAGTACGACCCGATCGAGAGCAGGCCCGCGATGGCGACGAAGACGAGCAGGGTGCCGATCGCCCCTCCCCGGCTGCCGGTCACGCCGAAGCCGATCGTCAGCCCGAGCGCCGCGAAGAGCGCGGCGACCACGAGCACGAGCAGCACGGAGTTGCGGCGGTTCGCCCCGATCTGGGCGTTGAAGGTCATCGCCATGGCGAGGTCCCGGGGAGTCGGGCGAGTGCGCGACCGCTATCGGAGCGCGACGACCGGGACGGCCTCGGCCTCGGGCTCGGCGTCGAAGAAATCGCGCTTGATGAAGCCGAGCGCCCCGGCGATGAGGACGGCCGGGAAGGTGGCGATCGAGGTGTTGTAGTCGCGGACCGTGGCGTTGTAGTGCTGGCGCGCGAACCCGATCTGGTTCTCGGTCGTCGTCAGCTGCTCCTGGAGGCTGAGGACGTTCTCATTCGCCTTGAGGGTCGGGTAGTTCTCCACGACCGCGAAGAGCGAGCGGAGCGCTCCGGTCAGGACGTTCTCGGCCTGGGCCTGGGCCGTCGGACCCTGCGCCCCGGCGGCGATCGCGCCGGCCCGGGCCTCGGTGACCTTGGTCAGGACGTCCTGCTCGAAGTCCATGTAGCCCTTGACCGCGTTCACCAGGTTCGGGATCAGGTCGTGGCGTCGCTTGAGCTGGACGTCGATCTGGGCGAACGCCTCGTCGATCGTCAGGCGCTTCCCGACCAGGCCGTTGTAGAGGAGGATCAGCCAGCCGACCACCGCCACCACGACGACGATCAGGATGATCAGGATCGGAGCCATGAAACCCTCCGCGAAGGGCGGCCGCGCCGCCACGTCTCCAGTCTAGCAGGGGGGCTGGTGGGCGGTAGAGGACTCGAACCTCTGACCCCCTCGGTGTAAACGAGGTGCTCTGACCGGCTGAGCTAACCGCCCGCGACGAGGATACGAGAATCAGAGCGGCGGCCCCCGCGGGGCCGCCGTCGACAGGTCAGGAGGGTGGTGCCCAGGCCGGGACTTGAACCCGGATGAGTTGCCTCATACGCCCCTCAAACGTACGCGTATACCAATTCCGCCACCTGGGCAGGTCCATCGCGGTCGGATCCCGGACGAGGGCTGGTACCGAGGAAGGGATTTGAACCCATACGCCCTTGCGGACACTAGCTCCTGAAGCTAGCGCGTCTACCGATTCCGCCACCTCGGCGAGGATCCGCCGACCGGCGAGCGACCTCACCGGCCGTCAGCGAGGCGCCATGTTAGCACATCCCAAAACCGGTCACTGGCGGACCCGAGGGGGCGGACGGAGCGTCCGCTGAGCCGATCCGAGACCACCACGAGCTCATCGGCGAAGACCAGCGGCAGCATCGCGGGGTCCGCCACGAGCGCCGCCTGGAGGTTGCGGTAGGCGATCCGACGAGCCTCCATCGAGCCGGGGGCGCGGGCGGCCCGGAGCTTCGCATCTAGGGCGGCATCCTGGAGCCCAGTGATGTTGCCGCCTCCACCCACGGCCTGGGTCGAGGCGTAGAGCGAGTAGAGATCCGGATCGAGCCCGACGTTGACGCTGACCAGCGCGACCGTGAAGTCGCCGGCCTGGAGCCGCTCGACGAACCGGGCTGGTTCGAGCTCCACCACGGTCACCCCGATCCCGAACGCTCGCCAGGCGCCGGCGATCCAGGCCGCCGCGGCGTTCGCGGTCGGGTTCGAGGCTGCGTCGGGGGCGAGGAGCTTGATGTCGATCGCGGATTTCGTCCCGGCCGCCACCCAGCCATGGGTGCCCTTCCGCCAGCCGCTGCGGACCAGGTCCGCGTTCGCTGCCGAGGACGAGGTCGCCACCGGCGCGCTCGCCTTGGCGTCGAACGCCCAGGAGGTCGGCGGGATCGCGCTGTCCGCCCGGGTGGCCGCACCGCGGTAGACATCGGCGACCAGCTTCGTCCGGTCGAGGATCTCGAGGAGCGCCCGGCGGACCCGTGCCGGCCGGAGTGCCGTGCTCCCCGGCCGGAGGTTCACCGCCAGTGAGGTGAAGGTCGTGCCCGGGTAGGTCAGGAGGTGGCTGCCGGGCAACGCGGCCAGCGAGGCGGCCTGGGCGGGCCCCAGCCCGGACGCGTCGTCGATCTCCCCGGCCCGGTAGGCATCCGCGAGGGCCGTCGCGTCCGTGAAGAACGTGAAGTCGAGCTCGGGCAGGCTCGCGGCGCCGACTGAGGCGCTCGGGCCGGCGCCGGCTGAGCCGCTCGGGCCGGTCGGGACGTCGACGCCCGGGGCCGAGGCGCTCGGGCCGGTCGGGGCGTCGACGCCCGGGACCGAGGACGCTGGACCCGTGGATTCGGCCGGGGCGGCGAGCGACCCGGCCGGCACGAGCTGAGCCGCGCCCGTGTCCCACTGGACCAGCGCGTACGGCCCCGAACCGACCGGCTCGACGCTGAATCGATCGTCGGCCAGCTTGGCCACCGGCACATCACGCAGGAGGTGAGCAGGCAGGATCCCGATCGTCGTCGCCTGGAGGAAGCCCCCGAGCGGCGTCGCGAGGTCGAACCGGACGGTCGACGGATCGATCTGCGTCGCCGTGACCTCGCGCCACGAGCCGACGAGCGGCCCCGCATAGGCCGGGTCGTGGAGGACGCCGACGGTGAAGACGATGTCGTCGGCGGTCACGGGCACACCGTCCTGCCAGCGCGCGTCGGGGCGCAGGTGGAACGTCCACGAGCCGCCCGTGGCATCCATCGTCCAGCTCGTGGCCAGGTCGGGGAGCACCGTGTCGTCGGGCCCCAGGCGGGTGAGCCCGCTGAAGATCAGGGCCGCCAGGTCGCGGTCGGCGGCCGTCCGGGCGGTCAGGGGGTTGATCGAGCTGGGGCTTCCGACGATCCCCTCGCGGAAGATCGCCCACGGCACGTCGGAGCCCGTCGGGGCAGGCGACCCGATCGAGCCTGAACGCGGGGCCGCCGGCAGCGCCACGACGATGGCGAGCGCCGCGAAGGCGAGGCCGAGGGTGGCGACGAGGCCGCGGTCGCGGCGGGTCATCGGGTCATGGGGTCGAGCCAGCCCGGCCAGGCCGGGCAGGGATCCGCGAGCCGGTCAGGCCGCGGGAGTCGTGGAGGCGGCGAAGATGTACGACGCCAGGGAGAACAGGACGAACAGCACCGCGAGCACGATCGTGAACTGCCAGAGTCGCCGCTCGACGCCGCGCCGGCTGCGGTAGACGGACGAATCCCCGCCGAACGTGCCGGACAGGCCGGTCCCCCGGGCCTGGAGCAGGATCGCGCCCATCAGGGCGATGCCGACCACGATCTGGCCGATGCCGAGCAGCGGGTTCACGCGGAGCGATACCTCGGAGCGGGATGGGGGCCGTCGGATGGTAGCACAGGGTGCCTCGGGATCCGCCGCCGGCCAGCGCTCAGGGCGGGGGTTCGACCTTCCGGCCCTGGGCCGCCACGGCGGCCGTCGCCGCTTCGATCCGTGCCGGATCGCCCAGGTAGCGATGGCCGACCGGCCGCAGGTCCGGGTCGAGCTCGTAGACGAGCGGCACGCCGGTCGGGATGTTCAGGCCGACGATCGTTGCGTCGTCGATCCCGTCGAGCTCCTTGACGAGCGCCCGGAGGCTGTTGCCGTGGGCGGCGATCAGGACGCGCCGGCCGGCCCGGACCTGCGGCGCGATCCGCTCGTGCCAGTACGGCAGCATCCGGGCGACGGTGTCCTTGAGCGATTCCGCGCGCGGGATGAGCTCGGGGGCGACGTCCGCGTAGCGCGGGTCGCGACCGGGCCACCGCTCGTCGTCGAGCTCGAGGGGCGGCGGCGGGACGTCGTAGCTCCGGCGCCAGAGCCGGACCTGTTCCTCACCGAAGCGGGCGGCGGTCTCGGCCTTGTTCAAGCCCTGCAGGGCCCCGTAGTGGCGCTCGTTGAGGCGCCACGAGACGCTGGTCGGGATCCACATCTGGTCGAGCTCGTCGAGGGTCAGCCAGAGCGTCCGGATCGCCCGCTTCAGGACCGAGGTATGGGCGAGGTCGAACGACAGGCCCTCCTCCCGCAGCAGCCGACCGGCATCGCGGGCCTCGGCGACCCCCGTCTCGGTCAGGTCGACATCCGTCCAGCCGGTGAACCGGTTGCTCAGGTTCCACTCGCTTTCGCCGTGGCGGAGCAGGACCAGTGTGGGCACCGGTCAGCCGCCGATCGCCGCGCGGGCGGCCGCCGTGAGGCCGGACCGGGCGACGATCCCGGCCATCTCGTCAGGCTTGAGCGAGGCTCCGCCGACGAGCGCTCCGTCGATCGCCGGCTCGCCGACGAACTCGCCGATGTTGGCCGCCGTCACGCTCCCACCGTAAAGGATCGGCAGGCCCGCAGCCAGCGTGCGAACGGCCTCCCCTGCCCCGCTCGATGCGGCGGCCGAGCGGATCGCGTCGGCCATCGCGGCCGCATCGGCGCCTGTCGCCGTCCGGCCCGTCCCGATCGCCCAGACCGGCTCGTAGGCGACCACGAGACCGGCCTCCGCCAGTCGGCCGGCTCGGTCGGCGAACGGGCCGAGGATCGCCTTGACCTGGGCGACGACCACCGCCCCGGCCCGACCGCTCTCCCGGTCGGCGAGCTGCTCCCCGACGCAGACGATCGGCCGCAGTCCGGACTCGAGCGCGCGCTCGAGCTTCGCGGCGATCAGCTCGTCGGTCTCGCCGGCGTCGCGGCGGCGCTCCGAGTGGCCGAGGATCACCCAGCCCGCCAGCCCCTCGAGCATCGGCGCGGCGACCTCACCGGTGTAGGCGCCGGATCGCTCGTGATGCACGTTCTGCGCCCCCACCCCGACATCGGTCCCGACGAGCGCGTCCCGGACGGCCGCGAGGCAGACGTACGGGGGACAGATCACCCGGATCACGCCGGGTACTTCGGTCCGCGCGGCGATCGTACGCGCGAGCGCCCCCGCTTCGGACGGAATCGTGTGCATCTTCCAGTTCGCGGCGACGATGACCGGTCTCACCACCGAATCATGCCAGAGCGACCAGCGCGCGCGCCCGGCCGCGGGCTCGGTCCCAGGCCCGGCCCGACACCGCGACCGATCATGGACGGATCGCCGCCCCGACGGCCGATCCCGTCGTCGTCGTGGAGCGCCAGCGCCTCGAGCCGCTCGAGGGCCCGCTGGACCGCCGATCGATGGAGCTCGAGCCGCTCGGCGAGCTCCGCCAGGGTCGCCTCGGGGACCGCTTTTCGGGCGGCCGCCACCTCGCGCACGACCCGCGGCTGGACCGCCAGGCGCCCATCGGCCTCGAGCAGGGCGATCGAGGCGAGCTGGCGAGACGCGGCGATCACCGCCCGCTGGAGGTTCGCCGATTCGGCATTGATCACCCGGTTGAGCTCGCCGCGCAGCGAGCGCGAGACGCGGCGGGCCTCGAGCTCCAGGACCGTGGCGCCGGCCCCGATCCGGCGGAGGAACGTCCCGATCGTCTCCGTGCTCTTCCAGGTCACCACCCCGCGCCCACGTCGCAGCCGCCACGAAGCCGGGAGCCCCAGCTCGGCGAGACGCCCCGCCAGGACCGGCGCCTCCTCGGGTGGGACGACGAACTCGAGGTGGGCTCGACCCGACGCGAGGCTGAGCGAGCCACGGGCGAGGAAACGCCCTCGCAGCCAGGCCGCCCGGCAGTGCTCGGGCGCGGACGCCCAGTCGAACGGCGGCGCCGCGAGACCGGTCGGCCCGAGCGGTCCCGATCCGTCGACCATCCGAACGTGCTTCACGCGGCGCGGACCGGCCAGCAGCCGGCCCGCCTCGATCGGCCCGCGACCCAGCCGGACGGCCAGCCGCGCCACGGCCGCCTCGCGGGTGGCGAGCGCGGCCCCGAGCCCGGCCGATTCGGCGGCCCGGTCGCAGGCGCGCTGCGGGTCGATCGCGGAGAGCTCGGCCCGGAGCGCGGCGACGAGGTCGCGATCCGAGCCGCTCACGGGACGCGCGGCATCGTCATGCGGTCCGGGCGACCCCGGCACGGCGCCGACCCACGCCCTCGCGCACGGCGATCCGGAAGATGGCCGCCGCGAGGCGATCGGGATCGTGGTGATGGTCGTTCGAGGGATCGACGATGTCGTCGAGGACGAGCCGCGGCGCGTTGGCGCTCGCCGGCGGCCAGCGCAGCCGGACGGGCTCGCCGCGTGACTCCCCGGGAAGGTCCAGGTGGGCGGTCGCCACCCTCCGGCCGTCCCCGGCGAGGACGACGTCGATCAGGCCGCTCCCGGCGTGGCGCTCGATGGCTTCGAGGTGATCCGCGAGGTCGAGACCGGCGGTCTCGCCGACCTGGGTGGCCACGTTCGCCACGAGGATCCGGACGGCGGACGTCTCGGCGATCGCGGCCCGGATCTCGGGCAGCAGGAGGCTCGGCAATACGCTCGTGAAGAGACTGCCGGGTCCGATCACCACGATCTCGGCCTCGGCGATCGCCAGGACGGCGTCGGCAGCGGCCCGGACGCCCTCGGGCGAGAGCCAGACCCGCTCGATCCCGCTCGTCCGGGTGATGACCGACTGACCGACCACCCTGCGGCCGTCGGCGAGGTCCGCGTGCAGGACCAGCGGAGTGGCCGTCGCCGGGACCACCTGGCCGCGCACGGCCAGGACCCGGTTCATCCGGCGGACCCCTTCCTCGAAGTCGCCGCCCTCGACGGCGGTCATCGCGGCGATGAGCAGGTTCCCGATCGCGTGGCCACCCAGGCTGTCCGGAGACGCGTCGCCCGGGAACCGGTACTGGAGGAGCTCGCTCATCAGCGGCTCGGCATCGGCGAGCGCGACGATGCAGTTGCGGATATCGCCCACCGCCGGCACGCCGAGCTGGGCCCGGAGCATGCCCGAAGAGCCCCCGTCGTCGGCCACGGTCACCACCGCGGTCAGGTTGCTGGTGTGCTCCTTCAGGCCCCGCAGGAGGGTCGCCAGGCCGTGTCCGCCACCGAGCGCCACGATCCGCGGCCCGCGGGCCAGGAACCGTTTCTGGTAGATCACCTCGACCAGGGGGCGGTCGGGGTCGTCGGTCCGGAAGGGTCCCATCAGGACGTCCACCACCTTGATCGACCCGAAGACGAACAGGCCGATCCCGAGCGCCGCCACGATCACCCCGCGGACGACGTAGGGCAGGAACTGGAGCGTGAGGACCGAGATCGCGGCCTGGACCGGTCCCGTCACGTCGATGTCGCGGTAGAGCTGGCGGAGGGCGAACGCACCGCCGAGCGCGAGGCCCAGCTCGCCGATGAAGACGACGGCGAGCCAGCGCCTGATCCCGATCTCCGGCGCCAGCCAGCGCCGGAGCAGCGACACGCCCGTCGAGCGGCGGCGGATGCTCACGCCCGCTCGAGCTCCCGGTGGAAGACCGCGACCGAGCCGAGATCGCGCTCCCTCAGCCAGGCGGCCAGCACCTCGGCGATCGCGATCGAACGGTGGTAGCCCCCGGTGCAGCCGATCGCGACCGTCAGGCGGGTCTTGCCCTCGCCCACGTAGGCCGGGATCGTCAGGTCGAGGAGCTCCTGGACGAGCTCGAGGAAGCGGGCGGTGACCGGCTGGCCGAGGACGAAGGTCTGGACCCGCTCGGTCCGTCCGGACAGCTGGCGGAGCTCGGCGATGTAGTAGGGGTTCTGCATGAACCGGACGTCGAGGACCAGGTCGGCCTCGAGCGGGATGCCGTACTTGAAGCCGAAGCTGATCAGCTGGATCGCCAGGCGATCCGCTCCGGGCTCGTCCGCCAGGCGGGTGAACAAGCGCTCGCGGAGCTCGCGCAGCGAGAGGTCGGAGGTGTCGACCACGACGTCGGCTTCATCGCGCACGGGGTCGAGCAGCCGGCGCTCCTCGACGATCGAGCTGGCGATCCCGCGCTCCGCCCCGAGTGGGTGACGGTGGCGCGTCTCCGAGAAGCGTCGGATGAGCACCTCGTCGCGCGCCTCGAGGAAGAAGACCTGGGGCCGGATCCCCCGACCCTCGAGCGCGCCCCGGACGGCGGCCAGGGCGAGCGGCGCATCGCCGGCCCGGACGTCGAGCACGATCGCGGTCCGGCCGAACCGCTCGCGATCCTCCGAGACGAGCTCGGCGAGCTGGGGCAGGAGCTCGCCCGGCAGGTTGTCGACGCAGACGTAGCCGAGGTCCTCGAACAGCTTCGTCGCCGCGGTCTTGCCGGCCCCCGAGAGGCCGCTCAGGATGACGACATGCTGGTCCGTTGGCTCGCTGGGGTCACGGGTCCCGGCGTCGGGTGGGCGGTCGCTGGCCACGGCCGCAGTCTACCCCCCGGTCCCACGCGCCGGGCGAACCGGCTTCCGGACCGCGGCGTCCGTCAGCGGCCGCTCCGCCGGATGAACACGATCGAGAGCTCGTACAGGCCGTACATCGTGAAGCCCATCACCGTCGGGCTGACGAGATCGCCCCCGGGCGTGATCACGGTGCTGAAGATGGCGATCCCGAGGATGACCATCCGACGCGAGGAGGCGAGTCGCGCCGATGTCAGGATGCCGACCCGCGACAGGCCGAACAGGACGATCGGGAACTCCATGACCAGGCCGAAGGCGAGGAACATCGTGGTCACGAAGTCGAAGTACGGTCCGGCCGCGATGTTCCCGACCAGGACGTCGTCCGTGAAGCTGAGCAGGAAGCCCGTGGCGAACGGCAGGACCACGTAGGCCACGATCACGCCCAGGATGAAGAACGCGAGCGCCAGGGGGATCCACGGCCGCACGATCCGGCGCTCGTCCGGGGTGAGGCCGGGGGCGATGAACGCCCACAGCTGGTAGAGGATCACCGGCATCGCCAGGATGATCCCCACGACGATCGAGATCTTGATGTAGATGAAGAATGCGTCGCCGGGCCCCAGGACCTGGACCCGGCCGGTCGGCAGGGGCCGGATCAGGAAGTTCCGGATCGGCGTCGCGAAGATGAAGCCGATGACGCTGCCCACGAAGACCCCGATGATCGAGCGGAAGATCCGCGTCCGCAGCTCGCCGAGATGGTCGACCAGCGACATCGCGGGCGCAGCCTCGGCCGGGTTCGCGGTCGGCGGTTCGATCGCCTCGCCGGCGACAGCCGCAAGGGGCTCAGGCGCAGGATCGGCAGCCGGCGAGACCTGGGGGTCGGCGGCCGGCGCCGGATCGAGGCGCGGCTGCTCGACGGGCGGGTCGGTCATCGGTCCTTGGACAGGCGCGCGAGGCGCGACCCGCTAGGCGGACGGCGTCGCGTCGGTGGACTCGCCTGCGGCCGGGACCGCGGCGGGCACGGGTTCGGGTGCGATCG
>JBGPFS010000076.1:0-10445 GCA_041483455.1 Candidatus Limnocylindria bacterium | reverse complement strand
CGGGCCGCGAATGCCGGCCGGCACGCTGCTCGACTCGGCATCGGCACCCTCGACGAGCACCTCGGCGGTCGCAGCGCGGTGCCGCCGTCGGGCTTCGGCGCGTACGGTCTGCTAGGCGCGGGCCACGGTTCCTCCTGGGACGCTCGTCGGGGGTCGATCGCGGATCTGGGTCCGGCAGGGCGAAGGGCCCGCC
Source organism: Candidatus Limnocylindria bacterium (assembly GCA_041483455.1). GTDB lineage: Bacteria > Chloroflexota > Limnocylindria > Limnocylindrales > CSP1-4 > JBGPFS01. The sequence goes on along the minus strand of JBGPFS010000076.1, from coordinate 10,252 downwards.
GGGAGGCGAGCGCTGTAGACATCCTAGAGGAAGCCACGGCCGAGCGACGGCTCCGGGTAGATGGGGACGCCGCGCATCCGCCGCGCATCCGCCGCGCATCCGCCGCGCATCCGCCGTGAAGGCCCCGTGAAGGCCCCGGTGGGCCTCGGCGAAGCCGCTCGCGATCCGGCGATGAGGCCGAGCCGCTACAACAGGGCTCCGCCCCTGCCCGCCAGCTCCGCCGGGAGGTCGTCCATGCCTCGTGCCCGGCGCGCGGTCCCGGCTGCGCTCGTACTCGCCCTGACGATCGTCACGCTCGCCTCGGGGGCCGGCCCCGCAAGCCCGCCGAGCCCGGCCGGGGACCTCGCGGATCCACGAGTCATCGCGACACCCACCTGGCCGACGTCGGGTGGTCTGCTCCTGGCCGAGGTCGTCACCGGAGGAGCGACCGCCTCGGACGAGTACGTCGAGCTGACGAACGCGGGTTCGGCCGTCGCGGACCTCGCGGGGCTCGAACTGATCTACATCACGTCGAGCGGCACGACCGTGACCCGCAAGGCGACCTGGACCGTGACGACCGAGATCGAACCGGGACGCCACCTCCTGCTCGCGAACGTGAGCGGATCGTTCGCGCTGATCGCCGACGAGACGTACAGCGGGGGTCTCGCGGCGACCGGTGGGGCACTCGCCCTGCGACCCGTCGGAGGCGCCCCGATCGACGCCGTTGGCTGGGGCGACGCGACGAACGGGTTCGTCGAAGGGGCGGCGGCCTCGGCGCCGTCGGCTGGCTCGAGCATCGAGCGCGCTCCGGGCGGGCTCGCGGGCAACACGACCGACACGAACGTCAACGCCGTCGACTGGCGGGTCAACGGGGCTCCCGCGGCCCAGGACCTGGCCGCGCCGCCAGTGCCGGCGCCGTTGCCCAGCGCGAGCCCGTCAGCCAGCCCGAGCGTCACGCCCACGCCAACGCCGACACCCACGCCGACGCCCGAACCGAGCCCGACGTCCACGCCTTCGCCTTCGCCCACGCCCAAGGGCACGCCGACGCCCGAACCGACCACGACGCCCACGCCCACGCCGGAACCGAGCCCGTCAGCCACGCCGACTCCCACGCCGACTCCCACCCCCACGCGCACACCGGAACCGAGCCCGTCAGCCAGCCCGACCCCGACGCCCACGCCGACGCCCACGCCGAGCGCAGCCCCGGTGTCGATCTCCGGGGTTCGCGGCCTGGCCGACGGGTCGACCGTGACGATCCAGGGCGTGCTTACGACCTCGCTCGGGGCCCTCGAAGCCGGTCGGACCGCGTTCATCCAGGATGAGACGGCCGGGATCGCGCTCTACCTCGACGCGCCGGTCGCCGACGCCCTGCCCGCCGGGGTCGTGATTCGGATCGCCGGCCAGCTCGACACCCGCTATGGCATGCGGGTCGTGCGCATCGCCGAGGCGGACGTGAGCGCGCTCGGCGGGACGGTCCTGCCGGCCCCCGTCCTCGTCGCCACGGGCGGAGTCGACGAGTCGACCGAGGGGATCCGTGTGGTCGCCGAAGGCACGATCGTCGAGGCGCCGACGAGCTATGCGGATGGGCTCGGGCTGCTCGTGGACGATGGGAGCGGGCCCGTCCGCGCGATCGTCGGCGCCTCGGCCCTCGGCGGCCTCGTGCCCGGTCGCGGGGATGCGGTCCGGTTCGTGGGTTCCGTCGGACAGCATGATTCGACCGGAACCGGCACGACGGGCTACCGCGCCTACGTGACGATCGGCGGGGACCTCACCCCGATCGCGCCACCGAGCCCGACGCCGACGACCACCCCCACCCCTTCGCCGGCGCCCACCGCGACGTCCACGCCGGCTCCGAGCGCCAGCCCGTCGCCGTCGGTCGGACCCGCCACGATCGAGAGCGTTCGGGCGCTTCCGATCGGAACCCGGGTCCGCGTCTCCGGCACCGTCACCGCCGAGGCTGGTCGGTTCCCGCTCGATCGCCTCGTGGCCATCGAAGACGCGACCGCGGGGATCTTCGTGCGGCTGCCGATGTCGGCCACTCGACCGGCGCGTGGCCTCGAGGTCGAGGTCGAGGGTGTCCTGGCCGATCCGTACGGTGAGCTCGAGATCCGACCGGCCCTGGCGGGAGACGTCGTCATCGGTGCGCCAGACGAGCCGCCGACGCCGATGAAGATCACCGGGACCGACCTCGGCGAAGCCACGGAGGCGCAGCTCGTCACGTACACCGGCGCCGTTCTGCACGCGCCCGCGCCCGGCAGCGGAGGAGCCGTGACGGCCACGCTCGTCGCGGCCGACGGGATCTCCGTGCGCGTCGTGGCCGAGCCCGCAGCCGGGATCGACCCGACCCAGCTGACCAAGGGGACCGCCGTCGAGGTGACCGGCGTCGTCGGCCAGCGCGCCAGCCGCCGTGGCCGCTCCGACGGCTACCGGATCTACCTCCGCGATCCGGACGACCTCTGGATCGTCGAAGGCATGGAGCCGAGCCCGTACCCGTCCGCGAGTCCCGCCCCTTCGTCCGGCCCGGCCCACGCTCCTTCCGCGTCCGGCACTCCGATCGATCCGACCGTTCGGTCGATCGGTGTCGTTCTCAAGCTCGTCCGCGGCTCGGTCGCGGTCGAAGGCGTCGTCGTCGTGCCGGTCGATCTGCTCGATTCGAGCGGCCGCCGGACGATCGTCGAGGATGCTTCGGGGGCTGTCGAGGTCTTGCTCCCGAAGGACGCCGCAGCGCCGGCGGTCGGCGACCGGGTCAGGATCGCCGGCGAGCTCGGGAGCGCCTACGGCGCGCCGCGCATCCGGGCGTCGACCGTCGAGCTGCTCGGCCACCCGGGAGAACCGGCTCCCCGTCGGCTCGCTCGCGCCCCCACCGTCGACGACGAGTGGCTGCTCGTCCGGATCGTCGGCCGGGTCGAAACGGTCCGCCGGCTCGGAACGCTCTGGCGTGCCGAGGTCGCGGTCGGCACGGTCCGCATCGTCGTGGCCGGCCTGGCCGGTTCGCAGATCCCCTCGACCGCCCTCATCGAAGGCCGCGCCGCGACCGTCGTCGGGATCGTCCGGCGGCCGTACCCGACATCGCTGGATCGGCGGTTCGCGATCGTCGTGCGCAGGCCGTCCGACGTCTCGGTCGGGCCGATCGAGCCGGGCGGGGCCGGCAAGGGATCCCGCACCACCGCCGGCGCCGGCGCGAGTCCGGGCTCGGGCGCCACTCCCATCGCCGGCTCCGGGGCGCCGCCGGACGTGGACCTCGATGATCTTGCTTCCGCCCTCGGTCGGCGGGTGCGGGTCGGCGGTCTCGTCGCGTCGGTCGTCGGTCCGGACGTCGAGGTCGATGACGGAACGGCGACCGGCCGGATCCGGCTGACCGGAGCCGCCGCGTCGCTGGCCGAGCTGCTGGCCGTCGATGACGCGCTCAACGTCACGGGTCTGGTCGAGCACGACGCGGTCGGGCTCTTCGTCCTCGTGGCGTCCCCGGCGGACGTGGCCCGGGTCGGCGAGATCGGCGAACCGATCCCGCTGGTCTCGACCTCGGCAGATCCCCCGGCCGGATCGTCCGCTCCGATGGCCTCCGATGCCGCCGCACCCTCGACCCCCGCCGGGGACCCGGCCCCGGCCGGTCGCCAGGCCGGACTCGGCCCGATCGCCGCGGTGCCGTCGACCGGTCTCGGGATCGGTTCGGTCATCCTGGCGGCGCTCGGGACGCTCGGCGTTGCGCTGGTCCGGCGCCGCCGGCTGGAGCGCGAGCTCGCGGCACGGATCGCCGGTCGGCTCGCCGTCTTCGCGCTGGGCCCGACGGCGCCCGCGGGCGTCGCCTCGCCCGCGGTCGTGGAGCCAGGTGGCCTCCCCTCGCCTCGCGCACGGAGTGCCGCCTCGTCACAGCCGCCCGCCGGGACCGACGCCGATGACGCTCCGACGCAGCGAGCCACGCTCGGTCCGGGTTGACGCTCGCGAGAGGCCCGGACTATCCTCGCTCGAGTTTCGCGCCAGCGAAGCGCTATCGCGTGAGGGGAGAGGTCTTGCCGACGAACGCGGACCCCCGCGTCGCGCTCCCGACGGGAGAACGGCAGTACCACATCGCGCTCGGCCCCGGCGACGTGGCTGAGTACGTTCTCCTCCCCGGCGACCCCGACCGGACCGCCCGGATCGCCACCCGACTCGAATCCATCGAGCTGGAGCGACGTCACCGGGAGTTCGCCTCGGTCACCGGGATGTATCGGGGCCAGCGGGTCTCGATCATCTCGACCGGCATCGGCGCCGACAACGTCGAGATCGCGATCGCGGAGATCCTGGCGATCACGGAACGGCCGACATTCATCCGGGTCGGTTCCTGCGGCGCGCTCCAGCCGGAGATCGCCATCGGGGACCTGGTCATCTCGAGCGGCGCGGTCCGCCTCGAGGCGACCACGAGCTTCTTCGTCCACGAGGCGTATCCCGCGGTCGCCGACTATGAGGCGGTCGCGGCACTCGTCGAGGCGGCGGCGGGGCTTGGGCATCGGGCGCATGTCGGGGTGACGGCGACGGCTCCGGGGTTCTTCGGCGCACAGGGGCGCGCGATCCCGAAGCTGCCCATCCGCTACCCTGACCTGGCCGACGAGATGAGGCGCCAGCGCGTCCTCAACTTCGAGATGGAGGCATCGGCGGTGTTCGTCCTGGCCGGACTCGCGGGAAGTCGAGCGGGAGTCGTCTGCGCGGCCTACGCGCAGCGGGCGACCGGTGACTTCATCTCGGGCGAGGCGCGAGACCGTGCCGAGGCGGCCTGCTTCGAGACCGGGCTGGAAGCGCTCCGGATCCTCGCCGCGATGGACCGCCAGAAGCGCGATGCTGGGGCGGAACGCTGGAGACCGTCCCTGTGGACCGGTTCGTGAACCTGCGGACACGTGGCGAGGGCCCCGTGCCGTCACGTTAGGAAGAGGAGGAGCCCACCGTGGCCGAGGCTTACTGCGTCAAGGACAAGATGAAGGTCGAAGTCAAGAATCCCCAGAAGATCACGATGAAGAACGGCAAGCCGGCCATCTCGGGCACCTGCCCGAAGTGCGGCACCAAGGTCTTCAGGATCGGCGGCTGACGGCCGCTCCCGTCACCGACGTGACGAACGACCCCCGCCGGCGACGGCGGGGGTCGTCGATTCAGGGCCGGGGGACCCTCCCGGGGGCTGAACGACCCTTTGGTACCATTCAGGGCGTCACGGAGCCGATGCCCCGAAGTCCCGGGAGCGGGACGGGGAGCGCAGCAGGGTCGAGGATCCTGCGCGCCGTGGGCCCGCGTGCAAGGTGGCCACAGGCCCTCGCCCCCATCGCGTGCGCCAGGCGCTCGCAGCCATCGCAGGAGGAACCGGGATGACCGTGCGTGTCGGGATCAACGGCTTCGGCCGGATCGGTCGGCAGTCGCTCAAGGCCCTGATCGAGCGAGCGCCCGGGATCGAGGTCGTGGCGGTCAACGACCTGGTGGACGTGCCGATGAACGCCCTGCTGTTCAAGCACGACTCGACCTACGGGGCGTACCCGGGCACGGTCGACCACACAGCCGACGCGATCATCGTCGATGGGCGCGAGATCAAGGTCCTCCAGGAAGCCGATCCGGCGAACCTTCCCTGGGGCGAGCTCGGCGTCGATATCGTCATCGAGTCGACCGGCCGCTTCACCGACGCGGAGAAGGCCCGGGCCCACCTGGCGGCCGGAGCCCGCAAGGTGCTCATCAGCGCGCCGGCGAAGCACGAGGACGTGACGATCGTCCTGGGCGTCAACGATGCCGCCTACGACCCCGACCGGCATCACATCATCAGCAACGCGAGCTGCACCACGAACTGCCTCGCCCCCGCCGTCAAGGTCGTCCACGCCGGCTGGACGATCGAGCGCGGCCTCATGAACACGATCCATTCGTACACCAACGACCAGCGCATCCTCGACGTGGCCCACAAGGACCCCCGTCGGGCGCGCGCAGCCGGCCAGAACATCATCCCGACGACGACCGGCGCGGCCAAGGCCCTCGCCCTCGTCATCCCGGACCTCAAGGGCAAGTTCGACGGCTTCAGCCTGCGCGTCCCGACTCCGACCGTGAGCGTCGTCGACTTCACCGCCGATCTCGCTCGGCCGACGACCGTGGACGAGGTCAACGCCGCGTTCCGGGTCGCCGCGGAAGGCCCGCTCAAGGGGATCCTGGGGGTCAGCGACGAGCCGCTCGTGTCGAGCGACTTCCGGGGCGACTCGCGTTCCTCGATCATCGATGCCGCCTCGACGATGGTCCTGGGCGGGACGATGGTCAAGGTCATCGCCTGGTACGACAACGAGTGGGGTTACAGCTGCCGGATCGCGGACCTCGTCCGCTACGTCGCCGAGCGGCTCCCGAGCGTCGCGCACGCCTGAGCGCGCCGTCGCCGGACCCCCGGATCCAGACCTGCCTCGCCACCCAGCGCTCCGCCCCGCCGCACCGGGGCCCCTCACCGGAAGGCCGGAACCGATGGACAAGCTGACCATCCGGGACGTCGACGCATCGGGCAAGCGCGTCTTCGTCCGGGTCGATCTCAACGTTCCCCTCCAGGACGGCAAGGTCACCGACGACTCTCGGATCCGGGCCACGATCCCGACGATCCGGGCGCTCCTGGGCCAGGGCGCCCGGGTGATCCTGGCCAGCCACCTCGGCCGACCCGACGGCAAGGTCCAGGACGGACTCCGGCTCCGGCCCGTCGCGGAGCGGCTCAGCCTGCTCCTCCGCCAGAACGTGCCCTGCACCGGCGACGCGCTGGGCGTCGGCACCGAGGACGCCATCCGGCGGCTGCGGCCCGGCGAGGCGCTCCTCCTCGAGAACCTGCGCTTCCACTCGGCCGAGGAGAAGAACGACCCGGCGTTCGCCAAGGCCCTCGCCGCGTACGCCGACCTCTACGTCAACGACGCGTTCGGGACCGCCCATCGAGCGCATGCCTCGACCGTCGGCGTCGCCCAGCTCCTGCCGGCTTACGCAGGCCTGCTCATGGAGGCCGAGATCAAGGCGCTGAGCGGGCTCCTGGAGCACCCGGCCCGACCGTTCTTCGCCGTGATCGGCGGGGCCAAGGTGTCGGGCAAGATCAAGGTCCTGGAGCACCTCATGGACAAGGTGGACGGCTTCGTCATCGGCGGCGGGATGGCCAACACGTTCCTCCTCGCCCAGGGCAAGGCGATCGGCAAGAGCCTGGCCGAGCCCGATCGGGTCGAGGACGCCCGGCGGATCCTCGCGGCAGCCGAGACGAAGGGCGTCCGGATCGTGCTCCCGGTCGACGTCATCATCGCCAAGGAGGTCACCCAGGGGACGGAGTACAAGCCGGTGTCTGCCGACAAGGTCCCGGCTTCCTGGCACATCGTCGACATCGGCACGCAGACGATCGCCCTCATGCGGGAGGCGCTCGGGCCGGCCCGGACGGTCGTCTGGAACGGTCCGATGGGCGTCTTCGAGATCCCGGCGTTCGGGCGAGGCACCCGCGAGATCGCCCGGGTCCTGGCCGCGAAGGCCGAGGCGGGCGCGACCGTCGTCGTCGGTGGCGGAGACTCCGTCGCCGCGGTCCAGCAGGAGGGCCTGGCGGCCAAGATGACCCACGTGAGCACCGGCGGCGGCGCCTCACTCGAGTTCCTCGAGGGGCGTGAGCTGCCCGGGATCGCCGTCCTGCAGGACCGGATCGCGGTGGAGGCCGGCAGATGAGCACGACGATCGTCGACATCGACGCCCGGGAGATCCTCGATTCGCGCGGCAACCCGACCGTCGAGGTGGACGTCGTCCTCGAGGACGGCTCGGTCGGGCGGGCCGCCGTGCCGTCGGGGGCCAGCACCGGCGTCCACGAGGCGGTCGAGCTGCGCGACGGCGACCGGAGCCGCTACGGCGGGAAGGGCGTGCTGAAGGCCGTCGCGAACGTGGTCGAGACGATCGGCCCGGCGCTCCTCGGCTGGGACGCCGCCGACCAGGCCGGCGTCGACGCCACACTCATCGAGCTCGACGGCACGCCCACCAAGGCGAAGCTCGGGGCGAACGCGATCCTGGGCGTCAGCCTCGCCTGTGCCCACGCATCGGCCGCAGCGCACGACCTCCCGCTCTACCGCTACCTCGGCGGCGCCGGCGCGCGGATCCTGCCGGTGCCGTTCTTCAACATCCTCAATGGCGGCAAGCACGCGCTGGACTCGACCGACTTCCAGGAGTTCATGGTCGCCCCGGTCGGGGTCGCCACGTTCGCTGACGCCGTGCGGGCGGGCGCCGAGGTCTTCCACGCCCTCAAGGGGATCCTCAGCGACGAGGGCTATTCGGTCGGCCAGGGCGACGAGGGCGGCTTCGCGCCATCGCTGCCCTCGAACGAGGCGGCCGTCGAGGTCATCCTCCGGGCGATCGAGAAGGCCGGCTACCGGCCCGGCGACGAGGTCGCGATCGCGCTCGACCCGGCCACCAGCTCGATCCTGGTCGAGGGCACCGGCGTCGACGGCGTGACCGGCCAGTACCGCCTGGAGCGCGAGGGCCGGACGCTCGACTCCGGCGCCCTCATCGACCTGTGGGCGGGCTGGATCGACAAGTACCCGATCGTCTCGCTCGAGGACGGTCTCGGCGAGGACGACTGGGCCGGCTGGCGGGAGCTCACGGCGCGGCTCGGGTCGAAGGTCCAGCTCGTCGGCGACGACATCCTGGTGACCAACCCGACCTTCATCGCCCGCGGCATCGCCGAACGGGCGATGAACTCCGTGCTGATCAAGCTGAACCAGATCGGGACGCTGACGGAGACGACGGCGGCCATCGAGCTGGCCCGTCGGGCCGGCTGGACCGCGATGGTCAGCCATCGCTCGGGCGAGACCGAGGACACGACGATCGCCGACTTCGTGGTGGCGATGGGGACCGGCCAGATCAAGACCGGGGCGCCGTCGCGTTCGGAGCGGGTCGCGAAGTACAACCGGCTGCTCCGGATCGGCGATGAGCTGGGCGGCGGCGCTCGCTATCTCGGGCGGGCCGCCCTCGCCGGCGCCGGGACGGCCTCCGGGGTGGGCTCCGTGAGCGGCTCGAGCGCCGGGTGAGTCGGATCGTCGACCGGGGGGCCGTCACCGGGGGCTGGGTCGGGTTCGGGATGGCCCTCGTCATCGGGGTCAGCTTCCTGCTCGTCATCCCGATCGAGCCCATCGACTGGATCCTGGCCCCGTTTAGCGGACTCCTGATCGGCTACTACGCCAACGTCCGGGCGGGCCGGGGGCGTGGCGCCTGGCCGCGGATCGTCACGAATGCGCTCTACGCGGGGGCGGTGACCGGCCTGACGGCGGCCCTGCTCCTGCTCGGCGTGAAGGCGCTCTTCTTCGCGGCCGACGACGGCTATCGCGACGGCAGCCTCGGCAAGCCGCTCGTCTGCCGGACCGGCGCGGACTGCGTCTACCAGCGCTACCTCGACGCCGGGCGCGGCCCCGATCTGGTGGCGAACGGGGTGGCCGACGTCGACGCGTTCAGCCGCTTCTACTGGTCGAGCCAGCTCCAGACGGCCGGCACGCTCCTGGCCCTCACGCTGGGCGGGGCGCTCGTCGGCGGCATCGTGTATGGCGCCACCCGACCGCGCCCCGGCCAGGCGACGAGGAACGGCCCGGAGGCGAAGCCGACCGCCGGCTGACCCGACGGGCCGGGTCGAGCAGCGGCTCCCCGGGGTATCTCATTCTGCCCGGATCGACGCCGCGGCCGGGACGCGTGCAGATCCACGGACGGCACCGACCGCGCAGGCCCCGGAAACGTTGACGCCCCGGCGGTGCCGGGGCGTCGGGGGCGGTCCTGATCCCGGGCCAGGTGGCCCGGGATCAGCCGGCCTTGGGGGTCGTCTTCTTCGCCGCGGCCGGCTTGGCGGCCGATGCGGTCTTCTTCGCAGCGGACTTGGAGGCCTTCGCGGTCCCCGCGGTCTTCTTCGCCGCGGCGGGCTTGGCGGCTGCGGCCTTGGCGCCGGCCGGCTTCGCTCCGGCCGACTTGGCCGCGGCCGGCTTCGCGCCGCTGGTCTTGGCCGGCGTCCGAGCCGCCTTGGCAGGGGTCGCAGCCGCCGCTTCGGCCTTGGCGGCCTTGGCGGCCTCGGTCGCGGCGGCCTCGGCGCGGGCGGACTTCGAGAGCGCGGCCCGGGCCTTGCCAGCGGCCGTCTGGGCGCCCTTCGCCTTGTCCGCCTTGGCCAGCGCGATCCGGGCCTTGGCGGCCTTCGCGGCGGCGGCCTTGCCGGTCGACTTGGTGACCTTCGCGGCAGTCAGGACGTGCTCGCCACCGAGGGCCGCGTTCACCTTCCGGGCGAGGCGCGACTTGCGCCGGGCGGCTGCGTTCG
>JBGPFS010000075.1:0-10462 GCA_041483455.1 Candidatus Limnocylindria bacterium | reverse complement strand
TCGAGCATGAAGACCGGGTTGTTCGTGCCGGCCGTCTTGACGTTCTGGATGATCCGGCCGGGGAGCGCCCCGATGTAGGTGCGCCGGTGGCCCCGGATCTCCGCCTCGTCGTGGATCCCGCCCAGGCTCATCCGGACGAACTTCCGGCCCATCGCCCGCGCGACGCTCTTGCCGAGGCTGGTCTTGCCCACGCCGGGTGGGCCGACGAGAGCGAGGATCGGGCTGCGGATCGTGTCGGCCAGGGCGCGGACCGCGAGGTACTCGAGGATCCGCTCTTTCACCTTCTCGAGCCCGTAGTGGTCCTCTTCGAGGATCCGGGCCGCCTCGCGGATGTTGAGCTGGTCCTCGGTGGACACGTTCCAGGGCAGACCCACGAGCCAGTCGACGTAGGTCCGGATGACCCCGACCTCCGGCGAGGCGGACGGGATCCGGCTCATCCGGTCGACTTCCTTGAGTGCCCGGACCCGGACCTCCTCCGGCATCCCGGAGGCCTCGATCTTGTCGCGCAGCTCGCCGATCTCGGCCTGCTGCGGATCGTCCTCGCCCAGCTCGCGCTGGATCGCCTTGAGCTGCTCGCGGAGGATGTACTCCCGCTGGGTCTTGTCCATCTCGGACTTGACCTCGGACTGGATCTTGCCCTTCAGCTCGAGGATCTCGACCTGCCGGGCGAGGAACGTCTGGACGAGCTTGAGCCGCTCGACCACGTCGAGCGTCTCGAGGAGCTCCTGGCGCTGCTCCGTGCTCATGTCCGGGCTGTAGGCGACCATGTCGGCGAGGAGACCGGGCTCGGTGATGTTCCGGGCCGCGACGGCCGCCTCGGGCGGGACGGGCGCACCGTTGGCGACGTACGCCTCCATCTGGCCCTGGACGCTGCGCATGAGCGCCTCGATCTCGAGACCCGCCGGCGATTCGTCGGCGACCTCCTCGACCCTGGCCACGATGTACGGGCTCGTGCTCACGAAGCCGGTCACGCGCAGCCGGGACTGGCCCTGGACGATCGCCCGGACCGTGCCGTCCTGGAGCTGGACGACCTGGGCGATCTTGGCGAGCGTGCCGATCGTATACAGCTCGCCCGGCTCGACGATGTCCTCCTGTTCGGGGCGGCGCTGGGTCACGAGCGCGATCGGCCCCCCGGCCGCGACGGCGGCGTTCAGGGCGGCCACGCTCTTCTCGCGGCCGACCTGGAGCGGGACGATCATCTCCGGGAAGATGACCGTCTCGCGGAGTGCGACCAGCGGCAGCTCACGCGTCCCGGAGGCGCCGGGCTTGCGCGCCGGCTTCGGGTCGGACGGACGATCGGCCATGTGACGGGGTCTCCTGCTGGTTTCGATCTCGAAGGGTCGGGCCGCCGATGCGGCCCCAGTGGCGGGTTGGTCGGTCGACTCAGCGATCGCCCTGGGCGATCGCCTCTTCGTAGAGGGTCTCGAGGATCCGGGTCCCCAACCGCTCTTCGAGCTCGAAGAGGACCCGGATCCCGGCGAGGTTGACCCCACGCTCCTGGGTGAGGTGACGGATCCAGAGGATCCGCCGGATGTCGGTCTCGCTGTAGAGGCGGATGTTGGTCGACGTCCGGGCCGGCGCGATCAGACCCTCGTCCTCGTAGATCCGCAGGGTGCGCGGATGGACTTGGACGATGCCCGCCGCCACGCTGATGACGTACACGGGTCGCGTCGGGTCGCGGTCGAGTCGACGCATCTCAGCTGGCGTCGTCTTCTTCGACTGGATGCGCCTCGGTCTCGGGCGGCCTCGCGTCGGCGGGCACGCTCGGGGTGATCCGGATCTGGCGCGGCTTCACCTGGGCGGCCTTCGGGATCCGGAGGGTCAGGATGCCGAGCTCGAACGACGCCTTGGCACCGTCGGGCTCCAGGCCGTCCGGCAAGGTCATCGTCCGCGAGAACGACCCGCGGCGGATCTCGCGGACGAGATAGGCGGGACTCTCGTCCGTCGTCTCGGCCGCGGTGGACCCGCTGATCGCCAGCGTGCCGCCCTCGATCGTGATCTCGACGTCCTCGGGACGCACGCCGGGCAGCGACGCCCTGACGATCAGCTCGTCGGGGGTCGACGTCACGTCGAGCGGCACGATGCCGTCGCCGTTGTGCCCGGCGCCCCAGAAGAGTCGGCTGTAGGGTTCATCGAACAATCGGTCCATCGCGGTCCGGAGCGGGAGCAGCTCACCGAACGGCGAAGGACGGCGCACGATCGTCATCGTTCCTTCACCTCCTGTGCCAGGATGGTCGTCCGGCCGGCGCTCGGTCGGACACACCCGCAGGATAGAACGCTGACAATATCGTTGTCAAGACTCCTACCGCAGACTTGACGTCGCGGGGACGCTCGCGAGGCTACCCGCGCGCGGTCGCGCCGGCCGGGGATTCGCCGATCAGCAGGCCGTGGAGCGCGGCCTCGCACTCGTTCGGACCGATCGCGATCACCTTGTCGCCCTCGCGCAGGACCGTGTCGGGGCGGAGCGGCGTCGCCTGGCCGTCGCGGATGATCGCGAAGAGCGAACACCCGGTCGGCATCGTGAGCTCGGTCGGGTTCTGCCCGACGGCGGGCGAGCCGGGCTGGAGGAGCGCCTCGATGATCTCGAGCTCGTTGTCGCCGAGCGCCGCCAGGTGGAGGAGCTCATGGACCGGGATGTCCTGCTCGATCGAGCCGAGGATCATCCGGGTCGGGCTGATCAGCTCGTCCACGCCGAGGTGGCGGAAGAGGGCTTCGTTCTTCGGGTTGTTCACCCGGGCGATCGTCCGCGGGACGTCGAAGTGATGCTTCGCCATCTGGCAGATGACGAGGTTGTCCTCGTCATCGCCGGTGACCGCGGCCACGACGTCGGCCCGTTCGCAGCCGGCTTCGGCCAGGTGCTTGCCCTCGCAGCCGTCGCGCCCGATGACGATCGAGCCGATCTCGTCGGCGATCTGGGCCGCCCGGCGCGGATCCTTCTCCATGAGCACGACCTCGTGGTCGGACCCGATGAGCTCCTTGGCGAGGTAGTAGCCGACCTTGCCCCCACCGACGACCAGCACGAACACGGCTCAGGCCTCCTTGGCCGGTCGACCGTCGACCGCCGGGGTCGCGGGTCGATCGATGGCGCCGGCCGGCTCGCTCGGATGGGGGTGCGGTGCGCCGGCGCGGACACCCGGGGTCGGCCCTGCGGGCAGACCCATCGAACCGAGCAGGGCGTGCATCATCAGGTCGGTCCGGCAGATCGTCGAGATCCCGAGGGCGGCGTAGGCCTCCGCCCGCAACGGATCGTTGACCTTGGCGACGACGTGGCCGATCCGGAACGCCTCGGCGGCCAGCTGGGCGGCCATCACGTTCCGGTTGTCGCCCTCGGTCAGCGCCAGGAAGACGTCCGCGCCCTCGGCACCGACGCGTCGGAGCGAGTCCTCGTCCGTCCCGTCACCCCGGATCGCCTGGCCCCGGAACGTCCCGGGGAGCCGGTCGAAGGCCGTCGTCGAGACGTCGATGATCGTCACCTCGTGGCCACCCGCGTCGAGCTCGGCGGCCAGGGTCGCCCCGACCCGGCCGCAGCCGACGATAACGATGTTCATCCGGTCAGCTCCTCGGCCATCGGTTCGCGGATGACCATGACCGCACAGGCGGCGTTCTTGAGGACGTAGGGGACCGTCCGCCCGATGGCGAAGTCGCCGCCGAACCGCTTGCGGTAGGGGAGGCCCAGGATCAGCACGTCCGCCTCGCGCTCGCTCGCCTCGTCGACGAGCGCCGCTCCGACGTCGCGGGCCTGGAGGAGGATGGTCTCGATCGTCATCCGTTCGGTTTCGGCGGTCGCCTCGACCAGGTCGAGGACCCGCTGGGCCTCCTCGGAACGACCGGCCACGTCCGCGTCGAGGGGCAGGTTCCAGCCGACCTCGACGACGTGCACGGCGGTCAGCTTGCCCTTGGTGGTCCGGGCCAGCTCGCAGGCGGCCTGGACGATCCGGGCGTCGCTCGGGCCGCCGTTCACGGCGACCACCGCCCGATGGAAGGAATGCTGACTGGGCTCGGGCACGGCCTTCACGATACCACCGGCCTCGGCCGATGTCGCTCGGGCGGCGACCCGTCGATCAGGCTCCGCCGACGTCACCGCCGACGTCACTGCCGTGGGTCGGCTCGAACCGTCCCTCCTCCTCGCGCCGGTACGGCGCGTTGACGACGACCGTATGGGGGCGCCCCAGGAGGACGGTCCGGAGCCGCTTCGCCGACTGGTTGTAGAGGATCCGCTCCCACCAGTGGCGGGCGACGTACTCGGGGATCACGACGAACGTGATCGGCTCCTCGCGATCCGGCGGCCAGGCCCGATCGAGGATGTCGAGGTAGGCGAGGAGCGGGCCGACGAGCGCCCGGTAGGGCGATTCGACGAGGACGAGCGGCACGCCCGGCACCTGGCGCTCCCAGCGGGCCCGCATCGCGGCGGTCTCCTCGGCGTCGTTCGAGATGTACACGGCCCGGACGTCGTCGCTGATCGAGCGGGCGACGTTGACCGCCTGGACCACGGCCCGGGTCAGGCCCGGGACCGGCACGACCGCCCGCTCCTCGCGGTGGGGGGCCGGGACGACGTAGTCCGGCCCGATCGCGAGGTGCCGCGCCGACGTCCTGTACTGGCGGTTGATGAACAGGAAGAGCGCCACCTGGACGGGGATGAGGATCGCCACCAGGTAGGCGCCATCGGCGAACTTCACCGACAGGACGACGGCCAGGACGACCAGGGTCAGGACCCCACCGAAGGCGTTCACGGCGGCTCGCCACCACCAGCCGGAATCGCGGGCCAGGAACCAGTGGCGGACCATGCCGGCCTGCGAGAGGGTGAAGCACACGAACACGCCCACCGAGTAGAGCGGGATCAGGGCGTGGGTGTCGCCGTTGAAGGCGAGCAGCAGCCCGAACGCGATCGCGGCCAGCAGGACGATCCCCCAGCTGTAGGCGAGCCGGTCGCCCCGGAAGCTGAACTGGCGGGGCATGTAGCCGTCCTCGGCCAGGATCGCGGCCAGCCGCGGGAACGCGTTGAAGCTGGTGTTCGCGGCCAGGAACAGGATCAGCGCGGTGGCCACCTGGAAGGCCACGAACATCGGGCCGCCGGCGCCCAGGGCGCTGCCCGCCACGAGCGCGATGACCGTCGGGCCGCCGCTGTTGTCGACGGAGGGGACGACGGCGAAGGCGTGGGCCACGATCGTGACCCCGATGAAGATGACGCCCAGGAGCAGCGACATCGAGGTCATCGTGTTCGCGGCGTTCTTCGATTCGGGCGGCTTGAAGGCTGGTACGCCGTTCGCGATCGCCTCGACGCCGGTCAGCGCGACCGAGCCGCCGGCGAAGGCCCTGAGGAGCAGGAAGACCGACAGCACGCCGGCACCGGGTGCGATGGCCTCGGGCTGAGGGGGAAGCGGCACCACGGTCCCGCCCACGATCCGCGAGACGCCGATCCCGACGATGAGCAGGGCCAGCCCGACGAAGACGTAGGTCGGCACGGCGAAGATGTTCCCGGACTCGCGCAGGCCGCGCAGGTTGCCGATCGTGATCAGGGCGATCGAGACGAAGGCGATCTCGATCCGGTAGGCGTACAGCGGCTGGTAGATCGACTGGAGCTGCTGGATCGCCGAGGCGGTCGAGACGGCGACGGTCATGACATAGTCGATGAGCAGGGCCGCGGCCGCGATCAGCCCGAAGACCGGGGCCAGGTTCTCGCGGGCCACCGCGTACGCCCCGCCGCCGTGGGGGTAGGCCCGGCAGACCTGCCGATAGGAGAGCGAGACGACGGTCAGCAGGACCGCGATCGCCACCGAGACGCCGATCGAGTAGGTGAGCGCGCCCGCGGCACCCGAGAGGATCAGGATCCGCAGGATCTCCTCGGTGGCGTAGGCGCTCGAGCTGATCGCGTCGGAACTGAAGATCGCCAGCGCCTTCTTCTTCGTCAGGCGCTCGCCGATCTCCTCGATGTTCGCCAGCGGACGCCCGAAGACCAACGCCCGGATCCGCGCCCAGGCCCGGCCGGCCGACGTCGTCGGCGCGCTGGCGGCCTGCTTGGCCACGAGCTGGCCCGGGCCGGTGTACCGGAAGAACGGCGTGTGCGGCCGCTCGACCCGGACGCGTCGATCGGCGAGCTTCCGCCCCGGCAGGGGGCGGCGGCCTCCGATCATCGGGGCGAGGCGGTCGCGACGGGGCTCACTGACCCTCCGGGCTCAGGGCTGAACGCGGGAGAGCCTACCACCGTCCGCCGCCCACGAAGGGACAGGTCCGAGGGGGCCGCACCTTGCTGGCCGTCGGGGTCCGGCGCAGGCGTGGCCGCGGCTCAGCGACCGCCCTCGAGCCGCTCGACCAGGCGTGCCGGCAGACCCAGGAGGCGCATCTGCCGCTGGGTCGCGGCGATGTCGTAGGCGACCCGGGACCAGGTCGCGCTGAGCCGCTCGGTGTCGAGGACCAGGGCGCTGGCCCGTGGATCGCCGTCGCGCGGCTGGCCGACCGAGCCCGGGTTCAGGAGGGCCGGCCGCGCGTCGAGGGTGAGCGCCGAACCATCGGTCGCCAAGAGCGGGTCGACCCGCCCGTCGTCAGCGCGGAAGACGACCGGGACGTGGGTGTGCCCGTGGAGCCCGTACGGGGTCTCGAGCGCGTCGAGGTTCACCCGGGCGACCGGCGTGGTCGTGATGTACTCCCAGACGGGGTCCCGCGGGCTGCCGTGGACGAGCGTGAACGGCGCGACGACGAGCCGCTCGGGCAAGGCCGCCAGCCAGGCGCGCGTCTCCGGCGAGATCGCCGTCCGGGTCCACTCCATGGCCCGCCGTGCATCGACGTTGAACCAGTCGATCTCCGGTCCGCCGAGCGCGGCCGCGTCGTGATTCCCGCGGACGCCTACCGCACCAAGCGCTCGCAGGCGATCGACGACCGCGTTCGGCTCCGGCCCGTAGCCGACGACGTCGCCGAGGTGCCAGGTCGCGTCGACCGGGCCGAGGGCGTCGAGCACGGCGTCGAGCGCCACCAGGTTGGCGTGGATGTCCGACAGGACCGCGATCCGCATGATGCCGACGAGGGTAGCGCGCCCGACGGGCTCAGCGCGGTCCGCGCCGGCGGAGGGCCGGCTCGCGCGGGTATGCATCCCGCGAGCGCCGCATCTTCGGCACGACGACGAGGACGTGGTCCGCGATCCCGGCCGGCCCGGCGTCGCGGACCTCGAGCGGACCCCCACCGAACGGACCGCGGACCGACTCCGCGGCCTCGAGCTCGGCGTCGAGCGGCTGGCGTTTCCAGGCCACGAGGACGCCCCCGGGCGCGACGAGGGGCAAGCCGAGCTCGAGCAGCTCGGGCAGGCCGGCCACCCCCCGCGCCAGGACCGCCTGCCAGCGCTCGCGGTGACGCACGTCCCGGGCCAGGGCCTCCGCGCGTCCCGCGAAGACATCGACCCGGTCCGCGAGCCGGAGCGCGTCGACCGCCGTCCCCAGGAAGGTCGCCTTCTTGCCCACGCTCTCGACGAGGAGGGCTCGCCGGGCCGGCAGGGCGATCGCCAGCGGGAGGCCCGGGTAGCCGCCGCCGCTGCCGAGATCGAGGATCAGGTCGAGCCCGCGCTCGCGCAGGATGGGCAGGGCGGTCAGCGAATCGAGGACGTGGGCGCGAACGGCCGCGACGGGCTCGCGGATCGAGGTCAGGTTGATCGAGGCGGTCCAGGCGAGGAGAAGCCGGAGGTGATCGACGAGCCGCGCGCGAGCATCGTCGGGCAGATCGGCCGCCAGGACCTGGAGGCCCTCGGTCAGGGTCGCCTCCGCATCGTCGGGCAGCGGCGGGAGACCCTCGACGCGCGACGGGAGCGGTTCGCGACGACGGTCCACGCCTTCTCCTCTTCGGACCGGCGTGAAGCGTCCGCGAGCCGCTCCCGGCGTCGGACTGCTGCGCACGGGAGGGTCGTTCGGTCTTCCGCGCCTCGGTCGGTTCACGGTCCGGGTCTCCCCGGCACCCCTTCCGAGCCGCGGTACCCTGCGGCCCCGCGATCGCGTGCGGATGCCGGACACTAGGCCCCGGATCGGGGCTCGTCAACGCGGTTATCCACGAACCTTGGTCGAGTCCCCCGTTTGGTGGACAACCTCGGACCCGACCGGCTGCGATGTGGACGAGGCGGCCGCCGGACGCCCCGCGGCTCAGGTGGAGCGGCCGCTCCCGCGGACCGGCCGGCCGAGCGTTCGCCGGACGACGTCCACGACCTCGTCCACGTAGGCCTCGGCATCGCCCTGCTCGACGGCGGTGCGTACGCATCCACGGACGTGGTCCTCGAGGATCATCACCGCCACCGCGTCGACCGCGGCGCGCAGGGCGGCCGTCTGCTGGAGGATGTCGACGCAGTACTCCTCGCGCTCGATCATCCGGGCGATCCCGCGGACCTGGCCTTCGATCCGGCTGAGCCGGCGCAGGAGCTTCGCCTTGTCCTTGGTGTAGGCGTGGCGGAAGTGGTCCGGCGGAGCTCCGGCTCCAGCGGTCGGCCGGGTGATCCGTTCGTTCGTCGACATCGTCCCCGATGATACCCCCGGGGGGTATCGTGCGGCAACTGTCCGGCGCTCGTCCGGTACACTCCCCCCGATGGATCCACGCGACCGACTGCGGACCCGGATCGCCCTGTCGAGCTGCACCGCCTGCGGCGCCCGTTTCGCGCCTGATCGGGGCGACCTGCGGGAGCTCTCGCCCGGATGATCGGACCGGGCCCGCGTCCCGCCTTCGCGCACGTCAGCGAGGCCGAGTTCGCCCGGATCCTCGACTACTACGAGGTCCGTTGGGAGTACGAGCCGCAGTGCTTCCCGGTCCTCTGGAACCTCGAGGGCGAGGTGCTCGAGAGCTTCGCGCCGGACTTCTACCTGCCCGACATGGAGCTGTACATCGAGCTGACGACCCTTCGCCAGCGGCTCGTCCGGAGGAAGAACCGGAAGTTGCGCCGCCTGCGCGAGCTCTATCCGGACCTCCGGGTCAAGCTGCTCTACGGCCGCGACTTCCGGGCCCTGCTGCTCAAGTACGGCCGGCTTGCCCTGGCCGACGAGCTGAGCGGGACACCGGGCCACATCACCCCCAGCCGCTCGGCCGACGAGATGCTGGCATCGGCCGAGGGGCGACTGCCGGAGCTCCCGCGCGACCCCCTGGCCGTCGGTCCGGGGTCGGAACCGGGTGACCATCCGGACGCCGCCGACCCGCGTCAGCACCGCCACGGCCGGCGGCGTCGTCGCCGGCCCATCGATCGCGTCGTCACCAGTGAGGTCTCAGGCTCGAGCGCATGAACCGGCTCATCGATCTCCACGCCGACGTCGCCGAGGTCCTCGTCTCCGAGGAGCGGATCGCGGCCCGGGTCGCCGAGCTCGGCGCCCGGATCAGCGCCGACTACCTCGGCCGCCGGTTGACGCTCGTGAGCGTCCTGAAGGGGTCGCTCCCGTTCATGGCCGATCTCATGCGCCAGATCAGCGTGCCGGTCCGGATCGACCTGATGGAGGTCTCGTCCTACGGCGGGACGTCGACCGAGTCGTCGGGCCTGGTCCGGATCCTCAAGGACCTCTCGGCGAGCATCGCGGAGGAGGACGTCCTGCTCGTCGAGGACATCATCGACACGGGGCTGACCCTCAACTATCTCGTTCGCTACCTGCGCGGCAAGAACCCGTCATCGCTCCGGATCTGCACGCTCCTCGACAAGCCGGCCCGGCGGCTCGTCGACATCCCGGTCGACTACACCGGCTTCACGATCGAGGATCGCTTCGTCGTCGGCTACGGCCTCGATTACAACGAGTACTACCGGAACCTCCGCTCGGTGGGTGTCCTCCGCCCGGAGGTCTACACCGCGCCGCCCGACGAGCACGGGAGCTGACGTGCACCGCCGTCCACTGGGATCCGGTCGCGCCCTGGCGGCCCTCGGGGCGCTGGCCGTCCTGGTCGCCTCGGTCCTGCCGTGGTACACGGCCGGGGGCGACCCGGCCGGGCTGCCGGTCATCGCCTGCAACGCCTTCTCCGGGTTGTGCGGGAACAGCGGAGCGATCGTCGTCTTCGTGGTGGCGCTGGCCGTCCTCGCCCTCGTCGCCCTGCCGTACGCCGCGGGCGACAAGCCCGTCGCGCTCGATCGGCCGCTCTCGTTCGGCCTGCTGGCCGTGCTGGGCCTGCTCGCTTTCGGCTACGCGGTCCTGTCATTCGCGACGCAGGCGGAACTCGCCGGCCTGCGGCCGGACCGGGCGCCCGGGACGTGGCTGGCCGGGATCGGCCTGATCATCATCGCCCGCGCCGCCTGGACGATCGGCCGGGAACCCGCCCGGCGCTGACCCAGGACCGAGATCGACGGCCAGGGCCTCGCCCCGGGTCGGACCGCGGCTAGTCCTCGCCGAGGTAGGCCTTGCGGACCATCTCGTTCTCGCGCAGTTCGGCCGACGGCCCCGACAGTGCGACCTGGCCCGTCTGGAGGACGTAGCCGCGCTGGGCGACCATCAGTGCCTGCAGGGCGTTCTGCTCGACGAGCAGGATC
>JBGPFS010000074.1:0-10539 GCA_041483455.1 Candidatus Limnocylindria bacterium | reverse complement strand
TATCTCCTGAACGCGGCGTTGCGATCGCAATCGATCGCCGATGTGGTCGCTGAACGCCTCGACCTCGTGCTGCCGCCGGTCAAGGAGATCACCGCGGTCGACCGGGCGGGGCTCGAGGCCCTTTCAGCCCTGGCCTCGCGCGATGCGCTCGCGACGGCCCTCGAGGCCGAGAGCCTCGACCGCCTCTTCACCGAGATGGAGCTGCCGCTTATCGCGGTGCTGGCCCGCATGGAGGCGGTCGGCGTGGCGGTCGATCTCGACGCGCTCGAGGTCCTCGATCGTGAGTTCGGCATCGAGATCGCGCGGCTGGAGCGCGCCATCTACGACGCGGTGGGCCACGAGTTCACGATCGGCTCCCCGAAGCAGCTCGGGGAGGTGCTCTTCGGTGAGCTGCGGCTGCCCAAGGGGCGCAAGACGAAGACCGGCTACTCGACCGACGCGACCGTCCTCGAGGAGCTCCGGGGCGTCCATCCGATGGTCGAGCGGCTGCTCGACTGGCGGTCGTACACGAAGCTCCGCTCGACCTACGTCGAGGCGCTGCCGAGCCTCCTCGCCGAGGACGGCCGGCTCCACACGACGTTCCACCAGGCGGTGGCCGCGACCGGTCGCCTGTCGTCGTCCGACCCGAACCTCCAGAACATCCCGATCCGGACCCCGCTCGGGCGCCGCATCCGGCGGGCCTTCGTGGCCGGGGCTCCCGACGTGACGCTCGTCGCGGCCGACTACTCGCAGATCGAGCTCCGGATCCTGGCCCACGTCTCCGGCGACGAGCACCTCCGGAGCGCCTTCGAGCGTGGGGCCGACATCCATCGCGAGACAGCCGCGCTCGTCCTGCACAAGGACCCGGCGGACGTGACGCCCGATGAGCGCTCGATGGCCAAGATGGTCAACTTCGGGATCGCCTACGGGATGAGCGACTTCGGGTTGTCGACCCGGGCCGGGATCTCGCGAGCCGAGGCGCAGGCCTTCATCACGAACTACTTCGCGACCTACTCGGGGATCAGCTACTACATGCTCCATATCAAGGAGACGGCGCGTCAGCAGGGCTTCGTCACCACGCTCCTCGGACGCCGTCGCTCGATCCCGGAGCTCGAGGCCCGGAACCCGACCCTGCGGTCGGCGGGCGAGCGGATGGCGATCAACATGCCCATCCAGGGGACGGCGGCCGACATCGTCAAGGTCGCGATGATCAGGCTCGCCGAGCGCCTCCGCGACGGCAGGTTCGCGGCCCGGCTCCTGCTCCAGGTCCACGACGAGCTCCTCCTCGAGGTCCCGCGGGCCGAGGTGGCGCGGCTGATCCCGGTCCTCCGCTCGACGATGGAGGGTGCGGTGGGCCTCGACGTGCCGCTCACGGTCGACATCAAGGTCGGCGACGCCTGGGAGGGGATGACCGTTCTTGCCCGCGAGGCGGAGGGCGCCTGACCCGATGCCCGAGCTCCCCGAGGTCGAGACGGTCGCCCGCGACCTGCGACCGCTGATCGTCGGCGCGACGCTCGTGGGCGCGCGCTGCCTCTGGCGGCGCACGCTCCGTACCCACGACCCGGCGGCGTTCGCGGCCGCCCTCGTCGGTCGTCGGGTCATGGCCGTCGGCCGTCGGGCGAAGCTGCTGGTCATCGAGCTCGACGACGGGTCCGCCCTGACGATCCACCTCAAGATGACCGGCCAGCTGTTCGTCACGAGCGCGGACGCCCCGCTCGATCCCCACGTCCGGCTCGTCCTGGAGTTGGGCGACGGGCGAGAGCTCCGCTTCCGGGACATCCGGAAGTTCGGCCGGGTCGGGCTCTACGGGCGCGACCCGGAGACCGGCGAGCTGGTGACCGAGCCCGGCGGCACGGCCGTCTTCGGCGGCCACGGCCCCGAGCCCCTCGACCCGGCCTACAGCCTTGCCGCATTCCGGCGCCAGATCCGGGGGCGGCGAGGTCGGCTGAAGCCGCTCCTCCTCGACCAGTCGTTCGTGGCCGGGGTGGGCAACATCTATGCGGACGAGGCGCTCTGGACGGCCCGCCTCCATCCGCTCCGGTCCGCCGCCACGCTCCGGCGGCCCGACGAGCGCCGGCTCCATGCCGCGATCCGGTCGATCCTCGGCGAGGCGGTCGAGCGCCGGGGCAGCTCGATCGACGACTACACGGCGCCCGACGGCGACGGCGAGATGCAGGAGCACCTCCGCGTCTACGGCCGGACGGGCGAGCCCTGTCCACGCTGCGGGCGTACCGTGCGCCGGATCGTCGTCGGGGCGCGTGCCACGCACCTGTGCACCTGGTGCCAGCGGCTGCCGGCCCTGGATCGAGCGGACGCCGGTAACCGGCGGATCCTGGCGGCGCTCCGTCGCGGGCCGCGGCGACCTGCCGGCCGCGGACGGCGCTGGACGGAGCTGGCGGGGGAGGGGACGCTCGGGCTGACCCCGACCGAGGCGGCCGCGGCGGCGGCGAGGGCCCGGGCGGCCCGGACCCGGCTGGCCGCGGCGACCCGCCGGGCGCGCGCTCGATCGGCCGACCGACCGGACGCGGGCGCGCGATGAGCATCCTCCGCCTCGAGAAGGTGACCCGCGAGATCGGGACCTTCGTCATCCTCGACGAGGTCGATGCCGCGATCGCCGTCGGCGACCGGATCGGCCTCGTCGGGCCGAACGGGTCCGGCAAGACGACCCTCCTCCGGATCGCCGCCGGGATCGATGAGCCGGACCGGGGATCCGTGAGCCGGAAGCGTGGGCTGACCCTGGGCCTGCTCGCTCAGGAGTCCCACCTCGATGCGGCGTTCATGGCCGCCGCCGACCTCCGCACGGCGGTCCGGACGGGTGCCGCGCATCTCGACCGGATGGCCGACGAGCTGGCCTCGCTCGAACGTGCTCACCGGGTGACGGATCCGGCGTATGCGAACCTCCAGCACCGGTTCGAGGTCCTGGGTGGCTACACCCTCGACCAGCGGGTCGACGCGACGCTGTCCGGCCTCGGGTTCGGACGGGACGAGTGGTCGAAGCCGCCCACCGCGCTGTCGGGCGGCGAGCAGACCCGCGCCGCGCTCGCCCGGCTCGTCATCGCCGACCCCGACCTGCTGCTGCTCGACGAGCCCACGAACCACCTCGACCTCGACGCCCTCGAGTGGCTCGAGGAGCACCTTCGCCGCCGATCCGGGGCGCTCCTCGCCGCCTCCCACGACCGGGCCTTCCTGGACGCCACCGTGGCGCGCGTCTGGGAGCTCCGCGATCGGAAGCTGACCGCCTTCCGGGGCGACTACGCCGCCTACCACCGGCAGCGCGTCGAGCGGGACGCTCGGCTCGACAAGGACCTCGAGAACCGCGCCGACGCGATGGCGCGCGAGCAGGAGCTCGTCCAGCGCTATCGGAGCCACCGCAAGTTCGGGAAGATGCACGAGCACGAGTCCCGCCTCGAGCGCCTGCGGGCCGAGCGGATCGAGGCGCCATCGGTCGCGCAGCGCCTGAAGCTCCGGACGACGGCGATGGTGGGCGTCGGGCCGTCCCGCTCGGCTGAGATCGCCGTCCGGGTCGAGGATGCGGTGGTGGGCTACCTGCCCCGTCTCCGTCGGCCGCTCGCCGCGACCGGCGAGGGCGAGGATGCCCGGCTCGAGCCGACGCCGGGCGCTGGGTCGGCCTTCGGCGCCGCTGCGGGCACCGACGGCACGGGCTTCGCGGGGACGCCGCTCGTGGCCGATCGCACGCCGCTCGTGGCCGACGGCGCGCCGCTCGAGGTCGCCCGGATCCCGTTCCTCGCGGCGCAGCGCGGGGAGCGGATCGGGATCGTGGGGCCGAACGGGGCCGGCAAGACGACCCTCCTCCGGACGATCGCCGGCGAGCTACCCCCGCTCGACGGGAGCGTGACCATCGGGCCCGGCGTCTCGCTCGGCTACCTTGCCCAGCTCCGGGGAGCGGCGATCCCCGGGACCACCGTGCTGGAGGCGCTCCTCGAGGCGATCCCGGTGACTCCCGGCGAGGCCCGCGGCTACCTCGCCCGGTTCCTGTTCCGGGGCGACGACGTCTTCAAGGAGGTCCGGACCCTGTCCGGGGGCGAGCGGTCCCGGCTCGAGCTGGCGCTTCTGGGGATCATGCCGGCGAACCTGCTCCTCCTCGACGAGCCCACGAACCACCTCGACATCCCCGCCCGTGAGGCGATCGAGGCGTTCATGCGTGAGACCCCGGCGACGCTCGTCGTCGTGAGCCACGATCGACGCCTGCTCGAGACGATCTGCGAGCGGCTGTGGGTCGTCGACGCCGGGCTGGCCGCCCCGTTCGACGGCGGCTACCGCGCCTGGCGGGCGGCGATCGCCGACGGCTGGACGGTGGCGGGCGCGGTCGAGGCGGAGGCGCGCCGCCTCCGGACCGGGGGTCGGCCGGTCGGCGGAACGGTGTCGGTGGGTGCGTCGATCGAACGTGGGTCCCGGAGCTCGGCCGTCGCGGCGAAGACCTCCCCGGCTCGGACGCCGTCCACGCCCGCCCGGGCGACGCCCGCCAGGGGGACCCCTGCCAGGGCGACCCCTGCCCGCCGGCGGGAGAAGCTCTCGAAGGACGCCTACCGCCGTGGCCGGGCGGCCGTCGACGCCGAGCTCACCCGGCTCGGGCTCCGCAAGAGCCACCTGGAGCTGGCCCTCGGCGACCCGGCGGTCGGGTCGAACTTCGTCGAGCTCCGCCGGATCACGAGCGAGCTTGCCGATGTGTCGGTCGCGCTCGAGGCGGCCGAGGAAGCCTGGCTGGAGCTCGAGGAGCGCGCCCCGTGATCTCGTCGAAGCGGAGACGGCCGCGGTCGGGCCGGCCGACCCCTCGAGCGAGTGCGCCGATGCACCATCGGTACTGGACGACCTTGCCGTTCGGGTGATGTCCCTGCCTGTCGTCATGGCTCTACGGTCCTGATGGAACCGGATGGGCGCGTCCATGCCCGTCCGGTCTCCTCGAACGGTGCGCCAGGGAGCCAGTTGAGAACAGGACGGATGGGCGGGATGGCCCGGCCGGTGAGATCCCTCTTCGCGCGGTTCATCGCGGGCACCTCGGGCTCGACGAGAGTCTGGCTGCTCACGCTGCTCCTCGGCGCCATCGCCGTTGCCGCGGCGCTGGTCCTCGTGCCGCCCGCGGCGCCCGCGGACCTGCCGTTCACGATGCCGTGGTGGCTGCTGCTCGGTGCCTTCTACCTGGCCGAGGCCAAGGTCATCCACCTCCACATCGGGCGCAGCGCGCACTCGTTCTCGATGAGCGAGCTCCCGCTGGTGGCCGGCCTGTTCCTCATGGCGCCGGCGGAGTTCATCGTCGCCCGGGTCATCGGGTCCGGGCTGGCGCTCGTGTTCAGCCGTCGCCAGCGCTCGGTCAAGCTGGCCTTCAACCTCGCCCTGTTCAGCCTGAGCTCGGTGCTCTCGGTCGCGATCGTGCACCTTGCGGCGGCGCCGGACCGCGCTCTCGGACCCAGCCTCTGGCTCGGCGTCCTCGCGGCGACGCTCGTC
This sequence comes from Candidatus Limnocylindria bacterium, assembly GCA_041483455.1. Taxonomy (GTDB): domain Bacteria; phylum Chloroflexota; class Limnocylindria; order Limnocylindrales; family CSP1-4; genus JBGPFS01. The sequence continues at coordinate 5,097 of JBGPFS010000074.1, read as the reverse complement.
GAGAACCTCATCGCCGTGCTCAGTATCAGCACCGCGATCTCGCTGGCGGAAGGGACCGCGCAGTACCGGCGCATCCCGGAGATGCTCAAGATCGGGATCGTCGTGTCGATGACGAACGCGAGTCTTGCCCTCATGGGTCTCACCGTCCTGGCGGCGAACCCGGGGTCGGCCTGGCTCCTCGTCGTGCCGACGGTGACCGCGGCGCTGGCCTATCGGGCGTACATCTCCGAACGCCAGCAACACGAGAGCATCGAGCTGCTATACGAGTCGACCCGGATCCTCCAGCGCAGCCCGCAGCTGGACACGGCCATCGTCTCGTTGCTCGACCATGCCCGGAGGATGTTCCGGGCGGAAGTGGCCGAGATCCGCCTCCTCCCGCGACGCGAGGGCGACGACATCCTCCGCTTCCAGGTCGGGCCCGGAGACGCGGTCGAGGTGATGCAGCCGGTCGGACCGGCCCTGGACGATCCCGTCCTGGTCCGCGCCGTCACCGAGCGGCAGGGGTACCTGATCGACCTGCCCCCCCTCGAGGGAACCGACGAGGCGGGCCGCCGGCGGAGCAGGAAGGCGCTGGTCGCGCCCCTCCTCGGCGAGTCGACCCTGGTCGGGACACTCGTCGTCTCCGACCGGCTCAGCGACATCAGCACGTTCGACTCGGAGGACCTCAAGCTCTTCGAGACGCTGGCCAATCACACGGCGATCGCGCTGGAGAACGGCCAGCTGGAGCAGTCGCTCGAGCAGCTCGGCCGGCTCAAGGAGGAGCTCCACCACCAGGCGTCCCACGACCCGCTGACCGGCTTGGCCAACCGGTCGCTCTTCACCCAGGTCGTCGCGTCGCGGCTCGAGTCGCGCGACGCGAGCGGCATGGTGCCCATCGTCCTGTTCATCGACCTGGACGACTTCAAGCTCGTCAACGACAGTCTCGGTCACGCCGCGGGCGACGCGCTCCTCGTCGCCGTCGGCGATCGCCTCCATTCCGTGCTGCGCGCCAGCGACATCGCCGCGCGCCTGGGTGGAGACGAGTTCGCCGTCGTCCTGTGGGACGAGCCCGACATGAGGGCGTCGATGCGCGTGGCGAACCGACTGACGGCCGCCATGGGCCCGTTCTTCCAGCTCGAGGGCCACGACGTCACCGTTCGGGCGAGCGTCGGCGTCGCAGCGGGCCGGCCGGGCGTCGATTCCGCGGGCGAACTGCTGCGTAATGCCGATGTCGCGATGTACTCGGCGAAGGCTCGCGGCAAGGGACGCTTCGTGGTCTTCGAGCCCTCGATGCACGAGGCGGTGATGGCACGCGCCCAGCTGTCGACCGACCTGGAGCACGCGATCGCCGCCCGTGAGTTCGTGCTCCAGTACCAGCCGATCGTCGAGATGGCGACGAGTCGGATGGTCGGCGTCGAGGCCCTCGTGCGGTGGGACCACCCCGAACGTGGACGGATCGGCCCGGACGACTTCATCCGGGTGGCCGAGGAGTCCGACGCCATCCTCGAGATCGGGCGCTGGGTGCTGAGCCAGGCGTGCCAGCAGATGCGCGCCTGGCACTGGCGGGCCTCCGAGCGGCCGTTCACCGTGAGCGTCAACATCTCCGCCAGACAGCTGGTCCAGCCCGATTTCGTCGACGAGGTGCTGACGATCATCCGGGAGGCGGGCATCGACCCCGGGGAGATCGTCCTCGAGATGACCGAGACGTCGATGCTCCAGGACAGCGCCGTGACTCGATCGAAGCTGCAGGAGCTCAAGGACGCCGGGATCGGGGTCTCCGTCGACGACTTCGGCACCGGATACTCCTCCCTGAGCTACCTCCAGCGGTTCCCGGTGACCACGCTCAAGATCGCCCGCGACTTCGTGGACGTGGCCGGTCCGGACCCGGACGCCTGGGAGCTGGCCAGCGCGATCATCGCCCTGGGACGGGCCCTGAAGTTGTCGGTCATCGCGGAAGGCGTGGAACAGTGGTCGCAGGTCGGCCGCCTTCGGACGCTCGGCTGCGAGTATGCCCAGGGCTTCTACTTCGCCCGGCCCCTCGACCCCGCCTCGATCGAAGCGCTCCTGGCGCACGGAGGCGTCCTGAACGGAGCCGCCGAGGTCGACGAGCCTCCCGCGAGACTGCGTCCCGGCCGGGCCGCCACCGCCGGCTGATCCGCGCGTCGGCTCGCGGCGCGACAGGTACGAGGGTCCGGTTCCAGCACGCACCGATCGGGACTTCCTTCTCATTGGCCCGTGGCCCGAGGACGAGCATCGTCCCGGTCAAGACGACGGCAGCCGATCGGGACTGCCGCAGGTACGGTCTGCAAACAGGGCAAACCCGTCGAGAGGCGGGGACGCAAAGCCAGGGATCTTCCGGGAGCACTGCCCCCAAAGACCGCCCGGCTACCAGGCACCGCACATCGACCGACCGGAAGGTGGTATCGATGGTGCAGGTGGATCGCGCGGACGGCGGCTCCGCCCCTCCGACGCGCACTCCGGCCGAGCGTTGCTGGAGCCTCGACTTCACGGCGACCGGTCGCCTCGGTGCGGTCCTGACCGCCACCCTGCTGGTCTCGGCGATCGCGCCCGCGGCCTCGTTCGCCGCGTCGTACGACCCGGCGACCGACGTGAACTCGATGTACAACACGACGCTCTACACCGGTGCCCAGGCCTGGTGGACCGCCGGCTTCACGGGCGCTGGCGTCGACGTCGCGCTCATCGACACCGGCGTCTCCCCGGTCGAGGGCCTCGCCACGCCAGGCAAGATCGTCTACGGCCCGGACCTCTCGCTCGAATCCCAGGCCCCGAACCTGACCAGGCTCGACACGAACGGGCACGGGACCTTCATGGCCGGCCTGATCGCCGGGCACGACACCGCGCTCACAGCGCCCTACGCGGCGGCGCCGGCCTCGGCCTACCGGGGAATGGCCCCCGACGCCCGGATCGTCAGCCTCAAGGTCGGCGTCGCCGACGGCGGGACCGACGTCAGCCAGGTGATCGCCGCGATCGACTGGGTCGTCCAGCACAAGAACGACAACGGCCTGAACATCCGGGTCCTCAACCTGTCCTATGGCACGAACTCGACCCAGGACTACTCGGTCGACCCGCTGGCGTTCGCGGTCGAGCAGGCCTGGAAGGCCGGCATCTTCGTCGTCGCGGCGAACGGCAACGCCGGGTACGTGGCCCATTCTGGCTCCCTCACGAACCCGGCCTACGACCCGAGCATCCTCGCCGTCGGGGCTACCGACTCGATGGGCACGGCCAGCCTGGCCGACGACGCCGTCGCGACGTTCTCCTCGACCGGCAGCCCGTCGCGCTACCCTGACGTCGTCGCGCCCGGGTCGCATCTCGTCAGCCTCCGTGTCCCGGGCTCGTACATCGACCAGAACTACGGTTCGACCGGGTACGTCACCAGCACCCTCTTCCGCGGCAGCGGCACGAGCGAGGCGGCCGCGATCGTCTCCGGGGCTGCTGCGCTCGCCATCCAGAAGTACCCGGGGATCGACCCGCTGACCCTCAAGTACTTGTTCCGTGCCAACACGAACCAGCTCAACTGCGGGGCGTGCTCGCAGAGCATCCAGGGCCAGGGCGAGATCGATCTCGCCCAGATGCTGCTCGCCACGCCGTGGCTGAAGAAGGGCTCTCTCCCGAAGGCCTCGTCCGGCACTGGCTCGCTCGAGCTGGCGCGTGGGACGGATCACCTGACCCGCGACGGCGCAGTCCTCCAGGGCGAGCAGGACATCTTCGGCCAGGCCTTCGACTCGGCCGCCATGGCCGCGCTCGAGGCCGCCGGCATCAGCTGGTCGGGCGGCACCTGGTCCGGCTCCAGCTGGTCGGGCGGCACCTGGAACGGCAGCACCTGGTCCGGCTCCAGCTGGTCCGGCAGCTCGTGGAGCGGCAGCTCCTGGTCCGGCTCCAGCTGGTCCGGCAGCTCGTGGAGCGGCAGCTCCTGGTCCGGCTCCAGCTGGTCCGGCAGCTCGTGGAGCGGCAGCTCCTGGTCCGGCTCCAGCTGGTCCACGGGGAGCTGGAGCTAGCCTCACCTCACCCGCGAAGCACGGCAGGGGTCGGTCCGCAAAGGCCGGCCCCTCCTCCTGTTCGGCTCGGGCCGTTCGTGAGTGCGGGCCGCGGATCGACCGGGGCCGGGTAGACTCGGTGGCGTGAGCACGCCCGGCATCGAACCGGAGTTGGACGGGCACCGATGCGGTCGGACCGGCTCGGTCCTCGCGGCTGGCGCGCGCCGGTGCTTCGGGCCCCGCGAGCACGCACCGTGAAGCCGCTCCGGATCGGGATCACCGGGCCGATCGGTTGCGGGAAGACGACCGTCCTGGGCTGGCTCGCCGCCCGCGGGGCGACGGTGATCGATGCGGATGTCGTGGCTCATGAGGTCACCGGGCCCGGCTCCGCCGCGCTGGAGGCGATCCGCGAGCGGTTCGGCCGGCTGGCGTTTCGCCCGGACGGGTCGCTCGATCGGGCGGCGCTCGGGCGGGCCGTCTTCGCCGATGCCGGCGCGCTCCGCGACCTCGAGGCGATCGTCCATCCCCTCGTCCGGGCCCGGATCCTGGCCCGGATCGACGACGCACGATCGAACGGCGATCCGGTCGTCGTCATCGAGGCCATCCGGCTGGTGGAAGCCGGCTACCCGGCGCTGCTCGACGAGACCTGGCTGATCGTCTGCGACGGGGCCAGTCAGCGGGCCCGGCTCGCGGGACGGGGTCTGCCACCCGACGAGGTCGACCGGCGGATCGCGGCCCAGGCCGGGCTCGCCGAGCGCGCGCGCGCCGTCGCGACGCGGGAGATCGACACGAGCGGATCGCCGGCCGAGGCGGAGGCGCGGGTGGCCGAGGCGCTCCGAGGCGCCCTCGACGCTACGGCGTCGCTGCCGGGCTGACGCTCGGACCGGGGATCGGCGTGGGGACGACCACCGGCGGCTGCGGCGGCAGCTGCCCCTGCGGATAGGTCTGGGGGATCGGCAGGCCGTAGCGCTCGATGATGAGGTTGGTCGTCTCGCCCAGCCTGGAGACGTCGACGATCCGGGTGTCCTGGGTCGGTCGGAGGGCCATGCTGAAGGTCGCCGTGCCGGTCGAGCCGAGGTGGCTCATCTCCTCGGCGACCTGGAGCGGGACCTTGACGATGTAC
>JBGPFS010000073.1:0-10662 GCA_041483455.1 Candidatus Limnocylindria bacterium | reverse complement strand
GGGACGATGAGCCGGGCCGGGAACCCGTGGTCGGCCGGGAGCGGCGCGCGGTTCATCCCCACGGCGATCATCGGCTCGCGCTCCGGCGCGGTCGCCCAGGCGGTCGGGAAGCCCGCCGTGAAGCCGTCGACCGAACGACCGACGATCTGGGTCGCCCCGGCCTGGACACCGGCGCTGGCCAGCACGTCCTTGAGCCGGACGCCGGTCCACAGGGCGTTGCCGACGAGGTGGTCGCCGACCCGGTTGCTGACGCAGGCGATCGTCACGTACTGCTCGTAGAGCGGCATCGCGAGGAGCTCGTCATAGCTGAAGCGGAGCGGGTGGTCGACCATCCCCGTGACGTCGAGGTGCCAGGTCTCCGCGTTCACGGCCGGCACGAGGAGCGCCGTGTCGATCCGGTAGAACCGATCCGCGGGGACGACGAGCGGCGTGATCCCGGGGGTCGAGAGCGACTGGTCGGCCGCGAGCTCCGGGACCGACCGGAACGCCGCCGGCAGGCGAGAGGTACTCAGCACGCCCTCCGCGGGGCGCCCTTCGAGCAGGGTCCGGCCGACGCCACCGGCGACGATGGCGCCGCCGAGCGTCCCGGCCGAGGCGATGAGGAACCGGCGGCGCGACCAGTCGGGCATCCGCGCCTGCGCGGCCGGGGTCGCGAGCGCGGCCGGGGTCGCGAGCGCCGCCCGGGTCGTGAGCGCCGTCGGGGTCGCGAGCAGCGCCCGGAGCGCGATGAGGCCGGCCGCCACCGCCAGGATCGCGCTCACGAAGGCGAGCGGGGGCACGACGAGTGGGTCGCGCAGGGCGCCGAAGAGCCCGACCAGGCCGAAGGCCACGAAGACCGCCGCTCCATCGCGGAAGCGTCGCCCCGCGAGCACGCCGGCCCCGGCCGCGATCGCGAGTGCGACGACCACGATCGCCACGTTGAGGGCCAGCTTGTCGTTCGTCCCGAACAGGCTGACGATGAAGTCCTTGGCGCCGGGCGGCTGGAGGGCGATGACCAACGAGCCGATCGCGATGACGAGCGACGGCGCGCCCGCGACCAGGCCCGCGAGCAGCTCGGCGACAGCGATGGCGACCCCGGCGGCCAGGGCCCCGGCAAGCGCGGCCGCCCACCCGGCGATCGGGCGGTGGGGGCGTGAGACGTCGGTCTCGGAGGCGGGTGGACGGGCCGTCATCGGCGACACCGTACCCCGTCACGGTGACGAACGCATGGCAGCGACCGTGCCCGACGGGGGGAGCTGGCGACGCGCCTCGACCGGCGGCCCGCAGCGCTCCCATGGGCTCGCGGCGAGCAGGGTCTGTCGCGGATCGCACGACCCGGTTCTGGTCCGGCTCCCGACCGAGCGTCAGAGCGCGATCAGGCCCGCGTTGGTGGGGACGAACCCGCATGCGTCGAAGTAGAACGCCCGGAGGTCGTCGTCGAAGTCGACGTGCAGCCACTCGCACCCGGCGGCACGAGCCTCGTCCACCGCGACAGAGATCAGCCGGGCTCCGATGCCCTGCCGGCGGACCCGCCCGGTCACCAGGGCGTCGAGGATGAAGGCGTGGGTCGCCCCGTCCCACGGCACGTTCACGAATCCGACAAGCTCACGACCGTCTCGGGCGCACACCCAGCCGAGGCTATGGCGCTCCACCTGGGCCCGCCAGTCGTCGTCGAGCGGCGGATGCCCGAATCCCTCGGCATGAAGTGCGTTGAGCTCGGCGTTCGCGAAGTCCCCGCGCCAGTGGTACACGACATCCATGCGCCGAGGATACCGAGGCCACCGATGCGTCGGGGGCACCGGTCGGGCCCGGCGTGACCGTCACCCGCCGGAGGCCCGCCCGGCTGGTCCGGCGGTCAGGAGCCCTCGCTTGCGGCCGGCCAGGAGCGCCAGAGGACGAAGACGATCAGGATCTCGAGCGCCGCCGACAATGGGTCGGAGCCGCCGGACCTCACGAACACGACCGCGAGCGTCAGGAGCCCCCAGCCCGACAGGGCGATCCCGAGGATCCGGCCCCAGTCGCGCCGACGGGCCACGCCCACGGCGGCGACGATGCCGAGACTGCCGACGATCAGCCAGTAGATCGGCAGGCGCGCGAACCCCGGGATCGGGATGGCCAGGGCGACGTCGGCGAGATATGGCGGCGGGAAGATCGGACCGTAGAAGAGGGTCAGCGCCCCCATGAGCGCGAGGACCGCCGCGCTAACCGTGAGCCAGGCGGACGATCCTCTGCCGGTCTCGGTCCGGGGAGCAGCCGATCGAGCCATCGGTCACCTCCTTCGATGACAGCGTGCACGCTCTCGAAACCCGGCACAAGAGCCGACCGGCGGATCCCGACGGACCCCACCGGGCGTCGGTTACGCTGTCAGCCCGCGTCCATCGGCGTCCGAGGAGGTCGTTTCTGCCATGGTCGAGACCGCCGACGTCATCGTCATCGGCGCCGGGGTCCAGGGCGCCAGCCTCGCCTTCCACCTCGCGCGACGGGGCGTCCGTTCGCTCGTGCTCGAGCGGTCCAGCGTCGCCAGCGGCGCGACCGGCCGCTCGAGCGGGCTCGTCCGGATGCACTACGACCTGGCGGTCGAGGCACACCTGGCCTGGGAATCGTTCGGCTGGTTCCGCGACTGGTCCGAGCGGGTCGGTGGCGACTGCGGCTTCACCCGGACCGGCTTCCTCTTCCTCGTCGGGCCGAAGCACGGCGAGGCCCTCCGGGCGAACGTGGACGCGCAGCGGGCGCTCGGGATCGCGACCTCGGTCGTCGGGGCGGCCGAGATCCGGCGGATCGCGCCGGATCTCTTCGCGGACGACGACACGCTCGCGGCCCACGAACCCGAGTCGGGCTACGCCGATCCATCCGCCACGACCGCGGGCTTCCTGCGGGCTGCCCGTGAGGGTGGGGCTCGCTTCATCGGCGGCTGCGAGGTCACGGGGATCCGGGTGGTCGGTGGCCGGGTGGCGGGAGTCGACACGAACCGCGGGCCGTTCGATTCGCCGATCGTCGTGGATGCGGCCGGCGGCTGGGCGGCGCGGGTGGCCGGGCTGGTCGGGCTCGACCTTCCGCTCACCATCTGGCGCCACGACACCGCTTACCTGGGGGTGCCCGCGGCGATCACGGGCGCGCTTCCCGTGGTCATCGACGATACCAACGACATGTACTTCCGCCCCGAAGGGCACGGCCAGGTCCTCATCGGGCTCGAGGACGACAACGAGCTGGGAGGCGACCCCGACCGACCGACGAACGAGGCGGCGCCGGGCTTCCCGGCCAAGGTCGCGGAGCGGATCTGCCGGAGGATCCCGGCCTTCCGGGACGCCACGTTCCGAAGCGCCCATTCCGGGCAGGACGGGCTGAGTCCCGACCAGCGGGCGATCCTGGGACCGGTCGGCGGTGACGGACCTGACGGCTTCTTCCTCCAGTGCGGATTCTCCGGCACCGGGTTCAAGACCGCGCCGGCCGTCGGGCTGGCGATGAGCGAGTGGATCCTCGACGGCGCACCCCGGACCGTCGACATCCGGCCGTTCGGCCTCGGGCGCTTCGCGGCGGGCCGACCGCTGGTCGGCGAGCACCCGTACGGGGCGATCTGGCGCTAGACGGCGCGAGGGCTCGGCGGCGGGCTCGAGGGCGGGCGGAGTCTGCCGATCCGGCCTCGGGAGCCGCGCTCCCGGCCCGGCCACTGGACCCGGGCGCTGCGTCACTCGTCGGGCAGGACCTTGCCCGGATTGAGGATCCCGAGCGGGTCGAGCGCCCGCTTCACCGCTCGCATCATCGCGACCGCGCCCGGACCGACCTGCGACTCGAGGTAGGCCCGCCGGGTGAGCCCGATCCCGTGCTCTGCCGTGACGGTCCCGCCGAGGGCGATGGCCGCCCGGTAGAGCGCATCGGTCGTCGCCTGGAGCTTCGCCTCGCCGTCAGGGTCGTCCCGCTCGAGGATCACGTTCGGGTGGAGGTTCCCGTCGCCGACGTGCCCGAACGTCGCGATCGTCAGCCCCTGCTCCGCGGCGATCCGCTCGATCTCGACGAGGAGCTCGGGGACGCGGCCGAGCGGCACCCCGACGTCCTCCATCCGGGCGACCCCGAGCCGCTCCATCGAATGGAAGGCGAGCCGGCGCGCCTGGCGCAGCCAGTCGGCCTCGGTCGGGTCGGCCGCCACGATCGTCGAGCTCGCCCCCGCGCCAGCGCAGGCCGACGCCGCCGTCTCGAGCGCCGCCCCCGCCGCCTCGCCGGGCAGGTCGGATTCGATGAGCAGCAGCGCCGCCGCGTCCCGGTCGAGGCCCAGGTGGTGGTCGTCGTCGACCGCCCGGATCGTGGTCCGATCCATCAGCTCGAGGGTGCACGGCTGGACGCCGGCGGCGGTCAGCGCGGAGACGGCCCGGCCGGACGCTTCGAGGGTCGGGAAGAAGGCGAGCAGCGTCCGGATCGGCGGTGGAGCCGGCCGGAGTCGAAGGGTCGCCTCGGTGATCAGGGCGAGCGTCCCCTGGCTGCCGACGATGAGCGGGATCAGGCCATAGCCGGCGACGTCCTTGACGGTCCGCCCGCCCAGCCGAACGATCTCACCAGCCGCCGTCACGACCTCCAGGCCGACGACCGAATCGCGGGTGACTCCGTACTTGACGCAGCACAGGCCGCCCGCGTTCGTGCCGAGGTTGCCGCCGATCGTGCAGGTCTCATAGCTCGCCGGGTCCGGCGCGTAGAAGAGCCCGGCTGCGGCGACCGCCTTCTTGAGGTCGGCGTTGACGACCCCGGGCTGGACGACCGCGATCATGTTCTCCCGGTCGATCTCGACGATCCGGTCCATCTTCGTGAACGCGATCGTCAACCCCCCGGCGACCGACGCGGCCCCACCGGAGAGCCCGGTCCCGGCCCCCCGCGGGACGACCGGAATGCGCCACGCAGCGGCGAGCCGGACGAGCTCGGCGACGTCGAGCGTCGAGGTCGGCAGGGCGACGGCGATCGGGGGCGGCGGCTCGAGATAGGCCGTCTCGTCGCGCCGGAAGGCCTCGAGGTCGAGCGGGTCGACCAGGAGCCGGAGACCGGGCGATCGCTCGCGGAGCGCGTCCAGGAACGCCGGCGGTCCGGCCCCGGGAGCTCGGTCCGATTCAGCCACGACGCGCGTCGCCGAGGAGGCCGATCGCCTCGATGACCCCCGGGTTCTCGAGGGCGGAGAGGTCGCCCGGGTCGAGGCCGAGCCAGGCCGCCCGGGCGATCCGGCGCATCACCTTGCCGCTCCGGGTCCGGGGCAGGTCGGGGACGGCGACCACCGCCCGGGGCCGGACGGGCTTGCCCAGCTGGCGGACCACCCGCTCGCCGACCTCGGCGGCCGCACCGGGATCCCACGCGACCCCCGGTCGGGGCACGCACAGGACGACGATCGCCTCGCCCTTCAGCTCGTCCGGGACCCCGATCGCCGCCGCCGCCATCACCGCGGGATGACTCACGGCGCAGGCCTCGACCTCGGCCGGGCCGACCCGCTTGCCCGCCACCTTGAGCGTGTCGTCCGAGCGCCCGTGGATGTACCAGTACCCATCCGCATCGGTCGTCGCCCAGTCCCCGTGGATCCACAGCCCGGGGATCCGCCGCCAGTACGCCTCGAGGTAGCGCTCGTCGTCCGGTTCGGCCCAGAAGCCGCGGGTCATCCCGGGCCACGGCGCCCGGAGGGCGAGCTCGCCGACCGCGCCTCGGACCGGGTCGCCCGCCGCGTCGACGATGTCGGCGGCCATGCCGGGGCACGGGCCGTTGAACGAGGTCGGCCGGATCGGGCGCAGGAGCGAGCAGCCCACGATCCCGCCGGAGACCTCCGTTCCGCCCGAGTAGTTGACGATGGGCAGGCGCCCGCCGCCGACGACCGAGAAGAGCCACCACCACGGATCGGGGTTCCACGGCTCGCCGGTCGAGCCGAGGACCCGGAGCGAGCTCCGGTCGTGGGCCAGGACGGCGTCGTCGCCGTGGATACGAAGCGCCCGGATGAGCGTCGGGCTGACGCCCAGGTGGGTGATCCGGTGGCGGGCGACGAGGGCCCACAGGCGACCGGCGTCCGGCATGTCGGGGGCGCCCTCGTAGAGGACGAGGCGGGCGCCGAGGAGCAGGGCGCCGCTGATCGCCCACGGTCCCATCATCCAGCCGAGATCCGTGTACCAGCACAGGGCGTCGCCGGCCCGCAGGTCGAAGGTGTGGGCCAGGTCCTGGGCCGCCTTGACGGGGAAGCCGCCGTGGACATGGACCGTGCCCTTCGGTCGACCGGTGGTCCCCGAGGTGTAGATCACCATGTAGGGGGCTTCGGGATCGGTGGGCGCGACGTCGGCCTCGTCGGGCGACTGGACGGCGACCCGCCCGGCGGCCCCGGCCGCCGCGGCCCGCCCGGTCGCCCCGGCCGCCCCGATCGCACGAAGATCCCACGCGACGTCGCGACCGGCGACCATCGGAACGGCGAGCGGCGTCGCGCCCGCGTCCGGTCCCTCGAATCGCCGGACCACCACGACCCGCCGGACGGTCGGCGCGTCGGCGAGCGCCTCGTCAGCCACGGACTTGAGGGCCACCACGGCCCCCCGGCGCAGGAACCCGTCCGCGGTGATGAGGTGGGTCGCCCCGAAAGCGGCCAGGCGCGCGGCCACGGCCGGGGCCGCGTAGCCGCTGAAGATCGGGCTGAAGACCGCTCGCAGGCGCCCCAGGGCCAGCACCGCGATCGCGGTCTCGGGGAGCATCGGCAGGAAGATCCCGACCGGGCTGCCCTCTCCGATCCCCTGGCCCGCCAGCATCGTGGCTGCGGCCCGGACGTCCCGGTCGAGCTCGGCCCAGGTCCACTGCCGGACCGACCCGTCCTCGCCCTCCCAGGCGAGCGCCTCCGCGTCAGGGCGGGCGGCGGCCCATGGTCGGGTCGCCGCGACGGCGTGGTTGAACGCGCCACCGATCCACCAGCGCGCCCGGTGCGGCCCGGCCGACAGGTCGAGGATGCCGGTCGGGCGACGCTGCCAGGCCAGGCCGAGGTCGTCGCCAGCCGCGCCCCAGAACCAGGCCGGATCGGCCGTCGCGTGAGCCTGGAGCTCCTCGAGCCCGAGCCCCGGATCGAGGCCGGCCGAAGTCCGCGGACCGAGTCCGACCGACCGGACGAAGCCGGCGAGCCGGGAGTCGGCCAGGTCGCCGGGCGAGGGCGACCATGGCGCCTCGCTGCCGGGACGGGCGAAGGCAGGGCCGGATGCTGGCACGGCCGAAGGGTACTCGCCCCGGTCGATGGCACGCGAGCAGCGTGCTCGTGCGGATCGGCTAGGCGTCGGGAGCTGTGCCCTGGCCACGGGAGGGCCCGAGCCCCAGCGCGGCGACGAGCGCCCCGACGAGCGCCCCGACGAGCGCCCCGACGAGCGCCCCGACGACGGGCCGTATCATTCGGCCCCCATGACCACCGTGCTCCTCATCCGCCATGGCCTGACCGCGCTGACCGGGCCGGTGCTCACCGGCTGGACGCCCGGCGTCCCGCTCGACGAACGGGGCCGGGCCCAGGCCGCCGCGCTCGGCGACCGGCTCCGGCCGGTCCCGCTCGACGCGCTCGTCCACTCGCCGCTCGAGCGTTGCGTCGAGACTGCCGATGCCCTCCTCGCGGGCCGCGACCCTGCCCCGCCCCGGGCGGTCGACGAGCGGCTCGGCGAGGTCCACTACGGCGAGTGGACCGGCCGCGAGTTCAAGGGCCTCGTCCGCGACCCGCTCTGGCGGGTCATCCAGGCCCATCCGTCCGCCGTCACGTTTCCCGGCGGCGAGTCGCTCCGGGCGATGGCCGACCGGGCGGTCGCCGCGATCCGCGACTGGAACGCCCGACTCGGGCCGGATGCGACGTATGCCGTCGTGAGCCACGCCGATGTCATCAAGGCGATCATCGCGGATGCGCTCGGGCTCCACCTGGACGGCTACCAGCGGATCGCCGTCTCGCCCGCCTCGCTCAGCGCGATCCGCTACGACGCCCTCCGACCGACGGTCCTGCGAGTCAACGACGTGGGCGGCGATCCAGTCGACCTGCTCGGGACGAAGAAGCCGGTGCGCGGGCGACGCTCCCGGACGACCTCCGGCCGGCCGGGGTAGCATCGCCTCCCCACGTACGCGGAGCCTGCCTTGACCCGACGGATCTTCACCTTCGACGGCCCTGACCGGTTCGTGACCGGCACGATCGGCGAGCCCGGCGACCGGACGTTCTTCCTCCAGGCCCGCAAGGGCGGCTCGGTCGTCAGCGTCGCGCTCGAGAAGGCGCAGGTGGCCGTCCTGGCCCAGCAGCTCGACGCGCTGCTCGACCTCCTGCGCGACCGAGGGGTCGAGGTCATCCCCGAGGCGGCGGCTCCCGGGACGCGGGACGACGAGCCGCTCGGCGAGCCGCTCGTGGAGGCGTTCCGGGTCGGCTCGATGAGCCTCGGCTGGGACGGTGAGGCGGACCAGGTCGTGATCGAAGCGGCGGCAGTTCCCGAGGATGGCGAGCCGCTCGAGCTGGCGGCGTCGGACGACGACCCTGACGGGCCGGACCTGGTCCGGATCCGGATCGACGGCCCGGCCGCCCGGGCGTTCGTCGAGCGGGCGACCCGCGTCGTGTCGGCGGGCCGGCCGCTCTGCCCCCGCTGCGGCGAACCGCTCGACCCGCAGGGCCACCTCTGCACCGTCCCGAACTCGCGCCTCAACTGAGCCGGCGGTGACGGCCGCGCCCGACGCCGGGGCGACCCTGGCGCTCCTCCGGGAGGGCGAGCTCGAGGTCATCGGCCGGCTCGTCGTCTCGTCGAACGCCGCGCTCCTGTGCGGTCTCCGGAGCTCGGGCGCGCCGCGCGAGGACGATCCCGCGGCGACGGTCGTCTACAAGCCGATCGCCTTCGAGCGACCGCTGTGGGACTTCCCCGACGGGACGCTGGCCCACCGCGAGGTCGCCGCCTGGCACGTCTCCGAGGCGACCGGCTGGGGCGTGGTCCCGCCGACCGTCCTGCGCGATGGCCCGTTCGGGGTCGGCATGGTCCAGCTCTGGCTCGAGCGGGATGAGTCGGTCGAGGCCTGGGACCTGGTCCAGGCGTCGGACTCGCGGCTGCGCCCGATGGCCCTGTTCGACGCGGTCGTCAACAACACGGACCGCAAGGGCGGCCACATCGTGCCGGTCCGGCTCGATCCCCCGCCGGGGAGCGCCGAGCACGGCAGCGACCACGAGCCCGGCAGCGACCACGAGGTCGGCAGCGACCGCGAGCCCGGCAGCGACCACGAGGTCGGCGACGGTGGCCAGGACGGCGGGCCGGTCCATCTCTTCGGCGTCGATCACGGCGTCTGCTTCTCGGCCGACCCGAAGCTCCGGACCGTCCTGTGGGCCTGGCGCGGAACCCCGATCTCCGACGACGAGCTGGCGGTCCTGCGCGGCCTCCGGACCGCCTTCGACGGGGACCTCGGCGTCAGCCTGGCCGGGCTGCTGGCGCCCGACGAGGTGGCCGTGACGCTCGAGCGGCTCGAGACGCTCCTTGCGACGGGCACGTTCCCCCAGCCGTCGTCCGATTGGCCGGCGGTGCCCTGGCCGCCCTACTAGGCGGTCTCCGAACCGGCCTGCTGCCCGCGCCGAAGTACGAACGCCTGATCGATCCGGTACCGACGGGCTCTGGTCCACCCTCGCGCGCGCGTGGCAGGGTGGGGCCACGCTCAACGGGGTGACCCCATGGCGATCCGGTTCGTGGCCTACACGGAGGCCGGTCTCCGGTCCGGAGTGGTGGCCGCCGACGGTCGACTCGGGGATCTCATCGAGACGCTCGACGAGGTCCAGGTCGAGGGCGCCCGCCTCGCTCGGCTCGACGGCCGGGCGGCCCCGACCCAGCCGCGCGTGATCCTGCCCATCGACGACCTGCTCGTCGTCGTCGCGCCGCCGGAGGTCGCTCCCCCGGCCCACTACGCCTGGCACGACGTGCGTCTGCGCGTCGGGCCGTACCTCGTCACCGGCCGGCTGCCGACGATGCCCGGCTTCGATCCCGCCCGGGCACTCGCCCGACCGACCGGCCCGTTCGTGCTGCTCAGCGACGTCCGGATCTCCCCGCCCGAGGCCCCCGAAGAGGCGCTCGGCGAGCATCCCGTGGCCTGGGTGAACCGCTACACGGTCGAACGGGTGGAAGCCGACCTCGAGCTCGGCTTCTTCTTCCCCGGTGCCGCCTCCCTGGTCAGCCGCGACCTCGCGTCCGACGGTCCCACCACCGCCGGCGCCGCCGGATCGAGCCGGCCCGGTCCGAGCCTGGCTCAGGCGGGCGGCGGATAGCCGGTGATCCGGCGGATCGCCCGGTAGAGCGGGCGCAGGCGGTCGTACATCGGCAGGTAGACGTCCCGATAGAGCGCGTCGTAGGTCGCGTGCGTCCCCGGCTCGGGATCGCGCGTCTCGACGACCCGGGTCATCTCGCGGACGGCGGTCGGGAAGTCGGGCTGGAGGCCCAGGCCGACCATCGCGTCGATCGCCGCACCGAGGCTGCTCGTCTCGGGCGTGTGCGGTCGGCCGACCGGCAGCCCGAACACATCGGCGGCCAGCTGGACCGCGGCCGCGCTGCGCGAGCCTCCGCCCGAGATGCGAAGCTCGGTGATCCGGGTGCCGGTCCGCCGCTCGGTCCGGTCCCGTCCCTCCCGGAGCGCATAGGCGAGCCCTTCGAGGATCGCCCGGTAGAGGTGGGCCCGGGTATGGACGTCGCCCCAGCCGATGATCGCGCCCTTCGCCTC
>JBGPFS010000072.1:0-10713 GCA_041483455.1 Candidatus Limnocylindria bacterium | reverse complement strand
CACCCGACCGCCGTCGGCGCCGTCCGGCCCGAGGGCTACGTCTTCAACCGCGCCCCGATGCTCGTCTACTGGGAGACGACCCTCTCGTGCGGCCTCGCCTGCCGGCACTGCCGGGCGACGGCGATGCCGGACCGCAGCCCGGACGAGCTCTCG
Source organism: Candidatus Limnocylindria bacterium (assembly GCA_041483455.1). GTDB lineage: Bacteria > Chloroflexota > Limnocylindria > Limnocylindrales > CSP1-4 > JBGPFS01. The sequence continues at coordinate 10,560 of JBGPFS010000072.1, read as the reverse complement.
ACCGAGGAGGGCTTCACGCTCCTCGACCGGGTCACCGGCTTCGGCCAGCCGTATCCGCACCTCGTATTCACCGGCGGCGACCCGCTCCGCCGGCCGGACCTCGAGACGCTCGTCTCGGCGGCGACCGAGCGCGGGATCGGCGCTTCGCTCGCGCCGGCGGCCACGCCGGACATGACGAAGGAACGCCTCGCTGCGCTCAAGGCGGCCGGGATCCAGACGATGTCGCTCAGCCTCGACGGCTCCGACGCCGCCCGGCACGACGGCTTCCGCGGCGTGCCGGGTACGTTCGACCTGACCCTCCGGGCCGTCGAGTGGACCCACGAGGTCGGGCTGCCGCTGCAGGTCAACACCCTGGTCACCGATGAGACGCTGGCCGACCTGCCGGCGACCTTCGAGCTGATGAAGACCCTCGGGATCATCCGCTGGAGCCTCTTCTTCCTCATCTCGGTCGGGCGTGGCTCGGACCTCCGGGAGATCGGGCCGGCCGACTCCGAGCGGCTCAACCACTGGCTGTACGAGCGTCAGAAGGAGGTCCCGTTCGCGATCAAGACGACCGAGGCGACGCACTACCGGCGGGTCGCGGTCAAGCGGATGCAGGCCGAGGGCCTCGACGATGCGGCCATCGCCGCCAGCCCGGTCGGGCGAGGCTTCGGCGTCCGGGACGGCAACGGGATCATGTTCGTGGCCCACAACGGCTACGTCTTCCCGTCGGGGTTCCTGCCCCTGCCGGTCGGCAACGTCCGGACGGACGACATCGTGACCCTCTACCGCGAGCACCCGGTCTTCACCGGCCTCCGCGATACGAGCCAGTACAAGGGTCGCTGCGGGCGCTGCGAATACCTCGAGCGCTGCGGCGGGTCGCGGGCCCGGGCGTTCGCCTGGACGGGCGACATCCTCGAGGCGGATCCGCTCTGCCCGTACGTCCCCTGAGCAGCGCGCTCGAGGCGTCCCGATGACCGTTCTCGTCGTCGGCGGCGGGATCACCGGCCTGGCGGCCGCCGATGCCCTCGGGCGAGCCGGCATCCCGACGCTCCTCGTCGAGCGCTCCGATCGACTTGGCGGCAAGGTCAGGACCGAGCGGATCGACGGATTCCTCGTCGAATCCGGCCCCGATTCGTTCATCAGCTACCGCCCGGCGGCGATCGAGCTCGCCCGGGAGCTGGGGCTGGGCGAGGCGCTCGTCCGACCGCTCGAACCCCGGACGGTCCACGTCCGGACCGGGGGCCGGTTCGTCGAGCTGCCCGCCGGGATGGGCCTCGTCCTGCCGACCCGGATGGGCCCGTTCGTGACGACCCGGATGTTCTCGCCGCTCGAGAAGCTCCGGATGGGGCTCGACCTGTTCCTCCCACGGTCGGGTGACGACGGCGACGTCGCGGTCGGTCAGTTCCTCCGGCGACGGCTCGGCTCGGCGCTCGTCGCGCGGCTCGCCGGGCCGCTCATCGGCGGCGTCTACGGGACGCCGATCGACGAGCTCAGCCTGCTCGGGGTCGTGCCCCAGCTGCGCGAGGCTGAGCGCGATCACCGGAGCCTCCTCCTCGCCAGCCTGGCCTCGGGACGGGCACGGCGAGGCGCGGACCACGGCCCGGGCGGCGGACCTGCCGCCTCGCCGTTCGTGACCCTGGCCGGCGGGACCGGCCAGCTCGTCGACGGTCTCGTCGCTCGGATCGGCGGGCTCAGCGCGGTCGAGGTTCGGACGGGCACGTCCGCGGCCAGCCTGGAGCGGACCGGCGGTCGGATCGTCGTCCGGCTCGACGACGGCGAGCTGCTCCACCCCGAGGCGATCGTCATGACCGCTCCGGCGCCGAACGCGGCGGATCTCCTCGAGGGGGTGGTGCCGGCGGTCGCGGTCGCGCTCCGGACCATCCCCCACGGTTCGACCGGGGTCGTCTCGCTCGGCTACCGCGAGGACCAGTTCCCGCGACCGCTCGTCGGCCACGGGTTCCTCGTCGCCGCTGGCGAGCCCCTCTCGATCGGTGCGGCCACGCTCAGCTCGCGGAAATGGGCCGACCGGGCCCCGACCGGGACGGTCCTCGTCCGGGCGTTCATCGGCTCGAACCAGGAGCGCTTGCTGGCCGGGACGGACGACGCGGTCGCGGCGACCGCCCGGCGGGACCTGGAGCTCACCCTCGGCGTCCGGGGCGACCCGATCCTGACCCGGGTGGCCCGTTGGCCCGGGGCGATGCCCCAGTACACCGTGGGCCACCTCGACCGGGTGGCCGGGGCGTTCGCCGCCCTCGCGGCAACGCCGGAGCTCATCCTGGCCGGGGCGGCCTATCGCGGGGTCGGCCTGCCGGACTGCATCGCCCAGGGCCGCGCGGCGGCCGCCAGGGTCCTCGGAATCGTCGGCGGCGGTACGAGCGCCTCCTCCGGGGCCTGATCGCTCCAGCCACCGACCGTCGGCTCAGCCCAGGCCCGCCGCCACCTCCGCGATCCGGTCCGGGCCCACCCGACAGCACCCGCCGACGATCCGCGCGCCCGCCTCGATCCAGCCAGTGGCCGTCGCGCCGTCGACGCTCGGACCTGGTCGACCGACCCATCGGCGCGCCACGGCATCCCAGCCTTCGCCGCTGTTCGGGTAGACGACGATCGGCCTGGCGGTCACGGTCCGCGCGCGGCGGATCAGGCCCGCGACGTGCTCCGGGGTCGTGCAGTTCACCCCGACCGCGACCACCCGCTCGCACGCGTCGGCGAGCGCGAAGGCCGCCTCGACCGGTTCGCCGCTCCGAAGCCGCGTCTCGTCCGCGCAGCTGAAGCTGAGCCAGGCCGGCGGCCCGTCCGCCGCGGCCAGCAGGTCGACGAGCGCCCGCCCCTCGTCCAGGCAGGGGATCGTCTCGAGGGCCAGGAGGTCCGGCCCCGCCGAACCGAGGACTGCCAGACGCTCGCGGTGGAAGTCGCGCAGGCCGGCCACCCCGATCGTGTACTCGCCCCGGTACTCGGAGCCGTCGGCGAGCATCGCCCCGTACGGGCCGACAGAGGCGGCGACGAGCAGGGGTCCAGGGTCCCGCGGCGCCACCTCCGCGCGATACCGCTCGCACGCCTCGGCCGCCAGCTCGACACTCCGGCATATCAGCGCGGCCGCCTCCGACCGCCCGATCCCCCGCCGGGCGAACCCCTCGAACGTCGCCTGGTAGCTCGCGGTCGTCGCGATCCGCGCCCCGGCTCGGAAGAAGGCCAGGTGGGTCTCGACGATCTCCTCGGGCGCCTCGAGCAGGAGCCGGGCCGACCAGAGCCGGTCGGAGAGGTCGTTGCCGCGCCGCTCGAGCTCGGTCGCCAGGCCGCCGTCGCTGACGATCGGCTCGCCCGAGGCGAGCAGCTCGGAGAGGGGATCGTGCGCCATCACCCCCGTATCGTGCCTCGGACGCGCGGGCCTGTCGCGCGACGATCGATCAGCGCGAGCCCGGGCGAGAACGCCGATCAGACGGGGGAAAGGTCCTGGGGGCTCGGATCTTCGAGGTCGAACACCGTCCGGTACTCGAAGAGGCCCGAGCGATAGTCGATCGACAGCCCGGCGATCGTGTGCGGCCCAGGATCGTCGAGCTCGAACTCGATCACGAACGCATCCTGGGGCTCGCAGCAGTCGCGCAGCGAGATCGAGGCGGGAGGCTCGGCCAGGCGCCCAGCGGCCGGTCGGCCAAGCCAGGATCCAGGATCGGGCAGCGGGGTCTCGGCCTGGGAGGTGACGACGAAGGCGTGCCGGATCCGCACCCCCGGACTCGCGCCCTGGACTGCGATCCGCTCGATCGTGAGCTCGATGCCGCCCACCGGCTTGGGTGCGGTGAGGTAGATGGGGTGCCCGACCGGCAGGCCGGTTCGGAGATGCGCCCCCGACTCCAGCACGCCCATCAGACGGAGCGGACCGCCAGGGAGGCGCACGAGACCGGTCGTGTTCACCAGACCTGCCGTCACGGCAACGACGAGGATTCCCGCGCCCACGGACTTGAGCCGCCTGCGCATCTGCGAGCCCCCTCCTGCCGGTGCCGGACGATCCGGTCGCTGCCCTGTGGTCGGCCCGTAGCCGACACGACCGAGACGGGCGCGGCGGCTCGTTCGCTACGTGCGGACCCGGAGGTCCGTTGTCGCGCTCAACCGTTCACGCCAGGCGATCGTCGACTCGGTCCTATGGGGTGAGGTCGATGACGCCCTTCATGCCCGCCTCGTAATGGCCGGGCTCGTGGCATGCGAACGCGTACGGACCGACTCCGCCGAACGTATAGGTGAGGTAGTCGACGTGGAACGGCTCGATCTTGTCGGCCTCGATGACGATCTGGCCGTCAGCCTGGTCCAGAGCGACCCGGTCGGCCGGTCCGACCTGGAATTCGTGGGTCAGGCTCGAGCCGACATTCGGGAGCACGAAGAGGACCGTCTCGCCCAGGGTGACGGAGACCTCGGTCGGCACGAACTCGAGGTGGTCGTCCATCCGGATGACGATCATCCGCGGGTGGGCGACGGTCCCGATCCACGGGCTGGTCGGGATGACGTTCACGAAGCCGAACATCCCGTTCTCGAAGTGACCCGGCGCATGACAGGCGAACGCATAGGGTCCAGTCCCCGTGAAGGTGTACGTCAGCGACCTCGTCGAACCCGGGGTGATCCCCGCCACCTCGGGCGTGCTCGGCAGGTCGTCGAAGACGTCCTTCATCGGTCCGACCTTGAACTCGTGCTCGGCCTTTTCCGCATTCGTGATCCGGAAGGTGATCGTCTCGCCCTGCTGGACTGAAACGACGTTGGGCTCGAAGAGCAGCAGGTCCGTCACCGCGATGTTGATGGTGCGCGGCGTTGCCTTCGTGCCGGCGCTGAAACCGGGCTCACCCGGATCGGGAGGGCCGGGCGGCCGAGGCGTCGCACTCGGCGGCGGCGCGAGCGAGGGCGAGGGAGCCGAAGTCTCGCTGGGGGCAGGCGTCGGACTCGACGAGGGCGCCAGTGAGGGCGACGCGGCGATGGACGCAATCGCCCCTTGGCTCGGCGCCGGCGGGTACGTCCAGGTCGGGGCGGTTCCGGTCGTGCATCCGCTGAGGATGAGGGCAAGGGCGACACCGACGAGATGGGTGCCCCGAGGCAGGATGCGACGCCCCATGACAGCTTCTTCTCCTCCGGAGCCCTCACGGCCGTCGTTGGCAGGATCTTCTCGCCTGGATCAAGATCTCGGGGCGCCCAACGCTTCGACACTATATCCGGTGTCGTGTCCAGGCGGCCGGCTGCCTGTGCAGGGCCTTACGGCGCCTTTACCCGCGGTTACCGCCGCACGATGGCCACGGCCGCACCCCGGCCCGCACAGTCGGGGCGGTGGCGGATCGGCACCCTCCCGCGGGCCAGTTCCCGCACCCCCGCCGCCAGTACGAAGGAGCACCATGATGCTCGATCCCATCCGCCGGTTCGGCGCTCGGCGCGCCGTGACGGTCGTCCTCGCCTTCGGCCTTGTCGCCGCGGTCGCCGTCCCGGCCATCTCGGCCGCCCAGTCCTCCCGGCCGCCATCCGCGGCCGCTGCCGCCGGTGCCACGAGCGCCGGCGCCTCGACCGCCGGCGACCTCGCGAACGACGCCCCCGCGATCGCGGATCTCGGCCTGGGGTCGAGCGACACCGCCGCCCCCGCCACCCTGCGAGCCCGGATCGCCGCCCTCGGCCGAGTCCTCCGCGGCGACCTGACCGTCCTCCGACCCGACGGCACCACGGTGGCGATCCACGCGGAGCGCGGCCAGATCACGGCCGTCAGCGCCTCGTCGATCACGGTCAAGGGCGCCGACGGCGTGAGCACCACGTTCGCGGTCACCGCCGACACGAAGGTCCGGGTCCGCCTCCGCGCCGTGACGATCGGCGACCTCAAGGTCGGCGACCGGGCGACGGTCTTCGGGACGAAGGACGGCGCTGGCTACACGGCGAAGCTCATCCGGTGCGTCCGGCCCATCCCGGCCGGCGGCGCGACCGGTTCCGGCGGGTAGAATGGCGGTCCGCACCCGCCCGTAGCTCAGTGGATCAGAGCGACTGACTTCGGATCAGTAGGTCGGGGGTTCGAATCCCTCCGGGCGGGCCACCGCTTCACGCACGAATGAAGCCCTCGGATCCCTTCCGAGGGCTTCTCGATTCCGGGCGGTGCGACTTCGCGTGCCACCTCTCGTGCCAGTTCGCGGTACGGCGGCCTTCCGGGGTCCGCTCGAGTAGCGATGGCGGTGCTGGCGGACACCGGTCCGCCCAGATTCTCAGCTCTTCACCTGCCGGACGGCTCTTCCGCCCTGCGAAGGGACGCGCATACCGTCGGGGATCGCGGGAGGCGTCGAGCGCCCCTGGAGCGCATCGCCCGAGGGCGCCCGAGCCGATAGCAGGACCGACCCGAGTGTGGGATCGGGGGCATGCCACACGCGAGGCCCGCGGTCGGTGGTATGGGGATGGACGCCATGAATGCACCGAGACCGCTGCGGCGTGCCTTCGTACTGGTCGCGACCACCTCGTTGACGATGACCCTGGCTGGCATCGCGCCTGCCGGCGTCTCCGGCCAGGACGAGCGCAGCTTCAACGCCTCGATCTCCGACGATCGGGTCTCCGGCTGGGGCTTCGCATGTCCGGTCACGGTGACACTCACGGGCAGGGGCGGCAGCGCGGCGTACCCGGTCACGGACGCATGCTCGGTGGACGGGTTCGATCTCTTCCTTGACCCGAGCGAGCAGGCGAACCCATGGGACGTCCTCCCGGGCCAGACCATCACGGTGACTGACGACAACGCTCTGTCGAAGAGCCTCGTGGTCGCGAATCTCGCCATCGTCGGGTACGACCTGGTCGCGAACACGATCTGGGGGACGTCGGATTCGGTGGCCACCGTTTCGGTGTCCACAGATCACGCGGGCATCGGTGCGTCCGTGGACGGCCTCACGGTAAACAAGGGGGCTTGGATCGCCGACTTCAACACCTCTCTGCCACCGTACGACCTCCGCGTGATGGATCGCGCCACTGCGTCGCAGTGCGACAGCGAAGGCGACTGCACAGAGATCGGGATCAATGCCCTGGCCGGGCCGCGGTTCGGGTTCGGGCTGGAGACCCTCGAGGTGATCGGCTACGGCTGGCCGGCTGGCGTGACGGTGACGCTCACCATCGACCGCCCCGACACGCTTGAGAGCCCCGACTTCAAGGCTACGACGACCGCGGCGCCCGAGCCCTTCACGGACACGTTCCTCCCGATGGGCAATGGCAACGTCTACTTCCAGCTGGCCGCCGGACCGTTCCATCCCTTGCCGGGCGACGTCATGACGATGGCCGCCAAGACGGCCGGCGTCACGATCACCAAGAGGCAGCTCATCCCGAACCTGGCGGCATACCTCCCGGATTACGACGCCGACGCGGTGGCCGGCACCGCGACGGTGCCCGCGGGGAGCTTCCTGACCGTCGGGTCCGACTACTCGTGGAACGACCCCGCGATCCTCGAGGTCCCGGGCGGCGAATGGACGGCCGACTTCGCGGGCATGTACGACATCGGCCCGGGCAGCCAGCCGTGGGCCTACGTCACCGACGAGGACGGGGACAGCGCGGCATCGCTCGCACCGATGCCCCAGATGTTCGTCGATCCGGCGGCCGACCGTGTATGGGCCGCCGATTTCACCGCGGGCCCGGTGATCCTGACGATCACCCGCGGTGAGACGACACTCGCCCCGATCACGGTCTCGACCACGAATGTCTTCAGCGGCGACTGCATGCGCCTCGACATGTGGACCCAGCCGACCGGGACGCTCCCCCGCCCGACGATGGCGCTCTTCGACCTGAAGAGCACGGTCGGCATCGAAGCGCGTGACGTCCTCACCGCGACGGACGTGGCGGGAAGTACGCGCACGATCACCGTCGACTACCTGACGGTGGAGGCCGTGGACCCGGCGACCGACACGATCAGCGGACGGGCGGACGCGCCGGTCGGGTTCCACATGGGCATGGGCTGCAGCGGGTACTGGGGTTACCCTGCCGCCGTGCCGGATAGCGCCGGCCAGTGGAGCTACTTCTTCGACTCGAGCGAGTTCCCGTTCCAGGGCGTGGAGCCGGGGTCGACCGGGTACGCGATCGGCCAGAGCTGGACGACCATCGTCGCGTGGAAGGATCCGTCCTTCTTCTTCCCGCCGGTGAACAATCCGCCTCTTGAGAACACTGTCACGGCCGGGCGCTCGATCGACGTGACGTTCAGCCTGGGCGGCAACCGCGGACTCGACATCTTCGCACCGGGCTATCCGGTGTCGAAGGTCGGGGCGTCGGAGACCCCCACGAGCGGCCGCCTCACCTACAACACGAAGACCGGTCGGTATACCTACGTCTGGAGGACCGAGAGGGCCTTGGCCGGGACCGAACGGGAGCTGATCCTGCGGTTCCCGGACGGGAGCGAGCAGCAGGCTATCTTCAACTTCTGAGGCCCTGGAGAAGCAGCGCCTCCCAGCCACCTGGCGGGCCATCGCCGTCGCTGACCGACTCCGTCCGCCGGCCTCGACGGGACGGGCGCGGCGTGCCTGCGACCAGGTTCTGAAGGCTCACCTTGGTGTGGGTGGGAGGTCGCGACCGCCGGACTTCGCGAGCGCTACCGCAGAGCGTCGGCCGGATGGCGGGTCCGTTGCGGCGGGGCGGCCCACCTGACGGTCACCGGCCGCCGACCGCCGTGAGGGTCGGCGCGTCACCCCCGGGCGCACCGTTGTCCACCGGCTCGTCGCCATCGCCTGGTTCGTGTCGACGAGACGCTCCAGGTCGTAGGACCGCGCTCGGGCGCGGCCGGGCCGCTGGGCCCGCGGGGCCCGCGACCGTTTCAGGGCGCCTGCGTCGAAGGGCCCGCCGGGGTCGCGTCGCCGGCGGCCGAGTCTCCCGGGCTCGCCGTGGTCAGCGCCCGGACGTCGTCGGTCATCCCGTGGCGGAATTCACGTACTGCCCGCCCGAGGGCCGCACCGGTCTCCGGCAGCTTGCCCGGGCCGAGGACGATCAGTGCCACCACGAGGATGACGATGAGGTGAAGCGGCGAGAGCCCTTCCATGGTGCTCCTCGAGATGCGGGCCACTGGGTGGCGTGCGGTCCCGGCGATGGTACTCCGCGCCCGCCAGGAGCTCGCTCATGTGCGGGCCGGCGGCCTCAGCCCTTCGGGCTCGGGCTCGGCGCGGTCGCCGGTATCGCGCTCGCGGGCGGCCACGTCGCGGGCGGCGTGCCGACCGGTGGGAACGCGAGCTTCGCCATCGTCAGGATCGCCTGGAGGTCCGGGATCTGCACGGAGCCGTAGGGGGCCCGCGTGCCACCTTTCACGAGCGGATGCCCGATGACGACCCGGACGACCTTGGACGCGTCGAGCGTGTCGGCCAAGCCGGCCAGGTCGGGCAGACGGTCCGGTGGGAGGTCCGTCCGAACGATGTCGCCCAGCGTGCGCAGCAGCTGCGGAAGCTGGAGGAGGATGCTGCCCCCGCTGGTCAGCTTCTGCTTCAGGGCGACGAGGATCTGCTGCTGGCGGGCGGCCCGCTTGAAGTCGCTCCCGCCGACTGCGTAGCGGGATCGGGCATAAGCGAGCGCGTTGACCCCGTCGAGATGCTGCAGGCCGGCCTTGATCCGCCAGCCAGGCCCGAAGTGGTAGGAGGTCCCGTCCCAACCGTCGTACATCGGGTCGAAGAAGCTCTCATCGACCATCACGTCCACGCCCCCGACGGCATCGACGAGCTTGATGAAGCCATTGAGGTCGAGCGTGGCGAAGTAGTCGATCCGGATGCCGAGCAGCGTGCCGACCGCGTCCTCCAACGTGTGCAGCCCGCCCTTCGGGAACTGGCCGGGGTGCAGCGTGGCGTAGCTGAGGAGCGAGTTCAGCTTCGGGCCGAACGTCCGCCCGTCGCCGAGCGGCACGCCGACGAGGTCCCGTGGGATGGACACGATGGAGGCCGTGCCAAGGACCGGGTCGATCGACGCCACCATCATCGAATCAGTCAGCGCGTGGTCGCGCTGGGGGTTCGCATCGAGCCCGAGCAGGAGAACGTTCAAGCGCTCGTTCGGCCCCGGCGCGGGGGCGTGGCTGGCCGGCGCGGCGCCGCCCCGGACCGAGCTGGCCGGATCGGTGCCGCTGAAGAACTGGCCGAAGGCCTCGCGCGCGATCGAGCCGTAGTAATAGGCAGCCGCATGCGGGATGACCACGAACATGGCGATCACCAGCACGCCGATGATCCCAGCTCGCCCGGGAAACGTCCGGTGCCGGCGGTCGAAGAAGGCGTGGCCGACCGCGAACAAGCGCCAGCCGAGGAGCGCGACGTTGAGCGCGAGGAGCGCGTCGAGGGTGCTCGGCGCGACAACCCAGGCAAGGAGCCGCATCGGGGGAGTGCCCCTGATCATCAGCCCGGCGACCGCCGCGATGGCCAGGACCGGGATCCCGAGCGCCAGGCCGAGACGGCGGTGACCGTCCAGGAGCTGGCCGAGGCCCGGCACCAGCGCCGAGAGCGAGGCGGCGACCAGTCGGCGGGCATCCGGGCGAGAAGTGCTTCCGGCGGCATCAGCGGCCGGGGCGATGCGGCGAGCCACCGGGATCACGGACCTGGGGCGCACCAGACGGGTCGGCGGCGCGTCCGCGATCCGGTAGGCCAT
>JBGPFS010000071.1:0-10748 GCA_041483455.1 Candidatus Limnocylindria bacterium | reverse complement strand
CGGCGACGCCCGGCGACGGGTGGCAGCCGACCCGGTCGGGACGGGCTACCTGCTCCTGGTCGACCCCGCCGACCGACCGATCGGCTGGATCGCGGCCGGTCTGCTCCGCGAAGGTGAGCGGCTGGAGCCTGACCTGGCCGTGCCGTCATCGCCGTTCCTCGACCGGCGCACGACGCTCAAGGATGCCCTCTCCCTCCTCCTCGACGCGGACGTCCAGGCCGGGATCGTGGTCGACCGGACGGGCCGGGTCCGGGGGCTGGTGACGGCCGGCCTGATCGCGGCCCAGCTCCAGGACGAGGCCCCGCGGTGATCGACTGGGCCTGGCTCCTCGACCACGCCGGGGCGATCGCGGGCCGCACGGGCCAGCACCTCTTCCTGGCGGCGATGGCGGTCGCGATCGGCTTCGCCATCTCGTTCGGCCTGGCGATCTGGTCGGTCCGCCAGCGGATCGTCGCGCCGCCGATCACCGCGCTGGCCGGGATCCTGTACACGATCCCAAGCCTGGCCGTCTTCTCGGCCCTCGTCTCGATCACGGGGATCACGCTCGTGACGGTCGAGATCCCGCTCGTCATGTACACGCTGGTGATCCTCGTCCGGAACATCGTCGCCGGCCTCGACGCCGCAGGCCCGGACGTGATCGAGGCCGCGGAGGGGATGGGCTACACGCGGGGCGAGCGCCTGTGGCGGGTCGAGCTGCCCCTGGGCATCCCGCTCATCGTGGCCGGGATCCGACTCGCCAGCGTCTCGACGATCGGACTGGTGACGATCACCGCTACCCTGGGCGACAGCTTCGGCGGGCTGGGCTACTTCATCCTGACCGGCTACCACCTCCACTTCCCGACCGAGATGTACGCCGGCGCGATCCCCTCGATCCTGCTCGCGATCGCGGTCGACCTGATCCTCGTCCGGGTCGGCCGGATCCTCACCCCGTGGGCCCCGGCCGGGCTCGGCGGCGGAGAGACGCCGGTATGAACCTGGTCGGCGCGATCGTCGCGTGGCTGTCGGATCCGGTCCACTGGGCGGGCCCGAACGGGATCCCGGCCCGGCTGGGGGAGCACGTCGCGATCTCGAGCGCCTCGCTCGTCATCGCCCTGGCGATCGCCCTGCCGATCGGTCTCCTGATCGGGCATACCGGCCGGGGCGCCGGCCTGGCGATCAACGCCTCGAACCTCGGACGGGCGCTGCCCTCGCTGGCGGCCATCGCGATCGTCTATCCGGTCACCGCCGCGATCGACCCGCAATGGGGCTTCTACGTCGCCCCGACCCTCGTCGCGATGGTGGTCCTGGCCATCCCGCCGATCCTCGTCAACGCCTACGCCGGGATCCAGGGTATCGACCGCGAGCTCAGCGGATCCGCCCGCGGGATGGGGCTCCGAGAGCGCCAGATCCTGTTCAGCGTCGAGCTGCCGATCGCTCTCCCGGTCGTCGTCGGCGGGATCCGCTCGGCTGCGGTCCAGATCGTCGCCACGGCGACCCTGGGCGCGATCTTCGGGTTCGGCGGGCTCGGCCGGTATCTGGTCGACGGCGTCGCCCAGAACGACGATGGGCAGGTGTTCGGCGGGGTCGTCCTGGTGGCCGGCCTGGCGATCCTGACCGAGCTGGGCTTCGGCCTGCTCGAGCGACTGCTCACCTCGCCCGGGCTCGCGCGGCCGGGCCGCACATCCGGCGAGGCCTCGGCCGCGTAGAAGCGGAAGAACGCCTGGGGAGGATCGTCGGACGGCGCTGAGGGACGGGCCTGCTAAGGTGCGCCGTACCAGCCGCGGACCCTCGCGGCGTGGAGCTAGGAGGATGGACCCAATGCGGCTGAACCGCGCGCTCGCTCTCGGGGCGGCGATGCTGGTGCTTCTCGGCGCCTGCTCGTCGGGTGGGAGCAAGCCAACCGTCAAGATCGGCTCGGACGGCTTCTACGAAGCCAAGCTCATCGCCGAGATCTACGCCCAGGCCCTCGAGGCCAAGGGCTACACCGTCGACCGGACCGGGATCGGCCTGGGAGGTCGGAAGGTGACCGCACCGGCGCTCGAGACGGGCCAGTTCGACCTCAAGCCCGAGTACATCGGCAGCGGCCTCGGCTACTACGCGGCCGGCACCCAGACCGGGGACCCCAAGGTCAACCAGGCGGCACTCCAGGCCGTCCTCAACGGCAAGGGCGGCGGCATCACCGTCCTCGACTTCAGCCCGGCGCAGGACCAGAACGCCTTCGTGGTCCGCAAGGAGACCGCGGACTCGCTCAAGCTCACGAAGATGAGCGACCTCACGGCGGTCCAGGCCCAGCTCAAGTTCGGCCTCGCGACCGATTGCCCGACGAACCCGGTCTGCGGTCAGGCGCTCAAGGACGCCTACGGGCTCGACACCTCGAAGGCGACCCTGCTCGCCGCGTGCGACACGCCGATGGCCGACGCGCTGAAGAACAAGACGATCGACGTCGGTGAGCTCTGCTCGACCCAGCCGGACATCCTGGTCAACGGCTTCATCCTGCTCCAGGACGACAAGGCGACCCAGCCGGCCGACAACATCTCGCCGCTGGTCCGGAACGACCTCCTGGCGAAGGTCGACAAGACCGCTTTCGAGAAGGTCCTCAACGACGTCTCCGCGAAGATGGACACCGCGACCCTGGCCGACCTCGACAAGCAGATCGCGGTCGACAAGAAGGACATCGCCGCCGTCGCCAAGCAATGGCTCAAGGATGCCGGGCTCGTGACCGGCTGAGCCGGACCACCGACCGACCGAGAACGGGCCCGCCGGCGACGGCGGGCCCGTTCGATTCTTCGCTCGCCCGATCAGGGCCGGAGTCCGAGCTCCCGCATGAGCGATCCGCCGGCCGCCCATGCCGCCGGTTCGTGCTCCTCCAGCCGGGTGGCCTCGGCGACGAAGAAGCGGTCGGTCGGCCCCTCGGCCAAGCCGAGCCGCGCCGTCGCGTGCAGCCGGTCGTGCCCGCGGCGGACGAACGCCGCGTAGAGCACGAGCGGCGGCGTCGCCGCCAGGCGGGCCTCCGCACCCGGCGTGAAGTCGACCGGGACCATCAGCCGCCCGAAGAACGCCCCGATCTCGCCGGCCAGCGGATCCGAGCCCTGGCTGTGGCCGGCCCACCGGACGATCGGGCCGGGCGAGTTCAGGACGGCCACGGTCAGATGCTTGTCGAGCGCGGCGGCTCGCAGGGTGCCACCGAACGCCAGGAACCGGTTGTCGACGGCCAGCCGGTCGACGACCCGGACGCTCCCCCACGAGGCGACCCCCACGAAGGGCAGCGGCGTCGACCGGTCCAGCTCCGCGATCCGGCCGCGCCCCTCGACGACGCGCCAGTAGGTGACCCGCTCGGGGTCGAAGTGGAGGAGGGTCGGGGCGTCGCGCAGCGCGACCAGGAGGTTCGACCCGCCGGGAGCGGACGGTCGGTCGCTCTGGACGACGAGGAATCCGAGCTCGGCCAGGTGGCGCCCGACGTCGGCCGCCCAGGCGCCCGGGTCGGCGAGCTCGGCGAAGCCCTCGTCGGAGTCGGTCACGGGGTCGGGGCGGCCTCCGCAGGCTCGACCGGGCCGTCGGGCGACTCGACCCGGTCCTCGGCGGCCACGCCGAGCGTTTTCGGCGTCCGCCGCCAGCCGAGCCGGACGAACGCGACCGCGCCGCCGACCGAGGTGAGGACGAGGATGGTCGCGTGGGCGAGGAGCGCCAGGGCGAAAGCCGGCGCGGGCGGAAGCCCGAGCGCCGCGGCGATCTGCACGGCCGCGAACTCGAACGTGCCGAGGTAGCCCGGCCCGGACGGGATCGCCGTCGCGAGCGCGACGCCCGAGGCGACGAGGGCCGCATCGGCGATCCGCAGCTCCAGCCCGATCGCCTGGCCGACCGCCGCGAAGGCGAGGGTCGTGACCGACCAGGCGGCGACGCTCAGGCCGAGCGCCTCGGCGAGCGTGCGCGGCCGCCCGGCGACCGCGAGGCCGCCCCGCAGCCGGCCGACGGCGCGCCGGACCTGCGGCCAGCGTTCGGCGAAGGTGGCGATCCGCTCGGCGCCGGGCAGCCGGTGGGCGACGATCCCGATCGCCAGGCCGACAACGAGGAGGGCGGTCAGCGCGGCGCCGACGAGGACGGCGCTGGCGACCACGCCGCGGACCCGCAGGACGAGGATCGCGGCGGCCCCGATCGCGACCACCACGGCGATGTCGACCACCCGCTCGACGACGACCGTCCCGAGCGTGCTCGCCCGGCTGATCCCCTCGCGGTCACCCAGGTAGTGGCTCCGGACGAGCTCGCCCAGGCGGGCCGGCAGGACGTTGTTGGCCAGGTAGCCCACGAGCAGGTAGCCGAGCATCGGGATGAAGCGCACCGCGCCGAGCGGCCGGACGAGGCGCTGCCAGCGGACGGCCCGGATGAGGACGTCGAGGGCGAAGAGGCCGAGGGCGACCGCGAGCCAGCCGGGAGCGGCCCCGCGCAGGATCGCCCACGTCTCGGCGAGGTCGACGCCCCGCAACGTGAACGCGATCGCCGCGATCGAGATCGCCACCCCGAGCGCTCCGCGGAGCAGCGCCCCGGGTCGGATCGTCATCTCAGGCCCGCGGGGGACGCCGGGACGTCAGCTTCGGGGTCCGGCGGAGGCGCGAGTTGTGGAGCAGGAAGCGGGCGACGACCCGGAGGGTGGACAGGCCGTACACGACGCTGCGCCGGAAGCCGACCGAGCTGGCCTCCTCGAAGTACCTCGTCGCGACGGCGATCTCCCCGATGTTCAGGCCGCCGGCTGCCACGACCTGGGCGATCAGCTCCTGGTCGAACACGAAGTCGTCGCTGTTGAGCTCGTATGGGATGGCCTCTAGGAGCCGCCGGCTATAGGCCCGCAGGCCGGTGTGGTACTCGGACAGGTGGAGCCCGAAGGCCAGGTTCTCGAGCCCGGTGAGGAACCGGTTCGAGATGTACTTCCAGCGCGGCATCCCGCCGGCGAGCGGGTCACCCAGGAACCGGCTGCCGAGCATCAGGTCGGCCCGGCCCTCGAGGATCGGCGCGATGAGGGCCGGGATCCGGGTGGCGTCGTACTGGTAGTCGGGGTGGAGCATCACGACGACATCGGCGCCAGCCTCGAGGGCCGCCGCGTAGCACGTCTTCTGGTTCCCGCCGTAGCCGCGATTCTGGCGGTGGATGATCACGTCGAGGCCGAGCTGGCGCGCGATCACGACGGTCTCATCCTTCGACACGTCGTCGACGAGGATGATCTGGTCGACGAGGTCGTGGGGGATATCGGAGTACGTCCGCTCGAGCGTCCGGGCCGCGTTGTAGGCGGGCATCACGACGACGACGTGGGGACGCTCCGCGGGGCTGGCGCGGCGATCGATCTCGGTCACGCCGCGAAGGATAGCCGACGACCCGCCTGCCTATACTCGCCGGGATGCTCGATCGTCACGTCCGCGCCTTCGCCGCGATCGGGCTCAGCGCGGTCTTCCTGGTCGCGTCCGGCGTCGCGTTCGCGATCGTCCAGCCCATGTCCCACGCGCCGCTGGCCTACGACACGGCTTCGAGCGTCCTTCACTTCCAGCGGATCGTCGAAGGTCACCGGCTCGTCGAGTCGCTCGGCACGACCCCCAAGCCGCTCCTGACACTCGTCGATGGCATCGCCCACGGCCTGCTGGGCTGGAGCGGCGTGTCGGTCGTGACGATCGGGGCGTGGGGCCTCGCGGTCGCCCTCGGAGCATGGCTGGCCGGCAGACTGGCTGGCCCGGCCGCAGCGGCCGCCCTGGCGGCGACGCTGATCGCTTCGCCGAGCATGCTCCTGGAGACGGCCTGGGGCCTGGGCCTCGTGTGGGCGCTGGCCGGCTGGTTCGCGGCGGGGCTGGCCGTGACGGCCTCCCGTCCGCGGTGGTCCCTGGCCGGGACCCTGCTCGCGATCGCCTCGCTCGCCCGCCTCGAGACGCTCCTCGTGGTAGGGCTGGCCCTCGTCGTCCTCGTCGCCCGCCGGATCGGCCCCCGGCCGATCGGCGGATCGCTGCCGAATGGCGTGGGCTGGATCGGGCTCGGACTCCTCGCCCTGCCGGTGATGCTCCTCCACGACTGGCTGCTGACCGGCGATCCGCTCTACTGGGCAGCCGTGTCGGCACGGTATTCAGCGGGCCATATCGGCCAGCTTTCGAGCGTCGTCGCCACCGGGACCGACATCGTCAAGGTCGCCCTCCGCATGCCCCTGATGTCGCTCGCGGCGTTGGTCGGCTTCGCCTGGCTGGTCCGGCGTCGCCGGGCCGCCCTGCTCGTCGGGCTGACCGCGCTCGGGCCCGGGGTCGCCGCGTTCCTCCTGTTCCTCGCGGCGCGGCGGCTGTTCGTCGACCCGCGCTACCTCGTTCCGATCGAGCTCGTCCTCCGGTTCGGCGGCGCCGTGGCCATCGGCTGGCTCGTCGCGCCCGCCACGCTCGCGCACCTCGGCGGTCCGGTTCGGCGCCTGTCGGGATCGGGGCGGCGACTCGACATGTCCGGCGTGGTCGTCGCGGCGGTCCTCGCACTCCTGGCAGCGCCACGGATCGGGCCACTCGACGGGGACACGATCGACCAGATCGCCCGCGCCAGGGCATTCACCCGGTCGGCCGACGCCTCCCTGACGGTGCTCCGCACGGAGGTCGCCCGGTATCCGGGGATCGTCGCCTGGCCAGGCGACGCACCGCTGCCGGACCTGGGCCGCGCGGCACTCCTGGTCGTCCCGACGCCTGTCCGCCCCAGGCTCGCGGTGGACCTCGGCCTGCCGCTCTCCCGGATCGCCAGCATCGATCCCGCGGGGCTCATCCCGGAGGGCGACTCGCCCGCGCCGGGTCAGATCCTCCTGCACAGCGGAGGCGACCTGCCCGCCGAGCGCTTCACCCCGTTCGAGATCTCCGCGCCCGCCGCGGTGGACGGCCGGCGTCTCGTTCCTCTGCTGGCGGACGCGTCGTCCGCGACGTGGGTCCTGCGGGCGGAGCCGGGAGGCGGCTGACGATCCCTGGCCGCTCGGCCCGGGTGTGGCAGGATGGCCCCGGACGGCGCCAGCGCACGGGGCCCACCAGCATGTTCGAGCGGCTGTTCAGAGGAAGGACGATGGACCCGACGATCGCCGGCCGGATCCCGCCCGGTCAGTACAAGACGGACAAGTTCCCGGTCCTTCACTACGGCTCGGTTCCGAAGACCGACCTCCGGACCTGGGATCTCCGCGTCTTCGGTGCCGTGGACAGCCCGCTCAGCCTGTCCTGGGAGCAGTTCAAGGAGCTCCCCCGCAAGCAGGTGACGACCGACATCCACTGCGTCACCCGCTGGACGAAGCTCGACACGGGCTGGGAGGGCGTGCCGATCCAGGAGATCCTGGCGCTCGCCGGGGTCCGCTCGACGGCGACCCACGTCCTGGCCCATTGCGAGCAGGGCTACACCGCGAACCTGCCGCTGACGGTGCTCGACGACGACGACGTCCTCCTCGCCGACACGTTCGGCGGAGCGCCGCTCGAGCCCGAGCACGGCTACCCGCTCCGGCTCCTGGTCCCGAAGCGCTACTTCTGGAAGAGCGCCAAGTGGATCCGCGGCCTCGAGTTCCTCGACCACGACAGCCTGGGCTTCTGGGAGCGCTACGGCTACAACAACGACGCCGATCCCTGGAAGGAAGAGCGCTTCAGCGAGTAGCCGGTCCCTGATCGACACCTTCGGAGGTCGTCCCCCGTGGATCCCACCGCCACCGCCGACTCCATCCGGCCGATGCCCGCGCTCTACCTGGGCCACGGCGCGCCGCCCCTGCTGGAGGACGAGCTCTGGATGGGCGAGCTCGGCGCGTGGGCCGGCTCCCTGCCTCGGCCTTCGTCGATCCTGATCGTCAGCGCTCACTGGCAGACCGCCCCGCTGGCGATCAGCGCGACCGCGCGCGTGCCGCTCGTCTACGACTTCTTCGGGTTCCCGGAGCACTACTACGAGATGACCTACGACGCGCCCGGCGCGCCCGACCTCGCGGCGAAGGTGAAAGGCCTGATGCCGGCGAGCGAACCCGTCCTCGAGCGACCGATGCGCGGCCTCGACCATGGCGCCTGGGTCCCGCTCAAGGCGATGTTCCCGGCCGCAGACATCCCGGTCCTCCAGCTGTCGATGCCTGACCTCGATCCCGAGCACCTGTTCGCCGTCGGGCAGCGCCTGGCGCCGCTGCGGGACGAGGGCGTGCTCATCGTCGGGAGCGGCTTCATGACCCACGGCCTGCCGTTCATCCACGAGTACTTCCTGGGCAAGCCGGGGGCGCCGACCTGGTCGATCGAGTTCGACCGCTGGGCGACCGAGGCCCTGGACCGGGGCGACCTCGACGCGCTCTTCGACTTCCGGAACCGGGCCCCGGGGATGCCGTACGCCCACCCCACGGTCGAGCACTTCGCCCCACTGTTCGTCACACTCGGGGCGACGGCGCGACCGGACGACGCCCCGACCTACACGGTCGAGGGTTATGCCTACGGCCTCTCGAAGCGGTCGTTCGAGGCCCGCTGACCGCAGCGCGAGCTGGGTCGCACGCCGATCCGCGGTGGTGGTCAGGCGGCGTGGGGACGCAAGCGAGGGTGCACCGCCAAGCCGACCCCCGCGAAGACGGCCCCGACGATCCCAGCGATGAGCGCGGCTCCCAGGCTCGTCGCTCCCGGCAGGATCCCGAGGCTCTCGAGCCAGGCCACGCCGACCCAGAAGACCACGGGGAGCGGGAGAGCCCAGAGTCGACCGGACCACGCCGCGATCGCAGCGAATGGAAGAGACAGAAGGACCAGGCCGACCATCGCACCGCCCTCAAGGCCCGGCAGCATGCCCGCCACCGTCGACGGCATCGTCGGCGGTCACTCGACGCTCGTCAAGGCAGACCTGGGCTGACCTTCGGGCCGACGTCATCCCCAGGACCTCAGTTCCGGCGGGCCATCGCCAGCCGCGGATCGACCTGGTAGGTGCGCAGGCGGCGCTCGAGCAGGACGATCTCGCGGTCGATGAGAACGAGCAGGCCTTCGAGCCGGTCGACCGCGCTGACGGCCTCGAGGAGTGCCTGCCGGCGCCGCTGGTCGACCTGGACGATCCCACCGAGGAGGTACGACAGGGCTGACGGATCGTCCGGGATGGCGATCTCCCGGGCGATCTCGTCGAGCTGCTCGGCTCGGTCGTCGGCCTGACCGCGGCTGCCGGCCGAAGCCGCGGCGCTGGACTTGGTCGTCGGTTCGCGCTCTGCCTCGTCGGCGGGCTTGTCCCCGGGCTCGTCGTCCTCCGCGATCACGTCGACCTCGACCCGGACGTCGAGCTCGTCGGCATCCTCGCCGTCCGTCGGCTGGAGGAGTGTCAGGTAGCGGATGAATCGGGCGGTCACCCGATCGGTCAGCCGGCGAGCCCGGCCCGCGTCGCCGATCGCTTCCGGCAACTCCGTGACCTCACCCACCAGGTACGGCTCGCGGCCCACGGTGACGCTCTCGACCCGGAACCGCCGGCCACCGACGACGACCAGGCCGAAGCGGCCGTCGGCGTACCGGGCGGCCTCCCGGATCTCGGCGATCGTCCCGATCGTCGCCATCGAGAGGCTGCCCTCGCCGACCTCGCGGCCCTCGCGGATGAGGAGCACCCCGAACGGAACGTCGGCCTTCAGGCAGTGCCGGACCATCGCCCGGTAGCGCTCCTCGAAGACGTGGAGCGGCAGCTCGACGCCCGGGAAGAGGACCGTGTGGAGTGGGAAGAGCGGCAACTCCATCGTCGCCCAGTCTACGAGCCGGACCGGCCTGTGGCAGCCACCGGAATCGAGAAGCCGCCGGGCGAACCGGCGGCCTCGTGCCTCGTGCGGCCCCGGCGTCAGGCCGGCCCGGCGATCAGTGCGAGCAGGCCCGGGGCGAGCCCTCGTTCTCGGCCGTCCGGAAGCTCGAGCCGCAGCCGCAGCCGGACACCGCATTCGGGTTGTTGACCGTGAAGCCGGCGCCCATGAGCGTGTCGATGTAGTCGATCTCCGAGCCCTTGAGCAGATCGATGCTCTTGCCGTCGACGTAGACCTTGACGCCGTTGAGCTCGAGCGACCGATCCTCGGCCGTGGGCGCGTCCTCGATCATCATCCCGTACTTGTAGCCGGAGCAGCCGCCCGAGTAGACGTAGACACGCAGGCCGACCGCGGGGTTCGTCTCTTCCTTCGTCAGCTCGCGGAGCTTCGAGGCGGCGGCATCGGTGAGGCTGAGCGTGGTCGGCTGGGTCTCGAGCATCGGACTGGCATCCTCATGGGGCGACGGGGGAGCGAGGTCCCCGCATCGTACGCAGGTCCGCGGGTTTCGACAAGGGCTCCGTCGAAACCCGCCACGGCGGCCCCGACGGAGCCGGGCGGGCGGCCGCTGGGACCGTCGGCCGCTGGGGCGGTCGGGGCGATCGCTCAGCCGTCGAGTCGCTCGACGACCGTCGCGATCCCCTGCCCCACTCCGATGCACATCGTGGCCAGGCCGTAGCGACCGCCGGTCCGGCGGAGCTCGTGGACGAGCATCGTGATGAGCCGGCCACCGCTCATCCCGAGCGGATGGCCGAGGGCGATGGCGCCGCCGTTGACGTTCACCTTGGCCGGGTCAAGGCCCAGCTCGTCGATGCACACGACCGACTGGCTGGCGAACGCCTCGTTGAGCTCGACCAGGTCGAGGTCGGCCGCCTCGATCCCGGCCCGCTCGAGCGCCTTGCGCGAGGCCGGCACCGGGCCAACGCCCATGACCGCTGGGTCGACGCCGGCGACCGCGGTCGAGACGATCCGGGCGAGCGGACGGAGGCCGAGCTCGCGGGCGCGTTCCGCCTCGACCAGCAGG
>JBGPFS010000070.1:0-10814 GCA_041483455.1 Candidatus Limnocylindria bacterium | reverse complement strand
GTATGAACGATCAGGTCGACGGCGGAGGCGATCTGGTCGCGGATCGCCCGCAGCGGCAGCTCATAGCCGGTCATGAGTACCATCGTTTCGAGCCGGCGGAGCATGTCCGGCGGGCTGTTCGCGTGCCCGGTGGACAGCGAGCCCGCCTGGCCCGTCGTCATGGCCTGGAGCATGTCCAGGGCCTCGCCCGAGCGGCACTCACCGACGATGATCCGGTCGGGGCGCATGTGCAGGGCGTTGCGCAACAGATCGCGGATCGTGATCTCGCCTTCGCCCTCGAGATTCGCCGGGCGCGCCTCGAGCGTCACGACATGCATCTGGCGGAGCTGCAGCTCGGCGGCGTCCTCGATCGTGATGATCCGCTCATCCTCGGGGATGAACGAGGACAGGACGTTGAGCGTCGTGGTCTTGCCCGAGCCGGTGCCGCCGGAGACGAAGAGGTTGAGTCGGGCCTCGACGCAGGCCTTCAGGAAGTCGAACATCTCGGCCGTTGCCGTGCCGAAGCGGACGAGGTCGTCAACCATGAACGGCTTGGCAGCGAACTTGCGGACAGTGATCACCGGTCCCACGAGCGAGAGCGGTGCGATGACCGCATTGACCCGCGAGCCGTCGGGAAGGCGGGCGTCGACCCTCGGGCTCGACTCGTCGATCCGCCGTCCCATCGGGGTGATGATCCGGTCGATCATCCGCAGCACGTGCTCGTCGCTCAGAAAGGCGCTCTCGACGCGCTGGATCTTCCCGCCCCGCTCGATGTAGATGTGCTTCGGGCCATTGACCATGACCTCGGTGATCGTCTCGTCGCGAAGGAACGCCTCGAGCGGCCCGAAGCCCGTCAGCTCGTCGGCCATCCCCTCGACCAGGCGCAAACGCTCGTCATGCGTCACGGCGAACCCGTGCACCCGGATGATCCGGTCGACGATCGCCTCGACTTTGCCGAGGAGCTCAGCCGGATCGGCGACGTCGAGCAGCGAGTCGAAGGCGCTCATGACCTCGCCCTGGAGGCGAAGCCTGATGTCGCGCAACAACTCCTCCCGCGCTCCGACCCGACCCGCGTTCGGCGGAGCCGGAGGCTGGACGGGTGCGAGTGCGCCGCCATTCGGGGCGACGGCTCGCTGTTGCGCTCGCTCGACCCGCTTGAGCAACGACATGAGCTGCACCTCCCTGGGGTCCGCGCCGTGACTCCAGATGGTCGTGGTCCAGGACTGCGCGAGCGAGCGGCGTGCTCGCTCATCGAGTCTCGGGAAGGATACCTCCGCCCTGCGACCCGAAGCTCGTGGCAGTACCAGCGAGGTGCGTCGGTGCCCCGGAAAGAGGAACGGCACTCACGGAGCGTGCTGGCGATCTAGACGGAGAGCGCTTCGGTTCCAGCCGAACGCGTCCCAAGGGCGTCCGCGGTCTCGAACGGGCCGGTCACGATGACCTCGGCCATCCGCTCGTCGCCGTTCGCGTCTCGCACGAGGAAGGCGTGGTGGATCTCGGTCATCCCGGTCGAGAGGGTCGCCCCGACCGCGCAGTACTTCGTCGCGGAGAGCTCGATCGCCCGCCCTACGGCCTCGACGTCGATCGCCTCGCCCTCGACGACGTGGACGATGTCGATCCGGGCGAATGCGTTCGGGTGACCGTCCTGCTGCTCGCCACTCGCCC
Organism: Candidatus Limnocylindria bacterium; assembly: GCA_041483455.1. Classification (GTDB taxonomy): domain Bacteria; phylum Chloroflexota; class Limnocylindria; order Limnocylindrales; family CSP1-4; genus JBGPFS01. The sequence continues at coordinate 9,170 of JBGPFS010000070.1, read as the reverse complement.
GGACCTCGTAGCTGGATACAGCCTGGCGCTTCTTGCGCAGGATGGAGATGACGTCCATGGCGGTGCAGCCGGCGACGGCGATCGGGATCAGCTCGGCCGGGCGCATGCCGGTGTCGCTCCGGCCATCGTCGAGGATCAGCGTGTGGCCACTGCCGGAACGGGCGACGAAGCGGAGATCCCCGCCCTGCAGGGTGATGGATGCGGTCTTGACGGACACGGTCGACTCCAACGCTTCAGGATCGGAAGGTGAAAGCGGCGGGGACGGCGCCGTCGGGATGGGATCGCGTTCGCGCGGCTAGGCGGGCTCCCCGAGGGTCTCGATCGCGCGTTCGAGGCGGGCCTTGGCCTCCTCGGCCACGGCTCGGACGGCGACGCGCTTGACGATGCCCAGCGCAGCCATCGGGTCCATGGCTTCGACGATCGTCTCAGGCCCGTCCTGGCGCAGGACGACGTTGCAGGGCAGGAGGGCGCCGACCGACGGGTCGGCTTCGAGCGCCCGGTGGGCCAGCGTCGGGTTGCACGCACCGAGGATGAGATACGGCGGCCGGTCGATGCCGAGCTTCGCCTTCATCGTGGCCTGGACGTCGATCTCGGTCAGGACGCCGAAGCCCTCGGCCTTGAGGACCGCCTCGACCCGCGGCCGGACCTCGCCGATCGAGCCTCGGAGGCGGGTCCCGAACGTGTAGCTCGACAGCGCGGTCATCGTGTCACCTCTGGTTCGTCTGGACGGCCGGCTCATCCGGCGATCGCTTCAGGCTGCCCGGCCGGAACGCCATGCGGCGCTCGACGATCTGCTGAACGACGTCGCAGGCCTCCACGATCGTCGGTTCGGCGAGCCGGTAGACGATCGTCGTGCCCACGCGCCGCCCATCGACAAGGCCGGCATTGCGCATCACCGCGAGGTGCTGGCTCGCATTGGGCAGCGCGACCCCGATCCGCATGGCGAGGTCGCCGACCGACCGGTCGCCGCCGCGGAGCGAGTCCAGGATCATCAGCCGCTTCGGGTCGGTCAGGACCTTGCACAGGTCCGCGTGCAGGCGATACCGCTCGTCGCCACGCTCTCCGGTCGGTCTCATGCCCGGATCGTAGCAGTGGTTGCATAGTTGCGCAAGTGACGGACAACCGGACGATGCCATCGAGCCGGCTGTGCAATCCTCCAGACATGCCGACCGTGCCGCAAGGCCTCATGCCGCAAGGCCTCGTGCCTCGTGATGGCCTCGTACCGCATGGCGCCGGAGGTTCGTCCTGCCCGCGGTTGTCGACGTGACGGTCGGCTCCGACGTCGGGATCTTCGCGATCAGCCTCGTCGCTGGGTTGATCGGCTCGCTCGCGGGTGTCGGCGGCGGGATCGTCGTGATCCCCGCGCTCACCCTGCTCTTCGGGGTCGACATCCGTCTCGCGATCGGGGCGAGCATCGTGAGCGTCATCGCCACGAGCTCCGGGGCCGCCGCCGCCTACGTGCGCGACCGGATGACCGACATGCGCATCGGGATGTTCCTCGAGCTTGCCACGACCAGTGGCGCGGTGATGGGCGCGCTCCTGGCCGCCGCGGTCGCTCCGAGCTTCCTGTACGTCCTGCTCGGCATCGTCCTGCTCTTCTCGGCGGTCCAGCAGGTGCTCCGCCTTGGCGAGGAGCTTCCGCCGAAGACCGAGGCCTCGCCGCTCGCCGCGCGGTTCCGCCTCGTCGGCAGCTACCCGGACGGCAGGCTCGGCCGCGAGGTCCCCTATGCCGCCCAGCGCGTGCCGCTCGGGTTCGCGCTGATGGCCGGGGCGGGTGTCGTGTCGGGACTTCTCGGGATCGGCTCGGGGGCGCTCAAGGTGGTCGCGATGGACGGCGCGATGCGCCTGCCGATGAAGGTCAGCTCGGCGACGAGCAACTTCATGATCGGGGTGACGGCCGCGGCCTCAGTGGGCATCTACCTCGGGCGTGGCGACGTCGACCCGACGATCGCGGCGCCCGTCGCCCTCGGCGTCCTGGCCGGCGCGACCGTCGGTGCGCGGATCCTTCCGCGACTCTCGAACCGGAACGTCCGGCTCGTCTTCCTGCCGGTCCTCGTCGTCATCGGTCTCCAGACGCTGGCCCGCGGGCTGGGGGTCGGCCTGTGACCCCCGATCGGTTCCGGATCCTCGTGAGCGGCATCCTGATCGTCGGGGTGACGACGAGCGCCGTGCTCATCGCGGCAGGTTTCGTGGGCTCGCTCCTCGTCGGCTGGGAAGGATCGTTGTCCGGCGCGGCGGCAGGTACGGGCGCGACGACCGACTTCGGCGCGCTCATCACCGACCTGCTCGCGATCCGGCCGATCGGCCTCGCCCAGGCCGGGCTCGTCGTCCTCATCGCCACGCCCGTCGTCCGCGTCGCCGCCTCGGTCGTCGCATTCGCCCTGGAAGGCGACCGGCTGTACGCGGCGATCACGCTCGCGGTGCTCGCGATCCTGCTGACGAGCCTCGTCGTCCTGCGCTGAGCTCGCCTACCTGCGTCTCACCGCACAGACGACCGAATCGAGGGGCGCCGGAGCGCTGGACGAAGGGCGACGCACGACCACCGCGCGCTCGACCGTGAATCCGGCCGGCAGATCGCGCACGATCTCATCCGGTGTGAAGAGAACGACCGGGTCCTGCGGCCCGCCGACGCCGTCGGTCAGGTTGGAGCGGTCGTGACCGACGACGAGCAGCGTCCCGCCGGGGGCCACCGCAGCGGCCGCTCTTGCATACACGGGCCGACGCTCCTCGGGCGGCAGGTGGATGAAGAAGAGGGCGACGAGGTCGAACGCGCCGGCGGGAGGTGTCCACTCGTTGAGGTCGGCGTGTCGCCAGTCGACCTCGACCCCGGCGCTCGTCGCGAGTGCGCGGCCGCGGTCCAGGGCAACGGTCGAGAAGTCGACCGCGGTCACCCGCCAACCGTGCTGGGCGAGCCAGACTGCGTTCCGGCCATCCCCGGCGCCGAGATCGAGCGCCGTGCCGGGCGTCATCGGCGCGACCACCTCGCCCAGTGTCGGATCGGCGTCGGCGGACTCGATCGGGTCACGGGACGCGTGGCGTTCGTCCCAGAGCTGCGCCCGACTCTGGGACGGCCCGGCCGGTCTGTGCCCTCGTTCGCTCACGACCGCGACCGACCCGGCTGCTCTTCGAGGTGCTCCCGGATCCGCCCCGCGATGGCGTCCTCGACGACGGTGTCGGGGTCCCGCGACCCGCCGAGGCTCGCCTTCACGCCGACGAGGCCCGCATAGAGCGGCGGGCACGTCGGGCAAGCCTCCAGATGGGCTTCGACCGCCGCGCGGGTCCCAGCGTCGAGCTCGTCATCGAGGTAGGCGGAGACATGCCGTCGGGCTCGCCAGCAGCGGAGTGGCTGGGCGAGGCTCGCCTGGCGTCGTTCATCGCCCTCGGCAAGAGCGCTGACCAGCATCATCCGGCCCCTCCGTAGTCGCTGTTTCGTGGCCGGCAACCCGGCTTCCATGGCGAGTGCGATCTCCCCGGCCGTCCAGCCGAAGACGTCGTGGAGGATGACCGTCACCCGATAGATGACCGGGAGGCGGGCGAGCGCGTCCTCGAGCTCGTCGTGCAGCTCGGCTCGCTCCAGGACCCGGTCGGGTGCGACGGAGTAGTGATCGTCGTGCCAGTCCGCTTCGACGGCCTCGATGTCGAGCTCGTCGCGATGGACGCGCGAGCGATCGATGATCCGGTTGACGAGGCTGCGCCGCAGCCAGGCAGACAGCGCGGCGGGATCGCGAAGCTGGTCCCGCCGACGCCAGGCGCCGACGATCGTTTCCTGCGCGCAGTCCTCGGCCTGGTCCGGGTCTCGGACCAGCCGTGTCGCCAGTCTGACGAGCCGAGGGAGCTCACCCGCGAGCGCATCGGCGAATCCGTCGCCGCTGGAGAGCTCGTCGGTCGTCGGCTCGGTCAGGGCGACCTCCACAGTCAATTCTGCCTTCGATCGGAGCCGCTCAGCGGGCCGTCCGCTTCGTGCTGACGCGGAGCAGCGCGTACAGCGGACAGAAGCCAACGATACCCGTGACCAGGGCGATCGCGGCGACGACCCAGACGACGTTGAGCCACGGGACGCTCACGGCGCCCGCGAGGGCCAGCGCGGCGAGGGCGATCCCCAGCGCGATCCTGATGACGCGATCGAGCGGTGCTTCATTGGTCCCGAACTGCATCTCGGCATCCTCGTGATATCCACGGGCGAGTGCCCGTTCCTATCCGAAGGACGAGACCCCGCCCACGATGGATACATCGAGCAGGTTGGGCTCGTCCAGTCCGCTGCCCGACTCCCGAAAGACGTCGCGTGACGTCTCGCGCCCTGGACAGGCCGGCGGCCTGTGATGGGCCCCGGAACAGTCCACCTGGCCCTCCCGCCAGTGACGGATGGCCCACGGCGTCTATATGCGTAAGACATACATTCACTCAGGACGCATAGTGGTCGTGAGCATCTACCCGGAAGCCGCGATGAGCACGACCTCGCGAGGAGCGACGAATGCCAAGCGCCACCCACGACATCGACGAGCTCCAGGCGTCTCTGCTCCGGTCGCTCGCCAGTGTGCATCGCCTCCGGATCCTCCACCTGCTCGGCGAACGTTCGTGCGAGGTCAACGAGGTCGCGCGCGAGCTGGGGATGAGCCCGGCAGCCGCGTCGCAGCACCTCGGAGCGATGCGGGCGGCCGGCCTGGTCGAAGCCCTTCGAGATGGGCGGATCGTCCGGTACCGGCTCACCGACCCGCAGATCCTCGCGGCCTGCGGACTGATGCGCGCCGTTCTCGTCCGCCGGCTGTCGCGGCTGGGTGATCTGGCCGCCGCGGCACACGAGCCGACGGTATTCCTCGCCTCCGCCAGTCAGGAAGGTCACCCGTGAGCAACAACCTCTCGATCATCCTTTTCTCCGGCACGGACGACAAGCTCCACGCGGCCGCCACCATCACAGCGGGCGCCGCCGCGATGGGGACACCGGTCAGCATCCTGCTGATGTACTGGGCCCTGGACGCGTTCCGGGCGGATCGCATCACCAATGACCATGGACTTGCGTACGACGCCTCGCGGCCCCGGTGGAACGAGCCGGTGGAGCACGTCGGGGCGATCCCGTGGCTGGAAACGTTCCGACAGGCGAAGGAACTCGGCGAGGTGACCATCCGCGCCTGTGCGGGATCGCTCGACACGCTGGGCCTCGATCCGGCGCACCTCGACCCCCTGGTCGACGACTCGGGCGGTATCGCCTCGTTCCTCCTGGCCGCCGAGGACGGCCAGATCGTCTTCATCTGAGCGCCCGAGCAGCACGGGGAAGGGAGCCTCGACATGGCGGAGCACGAGAAGCTGGTGATCATCGCCACCCACGGACCGGAGGACCCTGAGCGAGCGAGCTTGGCGGCACGCTCATCGTCTGTGGTCCGTGCGTGAAGAGCCGCGGGATCGCGGGACCGCTCGTGCCCGGCGGCGAAGTCGTGGCTGCGGGCCGGTTCGTCGCGGAGGTGACCTCGGCCACGAACACCCTCGTCTACTGAGTCACCGTCGCCAGGGGCGCATCCGCGTCCACGGCCGCGACCACGAAGGAGATCAGCGCGATGCTCACGTTCACCACCCCGCTCAGCGACACCGACCTCATGGCTCTCGAGAGCGCGAAGGTCGTCGACGCCCGCGGCAGCGCCTGTCCGGGTCCCCTGCTCGAGGCCAAGAAGGCCATGAACACCGTCCAGGTCGGTCAGGTCATCGAGATCTGGTCGAGCGATCCGGCCACGAAGACCGACATCGGAGCCTGGTCGACCAAGGTCGGCCACACCTACCTCGGCTACCTGCCGGGCGAGGGCTACGAGCGCGTCTTCGTCAAGCGCCAGAAGTAGCGATCGTGGGGTCGCCGACCGCGGCCCCGCCAGGAGCCACCCCGCGATGACCACGCTCGCCCCCGTGAAGCCGCTGGAGCCGGAACGGACCTTCGTGCCGCGCATCCTCGTCTTCTCGACCAATAACATCTCGGACCCCGGGATCGACCTGGCCGGCAGTTCGCACATGACGTATTCGGCGGGCGTCGTGGTCATCAGCCTGCCCTGCACCAGCGGGATCAGGCCCAGCTGGATCCTCCACGCGATCGAAGCGGGGTTCGACGGCGTGTTCATCGCCTCGGACGGCGACGAGTGCGCCTACCTGGCGGACTGCTCCAGGCGGGCTTCGCGGATCGTGGCCCAGGCGCAGAAGCTCCTGCAGGAGGCCGGGCACCAGGCCGCGCGGCTGAAGATGGCGGCCATCTGCTCGGTCTGCGCGGAGCCGTTCACCAGGCACGTCCAGCAGTTCGGCCAGGCACTGGCGGAGCTGGGCCCGTCCGGGGTGAGGTCATGACGGACTACGACGTCCTGGTGGTCGGAGCGGGCATCGGCGGCATGGAGTCCGCCCTGAAGCTCGGCGACATGGGCTACCGCGTCCTGCTCGTCGAGAAGGAAGCCAGCGTGGGCGGGAAGATGATCCTGCTCAGCAAGGTCTTCCCGACGCTCGACTGCGCGAGCTGCATCTCGACCCCCAAGATGGCCGCCTCGATCCACCATCCGAACGTGACCACGCTCACCTACAGCGAGGTGGACGGGATCCAGCCTGCGGCCGATGGTCGGTTCGAGGCGAAGATCAGGCGCAAGGCCCGGTTCGTCGACGAGGCGGCCTGCACCGGCTGCCAGAAGTGCGAGACCGCCTGCACGGTCGCCGTCCCCGACCAGTTCAACGCCGACTTGGTGGCCCGCCGGGCCGCCTACATCGCCTTCCCGCAAGCCGTGCCGAAGAAGGCGGTCATCGAACGGGCCGGCTCATCGCCCTGCTCGTACACCTGCCCGGCCGGGATCCAGGCCCACGGCTACGTCTCGCTCATCCGGAGCGGCGAGTACGAGAAGGCCTTCCAGCTCGTGCTCGAGGCCACGCCCCTCGTGGGCACCCTCGGGCGCGCCTGCTATGCGCCCTGCGAGGTGGAGTGCACCAGGGGCTCGCTCGAGGGCCCGCTGCCGATCCGTCGGCTCAAGCGCTTCATCGCCGACCTCCACTACGACCGGATCGACGGGCCCGGGATCGAGACTCCCGAGCCGAACGGCCACCGCGTCGCGATCGTCGGGTCCGGCCCGGCCGGCCTGACCGCGGCCTGGCAGCTCGCCCGCAAGGGCTATGCGGTCAAGATCTTCGAGGCCGCTCCGAAGGCCGGCGGCTTCCTGCGCCTGGCCATCCCCGCCTACCGCCTCCCGTCCGAGGTCGTGGAGCGGGACATCGCCAACGTCACCGCGCTGGGCGTCGAGATCGCCACGGACACGTCGGTCGCCGACCTCGCCGGACTCCACGGCCAGGGCTACGAGGCCGTCCTCCTCGCCACGGGGACGCCGCGCTCGACCAGGCTCGGGGTGCCCGGCGACCAGCTCGGCGGCGTCCTCGGCGGCGTGGCGTTCCTGCGCGCGGTCAAGCTCGGCGAGGGAATCGATCTCACGGACCGGCGGGTCGTCGTGATCGGTGGCGGCAACGTCGCGATGGACACCGCCCGGACGGCTCGCCGGCTCGGCGCGCGGGACGTCACCGTCGTCTATCGGCGCACGCGGGCGGAGATGCCGGCGCACCACGTCGAGGCGGACGACACCGAGAAGGAAGGTGTCGGGTTCGTCTTCAGGGCGGCGCCCGTCGGCGTTATCGACGACGGGCACGGTGCCGCGCGTGGCCTGCGCTGCAGCCGGATGGCGCCGGGTGCGCCCGATGGCTCCGGTCGGCCGCGACCGGAGCCGGTCCCGGGCAGCGAGTTCGACCTCGAGTGCGACGTGATCGTGGCCGCCATCGGGATGGCGTCCGACACCGAGGCCTTCGCCTGGCAGGTCGGCGCCGATCGCGACGGGAGGCTGGACGTCGATCCGGCGACGCTCCAGAGCGACACACCCTGGCTGTTCGCGGCCGGCGACGTCGTGTCGGGAGCGTCCGACATCACCCGGGCGTCCGGCCAGGGCCAGCGGGCAGCACACATGATCGATCGCTGGATCCAGGGTCGGGAGCTCGATGGCTTCGACCTGCGTCTCCCGGTGGTCGACAGGGAGCAGGTGCTCGGCCGGCAGAAGGCGTATCGCCTGGCGGTCCCCTCCGAGCCGAGCGAGGTGATCAGCCCCGCGCCCTGCGACTTCCGCGAGGTCGAGCTGTCGATGACCGAGGCGGAGGCCCGGCGCGGCGCCGGCCTGTGTCTCGACTGTGGCGTCTGCTCCGAGTGCGGGGAGTGCGTAGCCGCCTGTCCGGTGGAGGGCTGCATCGACCTCCGCGCCCGCGACCAGGTGCTCGACGTCGAGGTCGGGGCGGTGGTCGTCGCGACGGGCTTCGAGCTGTTCGCCGCCGACCTGAAGCCGGAGTACGGGTTCGGCACGTTCAGGAACGTCATCACCGGCATGCAGATGGATCGTCTGCTGGCCCCGACCCGGCCGTTCAACTCCATCCTCCGGCCGGGCGACGGCAAGGTCCCCGAGCGGATCGCCTACGTGATGTGCACCGGCTCGCGCGACGAGACGGTCGGCAACCCGCTCTGCTCACGGTTCTGCTGCATGTACTCGATCAAGCAGAACCAGCTGATCATGGGCGCCCTGCCCGTGGCCGACGTGACCGTCCACTACATGGACATCCGCGCGGCCGGCAAGCGCTACGACGAGTTCTACGAGCAGGCCAAGGCGATGGGCGCCGACTACGTCAAGGGACGGGTGGCCAAGATCACCGAGAAGGCGAACGGCGACCTGGTCCTCCGCTACGAGGACATCGAGGGCGGAGGCCGGCTGGTGGAGGCCGAGTACGACCTGGTCGTGCTGGCCGTCGGAGTCCAGCCGAACAGCGACGCCCAGGCGCTCTTCCCCGAGGGCGACCTGTCCCTGGACGAGTTCCACTACGTCGCCGAGACGGACGAGGACGCGAACCCCGGCCAGACCAGCATCCCCGGGGTCTACGTGGCCGGCGCCGCCTCCGGTGCCAAGGACATCGCCGACTCGATCCTGCACGCCGGCTCGACCGTCGCGCAGGTGGCGGCCTACCTCGAGCGGCCGAAGGTGCCGGCATGACCCAGACCGAGCGACGGATCGGCGTCTACGTCTGCCACTGCGGCGGCAACATCTCCGATCACGTGGACATCGACCAGGTGGTCGCGGCCGCCCAGGGCGAGCCCGGCGTGGTGGTGGCGCGCCAGATGATGTTCGCCTGCTCGGATG
>JBGPFS010000069.1:0-10833 GCA_041483455.1 Candidatus Limnocylindria bacterium | reverse complement strand
GCGACGTCCTCACGAGAGCCGCCGGCAACGGCGGCTAGGAGACCGGCCGGCCGGCCGACAACGGATCGACGATCGGCAGCTAGGCTAGACGACCCGGAGGCCCAGGATCCGCCGGGCGATGACGAGCCGCTGGATCTGGCTCGTCCCCTCGCCGATCTCGGTCAGCTTCGCGTCCCGCAGGAAGCGCTCGACCCGGTACTCCTCGACGTAGCCGTAGCCGCCATGCACCTGGACGGCGGCGTTCGTGACCCGCGAGCTCATCTCCGAGGCGAAGAGCTTGGCTTCGGCCGCCGCGAGGCTGTAGTCCCGGCCCTGGTCCTTGAGCCACGCGGAGCGCCAGACGAGGGCGCGGGCCGCCTCGATCTCGGTCGCCATGTCCGCGATCGGGAAGGCGACGCCCTGGAACGAGCCGATCGGCCGGCCGAACTGCTCGCGTTCCCTGGCGTAGGCGACTGCCGCCTCGAACGCGCCCTGGGCGAGCCCCACGGCCAGGGCCGCGATGCTGACCCGACCGCCGTCGAGGATCCGCAGGAATGTCCGGAACCCGGTGCCGCGCTCGCCGAGCAGGTTCGCGGCCGGCACCCGGACGCCGCTGAAGTGGAGCTCCCCGGTCGCGGAGGCGTGGAGGCCCATCTTCTGTTCGAGCCTCCCGACGGAGAACCCCGGGGTCTCCGCCGGGAGGATGAAGGCACTGATCTCGGCCCCGCCTTCGGCGGTGGTCCCGGTCCGAGCCGTCACGATGTAGGTGCCGGCCTGGCCCGCGTTCGTGATGAACCGCTTGGAGCCCTCGATGATCCACGTGCCGCCGTCCGGGCCATCCTCGTGGCTGGCGGTCGTCCGGGTGCCGCCGGCATCCGAGCCGGCTCCGGGCTCGGTGAGGCCGTACGCGCCGATCACCCGCCCCGACGCCATCGGGACGAGGTAGCGCTCCTTCTGCTCGGGCGTGCCCGCGAGGTGGAGCGGGCCGCAACCCAGGCTCGTGTGGGCCGCCACGATCAGGCCGAGCGATCCCCAGACCCGGCCGATCTCCTCGATCGCGATCGCATACGCGAGGGTGTCGAGCCCCGCCCCGCCTTCGGCCTCGGGGATGGGGATCCCGAGCCAGCCGAGCGAGCCCAGCCGGTCGACGATCGGCCGCGGGAACCGGCGGGCGCGCTCGTGCTCGTCGACGACGGGCGCGACCTCGCGCTCCATGAAGTCGCGGATCGTGTCGCGGAGGAGGATGTGCTCGGGTGACAGGTCGAAGTCCATGGTTCGCAGCGTAGCATCCGATCCGCTGGGCTCGGGCCCCGCCTGCGCCGGGGACCCGGCGGCCGCCCGGCATCGGGCGCCGCGAGCTCCGGGGCGAACCCCGCGTCCCGGCGTACTTGGCGGACCGGTGCTAGCCTTCGGCCATGTCGGACTCCGAGCGCGCCCCCGAGTCGGTCGCCGTCCCCGTCGCGCCTTCCGCGACGATCGGGACCGGCCCGAGGAACGGCAAGGGTCCGACCAACGGCGAAGGTCCGACCATCGGGAACGGCACGGCGAACGGGAACGGCCACCATCACGGGCCGACGCTCCGCCACGAGCTCCTGGTGGCCCTCCGTCAGCTCGGACCGTCGTCGCCCGGCCGCTTGACCGACCGGGTCGGGGTCAGCCGGACCGGCGTCCTTCAGCAGCTCCGGGTCCTCGAGCTCGACGGGCTGGTCAGCCGTCGGACCGAGCGCCACGGCGTCGGCCGACCGCGCCATCTCTACGATGTCACGCCCGTCGCCCAGAACCTGTTCCCGACCAACTACGACGGCCTGGCGGCCGGTCTCCTGGCGGCCATCGACGCGGTCGGCGGGCGGCCCCTGGTCGAGCGGGTGTTCGAGTCGCGGCGCGAGCAGATCGCCGAGCGGATGCGAGGGCGCCTCGCGGAGCGGGTCGGGGCCGGGGCGCCGCTGCTCGAGCGGGTCCGCGAGCTGGCCGTCATCCAGGATGAGCAGGGCTACCTGTGCGGCGCGGAACTCCAGGACGACGGCTCGGTCCGGCTCACCGAGCACAACTGCGCGATCTTCAACGTCGCCGCCGGCGACGGCGCAGCCTGCGCCTCGGAGCTCCGCCTCTTCGCCGAGGTCCTCGACGCGGACGTCGTGCGCGAGACGCACATCGCCGCCGGGGATCGCTGCTGCACCTATCGGATCGCCGAGCGCGATATCGCCAGGCGCGATGATCTCTCCGCCGGGGCCGCGATCGAGGGTGTCGGCGCTCCCTAGCCCGGGACGACCCGGACGATCCCCGACGTTCGCCGTGGGTCGGGCACCCTAGGCCTCCTCGCGCTCCACCACGACCCGCGGCGCCGGCTGGAGCCGCGACGTCGCCACGTCGGTGACATTCGGCACGAACGACGCCGCGAGGCTCGTCTCAGCCGCCCGGCGCTGCTCGTCGAGCGAGAGGATCCCCAGCCGGCCGAGCGTCGCGAGCTCGTCCCGGATGTAGGTCTTGAGCATCTCGGGGCCGTCGGTGCTGATCGTGAACCGGACGTCGTTCCGGCGGAACTGGTCGAAGATCCAGCGGAGCTCCTCCCAGCCCGACACCACCCGGGTGTTCAGGTTCGAGGTCGGGCAGATCTCGAGGACGATCCCCCGCTCGCGCAGCATCGCCATCGCCCGCGGGTCGTAGGCCGCCTTCACGCCGTGGCCGATCCGGTCCGGCTCGAGGAGCTCGATCACGCGGGCCACCTCCTCGATGGGGCCCGACTCGCCGGTGTGGACGGTGATCCCCAGCCCATACCGCCGGGCCTCCCGGAAGAGGCGTCGGTAGTCGGCCACCCGGAAGGTCGAGGATTCCGGTCCAGCGATGTCGACCCCGACGACCCCCCGGTCGCGCCAGGCGATCGCCTTCTCGACCAGGATCTCGTTGAGCTCGAACGGGAAGGCCCGATCGAGGCAGAACAGGAGCCCGGGCTTGACCGGGTACTCGAGCGTCGCCTTGTCCATCCCACGGACGGCCGCCGCGATGATGTGGTCGAGGTCCTGCTCGCCGCCGCGGTTCCGCTTCATCGGGTTGAAGCGGAGCTCCATCGTGGTCACGTTGTTCTTCCGGTAGGCGCCGCCGATGACCTCGTATACGGAGCGCTCGACGGCGAGCGGGGAGCTCTGGATGAGCTCCGTCCAGTGGAACAGCTGGAGGTAACCGTCGAAGCTGCGGGCCCGCCGGGGCGAGACCGTGATGAGGTCGCGGAACTCCCAGTAGTCCTTGGTCGGGAGCTTGATCCCCTGGCTGTGGGCGATCCCCCACATGATCGCCGGCGTCACCGCGCCACCGAGGTGGCAGTGCAGCTCCGCGAGCGGGATCTTGCGGGACAGCTGAGCCATGACCCGAGCATACCCGATGGCCGCACGGGCGCCGTGCACCTGCGTCCTGCGCACGCGCCCTGCACGCAGCGCCGCGGCGACGTAGGCTGTCGCCCTCGGCTCCGGGGGATCGGGCCGATCAGTCCGACCGCGAGCGGCCGTTCCGGCCGCCCGATCATGTGAGAGGCAAGGGATCATGCGCGTTCGTCTTCAAGTCGCCGGGCTCGCCGGCGCGGCACTGCTCCTGTTCGGAGCCTGTTCGTCGACCGGATCCAGTCCGACCACCGGACCGGCATCGACCACTCCCAGCACGGCTCCCTCGGCTGAGGCATCGGCGTCGGCCGCGCCCTCAGCTGCGGCGATCGTCGTCCCGGACGCGATCAAGGCGGCCGGCAAGATCGTCTGGTGCGTCGACGTGAGCTATCCGCCGGAGGAGTTCTACGCGGCCGACGGCAGCACAGCCCAGGGCTCCGATGTGGACTTCGCGGCCGAGATCGCCAAGCGCCTCGCCGTCACCTCGCAGGTCGACAACACGGGCTTCGACGGGATCATCCCGGCCCTGCTCGCCAAGAAGTGCGACGCCGTCATCTCCGGGATGAACGACACGCCGAAGCGGGCTGCGGAGGTCTTCTTCGTCGACTACCTCAAGGTCGGCCAGGGGCTCCTCGTCGCGGCCGGCAACCCGAAGGGGATCCACACCCTCGAGGACCTCTCCGGCAAGTCCGTCGCCGTCCAGCTCGGGACAACGAACGCTGACGCCCTCAAGGCCGCGAACGACAAGCTCGTCGCCGCGGGCAAGGCCAAGATCGACATCCAGACCTACCAGGCCGACACCGACAGCTTCCAGCAGCTCGCCCTCGGGCGGGTCGACGCGTTCTCGACCGACTCGCCGGTCGTCGCCTACTACAACAGCAAGCCGGAGAACGCCGGCAAGTTCGAGGTCGGCGGGACGCCGATCGACCCGGCGCCGATCGGGATCGCGATCCGCAAGGACGACCCGCAGATGCAGGCGGCGGTCACGGCGGCGATCGATGCGATGTACGCCGACGGCACGATCAAGTCGATCGTCGACAAGTGGGGCATGACCAACGCGGTGGTGCTCCTCAAGTAGCGCATCGCAACCCGTACCATCGACAGGCGGACGTCCGGGATGCCCGCCTGTCGACAGCCCAGCCGGTGAGGTGGTCGTCCTCGTGCACCCGGTCTCGCTCCTCGCCATCGCTGCCAACTTCGACCTGGACTTCTTCCTGAAGTTCGTCTTCCAGCCGAGCGGAGCGCTCATCGGCGGGCTTGCGATCACGATCTACGCCTCGATCGTGGCCCAGCTGCTGGGGATCATCCTGGGCGTTCTGTCGGCCCTTGCCGGGATGGCCCGCAACCCGATCCTGAAGCTGATCAGCGGGGTCTACATCTGGTTCTTCCGGGGCACACCGGTCCTCGTCCAGATGGCGCTCCTCTACTACGGGACGCCGTATCTGCTCGGGGTCGACCTCTTCCCACGCGACATCCATACCGGCATCCTCGACCTGCGCGGCGCGATCGTGGCCGGCGTCCTGGCGCTCGGGGTCAACGAGGGCGCCTACATGAGCGAGATCGTCCGGGCGGGCATCCTGTCGGTCGATCCGGGCCAGACCGAGGCCGCCAAGTCGCTCGGCATGACCTACCGGCTGACGATGAGCCGGATCGTCCTCCCCCAGGCCCTCCGGGTGATCATCCCGCCGCTCGGCAATGAGTTCAACAACATGCTCAAGACGACCTCGCTGATGAGCGTCATCGCCGTCGAGGAGCTGTTCCGGAACGCCTCGTCGGTGGCCTCCGCGACCTTCAAGCCGTTCGAGCCGCTGCTCGGCATCTCGCTCTACTACCTCCTGCTCACGACGATCTGGAGCCTCATCCAGAGTCGGATCGAGCGTCGACTCGGAGCCGGCACCCTGCGCAACGAGCAGCCCGGGCTGTGGGCCCGGCTGGTCGGACTGCGCTCACCGACGCCCGGGCCGGGGATGGGCCGATGACCGACGCGCACCCCCACCACATCCTCGACGCGATCGGCGGGGCACCGCGCCCGGAGACCGAGCTCGTCATCGAGGCGACCGACGTCGAGAAATGGTTCGGCAAGCTCCATGTCATCAGGGGCGTCTCGCTGACGGTCCGACGGCAGGAGGTCGTCGTCATCTGCGGCCCGTCCGGCTCGGGCAAGACGACCTTCATCCGGTGCATCAACCACCTCGAGAAGATCCAGGGCGGCCGGATCTTCGTGAACGGCCACCTCATCGGCTACCGCGACGAAAGCGGCAAGCTGGTCGAGGACAAGGAGCAGAACATCGCGCGCCAGCGCCAGGAGATCGGGATGGTCTTCCAGCGCTTCAACCTGTTCCCCCACATGACCGCCCTGGCCAACATCATCGAGGCGCCGATCCGCGTCCGCGGGATCGCCGAGGCCGAGGCGACCGAGATCGGCCGCGCGCTCCTCAACCGGGTCGGCCTGGCCCACAAGGCCGACGCCTACCCTGCCCAGCTCTCCGGCGGACAGCAGCAGCGCGTCGCGATCGCCCGGGCGCTGGCGATGAAGCCGGCCCTGATGCTCTTCGACGAGCCGACGAGCGCGCTCGACCCGGAGATGATCGGCGAGGTCCTGGAGGTCATGAAGGAGCTGGCCCGCGAGGGGATGACGATGATCGTCGTCAGCCACGAGATGGGCTTCGCCCGCGAGGTCGCCGACCGGGTCGTGATGATGGACGACGGGCTGATCATCGAGGCGGGGACCCCCGACGAGTTCTTCACGAACCCGCAGCACGAGCGGACGAAGAGCTTCCTCTCGAAGATCCTGTAGTCCTCGCCCGGCCTTCGGGGCCGAGCGGCGCCGCTCAGACGGCCAGGGCCCCCGGGACGATCCGGCCGTCGGCGTCGATCGTCGCCTGGCGGCGGAGAGCGCGGAGCTCGGCGCCCGGGACCTGGTCGCGGGCGTGGTAGCTCGAGCGGACCAGTGGCCCCGATTCGACGTGCCTGAAGCCGAGCGCCAGCGCCTCGACCTTCATCTCGGCGAACTCGTCCGGGTGGACGTAGCGCACGACCGGCAGGTGATCGGGCGTGGGGCGCAGGTACTGGCCGATGGTCAGGATGTCGCAGTCGACCGCACGCAGGTCGACGAAGGTCTGCGACAGCTCCTCGCGTTCCTCGCCCAGGCCGACCATCAGGCTCGACTTCGTGTGGACCGTCCAGCCCCCGGCCGTGGCGAACGTCTTCGCCCGCTCGAGGACGCCGAGCGAGCGGTCGTAGCGGGCGCGCTTCCGGACCGGCTTCTGGAGCCGCTCGACGGTCTCGACGTTGTGGTTGAGGATGTCCGGCCGGGCGTCCATGACCGTCCGCAGGGGTGCCTCGGTCCCGTCGAAGTCCGGGATCAGGACCTCGATCCCCATCCCCGGCGACGTCTCCCGCAGGCGGCGGATCGTCTCGGCGAAGATCCCGGCGCCGCCGTCGGGCAGGTCGTCGCGGGCGACGCTCGTGATCACGACGTGCTCGAGCCCCAGCTGGCCGACCGCCTCGGCGACCCGGCGCGGCTCATCGTCGTCGAACCAGGTGGGCTTCCCGGTCTTGACGGCACAGAACCCGCAGGCCCGGGTGCACGTGTCGCCGAGGATCATGATCGTGGCCGTCCGCTGGTCCCAGCACTCCCCCACGTTCGGGCAGCGGGCCTCCTCGCAGACGGTGTTCAGGCTCAGGCCGCGGAGCAGGCCCTTGAGGTCGTGATAGCGCTCGCCCGACGGCACCCGGGCGCGGATCCAGTCCGGGTGACGGCGCAGCGGGATCGAGCCGTCGGCGGCCGGGCCATCGAAGGTGCCGCCGCCGAGCGCGATCGTCGGCGGGAGGAGGCGGCCGTGGGCGCCTCCTGGCGCGTGGCCGACGTGCCCCGGCTCGCCGGGCGGGGTGAACATCGGAAGCTCGCGGCTCATGGCGGGAGTGTACCGGCGGTCGGGCGATGGCGTTCGCGGCGGGTCGAGGTCCGCGCGCTCCCACGTCCCGACGGCGTGTCGGCCAGGCTCCGGCGATCGCCGCGAACGCCCCGGCTCGAGGGCTAGAAGAGTGCCGTCTCCGGCCCGACGGCCTCGAGCCAGGCCTTGACGGCCCGCAGGAACGCGGCGCCGCCGGCGCCGTCGTTGGCCCGATGGTCGATCCCGAGAACCATGTTCATCACCGGTCGGATCGCGATCGAGTCGCCGGCCGGGCCCTCGACGACGACCGCCCGCTTCGTGATCGCCTCCATGGTCAGGATCGCGACCTCCGGGACGTTGATGATCGGCATCGTCAGGTTCGAGCCGAGCCAGCCGGTGTTGTCGACCGTGAACGTCCCGCCGCCGAAGTCGTCGAGGCGCAGCTTGTTCGCCCGGGCCCGGGCGGCGACATCGGCGATCGCGCGGTTGAGGCCGGCGATCGAGAGCGTGTCGACATCGCGGACGACCGGCACGATGAGGCCGTCTTCGACCGCCACGGCCACACCCACGTTGATCCGACGTTTGGCGAGGAGGCCCGCCTCGGTCCAGTGGGCGTTGAACGCGGGGTACCGCCGGAGCGCCTCGACGCCGGCCTTGACGACGAACGGCACGTAGCTCAGCGAGACCCCCTCGCGGGCCAGGAAGTCGCTCCGGGCCGACTCGCGGAGGCGGACGAGGTTCGTGGCGTCGACTTCCATGTGGACGTAGGCGTGCGGCACGGCGAGCGCCCGGGTCATCTGCGCCGCGATCCCCCTGCGCATCTGGGTCGTCGGGACGAGGACCTCGTCCGCGCCGGCCGGGAAGGCGATGCCGGGGCCCGCGGATGGGGCGCGGGCGGCCGGGGGCGAGGCAGGCGGGGCGGCACTCGGAGCGCGGGCGGCACTCGGAGCGGGGGCGGCCGAGGTGGCGGCCGGGGCCGCGGGCGCCGCGCCGACAGCCTGCCCGCCGACCGGTCGGCCGATCCGCTGGGCCTCCACGTAGTCGATCACGTCATCGCGGGTGATCCGGCCGCCTCCGCCGGTCCCCATGATCATCGCGGCGGTGAGGCCGTGCTCGCGCAGGAGTCGGCGGACCGCGGGCGTCATCCGGGCATCGGGATCGCCCGGCGCTTCCGCCGGACCGGCAGGCGAAGGCACTGGCGTCGGCTCATCCGCCGAGGTCGGCAGGGCGATCGCGGCCGGGCGCTCGTCGGAGCCGGCGGGACCGTGGGTCGGGGCCGTCGGAGCGGGAGCGGGTCCGGATGCGGGTGCAGGTGCGGCCGACGGGGCGGGCGCCGCGACGGCACTCGGAGCGGCCGCGGCGGCCCCGGCGGTCGGCGCCGCTCCGGTCGACCCCTCATCCGCGGTCTCGATGACCGCGATCTCGGCGTTGTTCGGCACCGTCGCCCCTTCGGCCACCAGGATCTCGCGAAGGGTGCCCTCGAATGGCGACGGGACCTCGGCGTTGACCTTGTCGGTGATGACCTCGAGGAGCGGCTCGTACTTGGCGACGTGGTCGCCGGGATGCTTGAGCCACTTGCCGATCGTCCCCTCGGCGACGCTCTCGCCGAGCTGGGGCATCGTCACCTTGGCCACGGGTCAGTCCTCCTGGGAGGCGGTCTGGGGCGCAGCCCGCTCGATATGTGGGCCTAGTTTCGCCCATCCGGCCCACGGGCGCGCAAGTGGCCCGGCTTCAGCCCGTCGCGCCGTCTAGTAGGCCGCGAGCTTCCGGATGCCGGCGGCGATCTTCTCCGGGTCGACCATGAACCAGTCCTCGAGAATGTGGTTGTAGGGGACACCCGGGACCTCCGGGCCGGCGACCCGCGAGACCGGGCCATCGAGGTAGTCGAACGCGTCCTCGGCCACGATCGCGGCGACCTCCGCCCCGTACCCGCCGAACTCGTTGTCCTCATAGACGATCAGGCACTTGCCGGTCTTGCGGACGCTGGCGAGGACCGTCTCGCGATCGAGCGGCCGGAGCGTCCGCAGGTCGACGACCTCGACGCTGATCCCCTCCTCGGCCACGCGGTCGGCCGCCTCGAGGGCGTAGTGGGCCATCAGGCCGTAGGCGAGGACGCTCACCTGCGACCCCGGGCGGGTCACCCGCGCTCGCCCGATCGGGGTCGTGTAGTCGTTCTCGGGCACGCCCCCGCGGACCGAGCGGTACATCTTCTTGTGCTCGAGGAAGAGGACCGGATCCTCGTCGCGGATCGAGCTCTTCAGCAGCCCCTTGGCGTCGTGCGGCGTCGACGGGACGACGACCTTGAGCCCCGGGACGTGGGTGAAGAACGCCTCGATCGACTGCGAGTGGTAGAGCGCCCCATGGACCCCGCCGCCATAAGGGGCCCGGATCGTGATCGGGCAGCCGAACGCGTTGTTCGAGCGGTAGCGCATCCGGGCGGCCTCGGACAGGATCTGGTTGAAGGCCGGGAAGATGAAGTCGGCGAACTGGATCTCGGCGACCGGCCGGAGCCCGTTCACGGCCGCGCCGATGCTCGTCCCGACGATCATCGATTCGGTCAACGGCGTGTCGATGACCCGGTCCTCGCCGAACTCCGCCCAGAGACCGTCCGTGACCAGGAAGACACCGCCCTTCCTCCCGACGTCTTCGCCCAGGAGGATGATCGAGCCGTCCCGGCGCATCTCCTCCGCCAGCCCGTCGCGGATCGCCTCGATGAACGTCCGGATGGCCATCAGTGGGCCTGCTCGTGGCGGGCTGGATCGGCGTTCCCGCCGCCGGCCGGACCGTCGTCCGCATAGACGTACCAGGTCGCCGATTCGATCGTCGGATCCGGCTGGGCCTCGGAGAAGTCGGTCGCCTCCTCGACGATCGCCGCGATCTCCGCGACCAGGGTCGCCTCGCGCTCGTCGTCCAGGACGCCGGCCGCGCGGAGCTGCTCGCGGAACTTCGGGACCGGATCCAGGGCGCGCTCCGCGGTGAGCTCCTCGGCCGAGCGGTACTTCGTCTGCTGGTCGTCGCTCGAGTGGCCCGTCAGCCGGGTGACCTTCGCCTCGATGAGCGTCGGCCCCTCGCCCCGGCGGGCGCGCTCGACGGCGGCCTGGCCAGCCGCGTAGCAGGCGAGGACGTCCGAGCCGTCGACGATGACCCCGGGGATCCCGTAGCCGGCGGCCCGCTCGGCGACGTCCCGGAGCGCCAGCTCCTTGGCCGACGGCACGCTGATCGCGTAGCCGTTGTTCTCGACCACCAGGACCATCGGGAGCCGGTGGATCGCCGCGAAGTTGAGGCCCTCGTGGACGTCGCCCTGGTTCGAGCTCCCCTCGCCCATCATCGTCATCGCGACCTGGTCGGTGGCCCGGATCTTGGCGGCCAGCGCGATCCCGGTCGCGTGGAGGATCTGGGTGGCCACGGGCGACGAGGTCGACAGGATGTTGTGGGCGGCCGACCCATAGTGGCCCGGCATCTGGCGCCCGCCCGACGACGGGTCGATCGCCTTGGCGTACTGGGCGAGGAGGATCTCGCGGGCGCTCATCCCGAACGTCAGGCAGGCGGCCACCGAGCGGTAGTACGGGACCATCCAGTCGTGGTTC
>JBGPFS010000068.1:0-11046 GCA_041483455.1 Candidatus Limnocylindria bacterium | reverse complement strand
GTAGCCGGCGATCCCGCCCCAGATGGCCCCGATCACCACCGAGATCGAGGTCGCCAGGACGCCGATGACGAGCGACAGGCGCGCCCCGTTGATCACGAGCGTGAGGACGTCGCGCTGGAGCCGGCCGGTCTCGCCCATCACGAGGAACGGGTTGAAGTTGCCGCTCGTCCACGAGGGCGGCCGGCCCGCGTAGACGATCTTGTCGACGTGGGGGTAGGCCTTCGAGTCGAACGGCAGGAACAGCGGGCCGATGAAGGCCAGGACGCAGATCGTGATGAAGATCGCGCTTCCGACCACCGCCAGGCGGTGCTTCTTGAAGCGCCGCCAGCCGAGCTGCCACTGGTTGAGCGACTCGAGCTGGACCTCGTAGTCCAGGCTGTCCTCGATCGCCTCGAGGTCGGCCGGCGACAGGGAGGTGACGACCGCCCCGGGACGCTTCTTGTCAGCCATAACTGATCCTCGGGTCGACGACGGCGTAGAGGATGTCCGCCAGAAGGTTCGCGGACACGGTCAGGACGGCCGCGATCAACAGGATCCCCATCAGGACCGGGTAGTCGTAGTTGATCGTCGCCTCGATCGAGAGGCGGCCCATCCCCGGCCACGAGAAGATCGTCTCGGTCACGATCGCACCGGTGAACAGGAACGGGATCTCGAGCCCGATGTTCGTGATGATCGGCAGGAGGGCATTCCGGAGCGCGTGCTTCATCACGACGCGCCGCTCGGGGACGCCCTTGGCCCGCGCGGTTCGCACGTAGTCCTGGCCGAGCGAATCGATCATCGCGGCCCGCACGAAGCGCGAGTCGTAGGCGATGCTCACGACGACCAGGGTGAACACCGGCAGGACCAGGTGCCAGCCGAGGTCGAGGAAGGCCGCGAGCGGCTTGGCCGAGACGAACGTCCAGTACTCGGACGTTCCGAAGATCGGGACGTCCCGGGCCGTCCACATCCCACCCGCGGGCAGGATCTTGAGGGTCGAGGCGAAGACCGTCAGGAGCATGATCCCGAGCCAGAAGGTGGGCAGCGAGAGGCCGATGTAGGAGAAGATGGTCAGGCCCGAGTCGAACAGGCCATACCTCCGGACGGCGGCGTACATCCCGGCCAGGAGTGCGATCGTCAGCCAGATGACCCAGGCGGTCCCGGCCAGGATCGCGGTCGGCAGGACGCGCTCGCCGATCACCGTGGAGACCGGCCGGCCGTCGCGGATCGAGAAGCCGAAGTCCCCGTGGAGGACGCCGTTATCGCCGCCGCCGAGGAACCCGGGCAGGATGTTCGGCAGGCCCTTGTCGCTGAGGAAGACCGTCACGGCCGAAGTCGCGTTCGGATTACAGGCGCCGAGCCAGCGGCAGTACTGGACCGGGACAGGCTGGTCGAGGCCCCAGCGCTGCCTGAACGCATCGATCTGGGCCGTGGTGATCTTCGGGTTCTGCGCGAAGCGCGCCTGGGGGCCGCCCGGGGCGATGAGCAGGATGCCGTAGATCATGAACGAGATGATGAAGAGGACGGGGATCGCCCCGAGCACGCGACGGACGATGTAGCGGGTCATCGGATCCCGGTCTCCATCGAGATGGGTACGACTGCGGGGCCCCGCTCGGGGCCCCGCAGTCGCTTGCTGGACCTAGAAGAAGGCCGGCCTTACGGCTGGACCCACCAGTCCTGGACATTCCAGAGGACGCTCGCGGTCGTGGGGTTGCCGACGACGTTCTGGAGCTTCGGGTTGACGAGGTAGACGTCCTTCCACTGGAAGAGCGGGACCTCGACGACGTTCGCGTTGTAGTACTGCTGCCACTTCGCCATGGCATCGCCGATCTTGGCGAAGTCCACGTTCGACTTGACATCGTTCCAGATCTGGTCGACCGCGGGGTCGCAGGCCCGGGTGTTGTTCTGGCCGTTATGGGGCGCCGCATCCGGGATGCCGCCGCAGGTATAGACGTTGTAGCTGCCGAGCGGGTCGAGCGGTGCGACCCACGCGAACATCGCGACGTCGTAGTTGCCGCGGATCAGGTTGCAGGGCTCATCGGGCTGGACGTCGTTCCAGCCGCCGAACAGGTTCGGGTTGGCCTTCACGGCCTTGGTGACCGCGTCGATCCCGATGTCCTTCATGTTCGACGCGTAGACCGACAGCGAGTCGACCCGGTACGGTCGAGTCGAGGTGCAGAAGGTGAGGGACAGCTTCTTGCCGTTGACGGTCCGGATGCCGTCCGCGCCCTTGGTGAACCCGGCATCGTCGAGCACCTTGTTGGCCGCCGCGGGGTCGTAGGTCTGATCCGGAACGGCGACGTGGTACCAGTCGAGCGGCGAGATCGGGTTCGAGGTCGGCACAACGGTGCCGCCGAGGACCCGGTCCGTGATGTCCTTCTTGTTGATCGCGAGCGCGAGCGCCTTCTTGATCGCCGTGACGTTCGCGGCGCCGTACTTATCGCCGAGCGCCTTGTTGTTGATCGAGAGCTGCTCGTAGGTCGTGCCGTCGTTGACCAGCACGTTCTTCTTGCCGGTGATGCTCGGGATGTCCGAGTGGTTCAGGTCCATCGCGAGGTCGTACTCGCCGGCGTCGAAGCCGGCCTTCATCGCGTCGGAGTCCCCGTAGTACTTGAAGATCATGCTCGTGAAGCCGAGCTTGGCCTCCGGGTGGATCGTCGCGTAGTTCGGGTTGGCGACGTAGTTGAGCTGGGCGTCGGCCTTGTAATCGGTCGGCGTGAACGGGCCGCTGTAGACGCCGCTCTTGAGGTTGGTCAGCGGGTAGAGCTTCGTCCCGGCGTCCTTGACCGGGACCGTGGCGAGGTAGGCCGCCGGGAAGAGCGGGCTGAACAGGCCGAGGTAGCCCTCATAGACCTTGCTGAAATTGACCACGCAGTTCGTGTCGGAGGTGGTGTCGATGGACGCGATGTCCTCCCAGCCCGTGGTGCCACCCGCGAGGCCGGTCTGGGCCTTGTCCATGATCCACTTCCAGGTGCCATCGAGGTCCTTGCAGGTGATGGCCGAACCGTCCGACCACTTCATCCCTGGCTTGAGCTTGTAGGTGACGGCCATCGCCGCCCCGGTCACGACGACGTCGCCGTTCGCGACGAACGGGACCTCGGTCAGCATGTCCCCGACGTACTTGAGGTCGTTCGTCGTCTGGACGAGGCCGAGCAGCGAGGGGGCCTGGGCCTCGACGTCCGTGTTGGCCTGCGCGTAGTAGTAGTTGAACGTCGAAACCGACTGCCACTCCGCGACGATCAGCGGCTTGGTGCTGACGTTGCCGTTCGGGATCGCCTTGTACGTGGTGGTCGTGAGATCCGGACCGGTCGGCGCTACCGACCCGGCCGGACTCTCGACCGCCGGCGTCGAGCTCGTGGGCACCGCGGAGGGCGACTGGGTCGCCGTCGAGCCGCTACAGGCGCTCACGAGGATCGTCGCCGTCGCGAGCAGCCCTAGGCTGCGCCTTCGCGTTAGGCTCATGCGCGACTTCTCCTCCTTGTGGATCGGATGCCTCACGGCACCGATCCTTCCCAGACCGACGAGGCGGCCCACAGGTCCCCTTCCCCCCGGGAGGTGCGCACGGGCATGCGCCGCCGGTATTACGGGCCGAGTATACGGCCTGCGTCACTCTTGCAAGTGGGCTTCTGCCGCCGCCGCGGATCCCGCGTTCGGCGTGCCGCCGCCGTCAGTCCGGACACGGGGTCTCGGCGCCGGCCGCCGTCCGCCAGCGCAGGTTCGGCTGGCGAGCCGCCGTCGCCTCGTCGAGACGGCGGACCGGCGTCGTGTGGGGCGCCTCGTGGATGACGTCCGGGTCGGCCCGGGCCTCGGCCGCGATCGCGATGAGCGTCTCGACGAAGGCGTCGAGCGTCTCGAGCGTCTCGGTCTCGGTCGGCTCGATGAGCATCGCCTCCTCGACGATGAGCGGGAAGTAGATGGTCGGCGGGTGGTACCCGAAGTCGATCAGCCGCTTCGCGATGTCGAGGGTCCGGATCCCGGTCTCCTTCTTGAGGCTGGCGGCCGAGGCGACGAACTCGTGCTTGCAGTGGCGCTCGAACGGCACGTCGAAGACACCACCCAGGCGGACCTTCAGGTAGTTCGCCGCGAGGACCGCGTCGTCGCTGACCTCGCGCAGGCCGGATCCACCGTGGGCCCGGATGTAGGCATAGGCCCGGACCAGCACCCCGGTGTTGCCCACGAAGCTGCGCAGCCGGCCGATGGTGGTAGGGCGTTCACCGGGCCGCTCGAGGCGGTACCGGCCGTCCGCCTCGCGGAGGACCCGCGGGCTGGGCAGGAACGGCTCGAGGGTCTCCCCCACCCCGACCGGGCCGGCTCCGGGGCCGCCACCGCCGTGCGGCGTGCTGAAGGTCTTGTGGACGTTGAAGTGCATGACGTCGAAGCCGGCCGCACCGGGCTTGAACCGGCCCAGGATCGCGTTCAGGTTCGCCCCGTCCATGTAGGCGAGGGCGCCCGCGGCGTGGACCTCCTCGAGCAGCTCGCCGATCCGGGATTCGAACAACCCGAGGGTGGACGGGTTCGTGATCATGACCGCGGCGGTCCGGGGCCCGAGGGCCGCGCGGAAGGCGTCGACGTCGACGCCGCCGTCGCGGGCCGACGGGATGGTGATCGTCCGGAAACCGGCCATCGACGCCGTCGCCGGGTTCGTGCCGTGCGAACTGTCGGGGACCAGGACCTCGGTCCGCTCCAGGTCGCCGCGGCCCCGGTGGTAGGCCCGGACCATCAGGATCCCGGTCAGCTCGCCCTGGGCGCCAGCGGCTGGCTGGAGGGTGACGGCTCGCATCCCGCTGATCTCCGCCAGCGCCTCCTCGAGCTCCCAGAGGAGTTGGAGCGTGCCCTGGGCGAGCTCATCGGGGGCCAGCGGGTGGAGGTCGGCGAAGCCCGGCAGGCGCGCCGCCCACTCGTTGAGCTTCGGGTTGAACTTCATGGTGCACGAGCCGAGCGGGTAGAACCCGGTGTCGACCGCGTGGTTGAGCTGGCTCAGGTTGACGTAGTGCCGGACGACCTCCGGCTCGGACAGCTCGGGCAGTGCCGGCGGCGATGCGCGTCGGGCGGCCACCGGGATCCGCTCGAGGGCATCCTTGGGCGGATGGGGGATCTTCCCGCCGCCCCGACCGGGCCGCGACATCTCGAACAGGGTCGGCTGGAGCCGGGGGCCGGTGACGCTCATCGGGCGAGCTCCTCGCGCAGAGCCGTCGCGAAATGCGCGATCTCGGCCGGAGTCGTGACCTCGGTGGCGCAGACCAGGAGGCCGTCGGCCAGTGACGGGTCGTCGGGCTCCGCCTCGGCGAGGACGAGGCCGGCCAGGACGCCCCGGCCGAGGAGGCGCCGATGGACGGCCGGCGCGTCGGGGACGCGGACGACGAACTCGTTGAGGTACGGGCCCGCGTGAAGCCGCGGCGCGCCGACCGCCGCGAGGGCGGCCTCGAGCTCCGCGGCACGCGCGGCGCCGAGCGCCGCGACGTCCCGGAGGCCATGCGGGCCCACGGTCGCGAGGTAGATCGAGGCCGCCAGCGCCAGGAGGGCCTGGTTCGTGCAGATGTTGCTGGCGGCTCGCTCGCGCCGGATGTCCTGCTCGCGGGCACGCATCGTCATCACGAAGGCCCGCCGACCGTCGACGTCGGTCGTCATCCCGACCAGCCGACCGGGGATCTGGCGAACGAGCGGCTCGGTCGCGGCGAGGATCCCGAGGTACGGCCCGCCGTACTGGGGCGGGATGCCGAGCGGCTGGCCCTCGCCGGCCGCGATGTCGGCGCCATATCTGCCGGGCGGCTCGAGCACGGCGAGCGAGACCGGCTCGACGACCGCCACGAACAGGGCGCCGGCCCCGTGCGCCGCCTCACCGATCGCGCCCATGGGCTCGAGCAGGCCGAGTGCGTTCGGCTGGCCGGCGATGACGCCGGCCACCGGGCGGTCGGGCTCCGCGAGCAGCCGCCCGAGCGCCGCGAGGTCGGTCGTCCCAGCCGCCGGACCGTCCGCGACGAGCGGGATCTCCTCGAGGTCGAGCTCGCCGCCGGCGAAGTACGTCCGGGTCGTCTCGCGGTAGTGGCGGTGGATCGCCCGGCTGATGAGCACCCGCGTCCGGCGGGTCTGGCGGCAGGTCATCAGGGCCGCCTCGGCCGTGGCCGCCGCGCCGTCGTAGTGGGAGGCCGACACGACGTCGAGCCCGACCAGCTCGGCCAGCAACGACTGGTATTCGTAGATGCTCTGGAGCGTCCCCTGGCTGACCTCCGGCTGGTAGGGCGTGTAGGCCGTGTACCACTCCCCGCGGAGGAGGAGCTGGTCGACCGCCGCCGGGGTGTAGTGGCGGTAGACGCCAGCCCCCAGGAACGAGGCGAGGTCGGTCCGGTTCCGGTCGGCCAGGGCCTGGAGCTGCGCCGCGAGCTCGAGCTCCGGGACGGGCCCCGGGAGGTCGAGACGGCTCGCCCGGAGGGCGACGGGGATGTCGTCGAAGAGCTCGTCGATGCTCGCGATCCCGATCGTCTCGAGCATCCGGGCACGGTCGTCCGCGGTATGTGGGCCGTACGGCATCGGTGGTGCTGGTCTCCTCTGGAGTGAGGGCGGGCCCGGCCGGAGCGGCGGGCGGACCGAGCGGAGGGGGCTGGTCGAGCGGAGCGAGTCGCTCAGCCGGCCGCGATGAGCGCGTCGTAGGCGGCGGGGTCGAGGAGCTCGTCGAGCTGGCCGGTCTCGGTGACCCGGACCTTGACCAGCCAGCCCTGGCCGTACGGGTCCGAGTTCACCTGCTCGGGACTGTTCGCGAGGCTCTCGTTCGTGCCGACGACCGCGCCGGCGATGGGCGCGAAGAGGTCGCTCACGGCCTTGACCGACTCGACGACACCGAACGTCGCGAACTGGACGAGCGGCGCACCGGTCGCCGGCAATTCGACGAAGACGATGTCACCGAGCTGATCGGCCGCGTACTGGGTGATGCCGATCGTCGCCGTGTCGCCCTCGACGCGGACCCATTCGTGATCCTTGGTGTAGCGGAGATCTCCCGGGACCATCGGGCGAGGATCCTCCTGGCTGTCCACGCGTCCGGCGCGGGGGGCTGGCGGCGCCGGGGCCTCCTCGCTCGGGGCGGTCGCCGACAGGCGACCGATCAGCGAGCCCGGCGGTAGAACGGGAGCGGAACGACCTCGGCGGGCACCCGCGCATCACGGATACCGACCTCGACGAGTGTACCCGGCGCCGCGTCGCCCGGCGCGACGTAGGCCATCGCGATCGCCCGGCCGAGGGTCGGCGACTGCGTGCCGCTCGTGACCTCGCCCGTCCGCCGCTCACCGACGTAGACCGGGTACCCGTGCCGGGCGATCCCACGACCGGTCACGGCGAGCCCGACCAGGAGTCGGGCGGGGCCGGCGGCCGCCACCTTCTCGAGGGCCGCCCGGCCCACGAAGTCGCCGGCCTTGCCGAGCTTGACGACCCGGCCCAGGTTCGCCTCGTACGGGTTCACGCTCGGGTCGAGGTCGTTTCCATAGAGCGGCATGCCCGCCTCGAGGCGGAGCGTGTCGCGCGCTCCGAGGCCGACCGGCGCGAGGCCCACCGGGGTGCCGGCGGCGAGGAGCGCATCCCACAGCACGCCGGCCCGACCCGTCTCGACGAAGACCTCCAGGCCGTCCTCGCCGGTATAGCCGGTCCGGGCGACGAGCGCGGGGATCCCGGCGACGTGGCCCTCGGCGATCGCGTAGTACTTGAGCGACCCGAGGTCGACATCGGTCAGCGGCCCGACGATCCGCGCTGCCAGCGGACCCTGGACGGCGCACAGCGCCGTCGCCAGGGACCGGTCGTCGAGGATCGCCCGGAACCCGCCGATCCGCTCAGCCAGGAGGTCCGACACGAGGCGCGCGTTGCCGGCGTTCGCCACGACCAGGAAACGGTCCTCGGCCAGCCGATAGACGATGAGGTCGTCGAGGATCCCCCCGTCGGGAGCGCAGATCATCGAGTAGTGGGCCCGCCCGACGGTCAGGCTCGGCGGGTCGGTGACGAGCGCCCGGGCGAGCGCTG
Organism: Candidatus Limnocylindria bacterium; assembly: GCA_041483455.1. GTDB lineage: Bacteria > Chloroflexota > Limnocylindria > Limnocylindrales > CSP1-4 > JBGPFS01. The sequence continues at coordinate 3,069 of JBGPFS010000068.1, read as the reverse complement.
GGCCCGCCTCGAGGCCCTCGACGAACAGCTCGCCCATGTGGGACAGGTCGAACAGGCCCGCCCGCTCACGGACCGCCCGGTGCTCCTCGAGGATGCCGGCATACTGGACCGGCATCTCCCAGCCGCCGAACTCGATCAGCCGCGCGCCGAGCGCGACGTGGCGGCCGTGAAGAGGCGTCTGGTGGACCGAGGCCCCGTGCGGCTCGGTCATGCTGACGCTCGCATCTCGCCGACCCGCTCGGCGGCCCGGTCGACGAGCGAACGCTCGGTCGCGAAGGTCAGCAGGGATCCGGCGGCCGCAAGGTCGATCCAGCGGACCTCGTCGAACTCGCGATCGTGGCGATCGAGCGACCCGCCGGTCGGCTCCATCAGGAAGTAATGGACGGTCTTGTGGACCCGGATCCCACGCTGCATGAACGTGTAGTCGATCGACTCGAGGGGCTCGGTGATCCGGACCTCGAGGCCGGTCTCCTCGACGACTTCGCGGAGGGCGGTCTGCTCCGTCGTCTCGCCCGGGTTCGGGGTCCCCTTCGGGAGCGTCCACGTGAACGCGTCTCCATCCCGTCGGCGCTTGCCTGCGACGAACTGGGGGATGCCGTCCTCGAACCGGATGACGATGCCGCCGGCCGACGTCGCCGTGGCGTTCCTCAGGCGAGCCACGGCGACGGCGTGGCTCCCGACCGGACATCGCGCCCTGGCCGGGCGAGGCGGGTCCAGCTCATCGTCACCGCGTGGCGCGGGCGGCCGCTCGTGCGGCGAACGGGATGGGCGGCCTGGATCGAGCGCCAGCTCGCCCGCAGCTGCAGATAGGGTCCGAGGTCCGCCCGGCGCAGGACGGTGGCCCGCCCCGACGCCGCCTGGAACGTGGTCGCCCGGAGCCCGAGGCGCCGCTCGCGCAGCCGTCGGGACGGGCGCACGAAGCGCGCTGCCGGACGAGCCGCGTACTTGGCGGCGATGGAATGCTGCATGGCGCTCATCCTAACGGTTCAGCCGGGTCCTGCAAGCGCCGCCCGGAGGCGAGCCGCAGTCTCCGGTGTCAGGGTGCCCCGCGCCTCCGCGAGCGCGATCTCCCGCTCGCCGGCCGCCCGGTAGAGGTCGAGGGCGTCGGGGGCGTGCGCTCGCAGCGCTTCGAGATGCCGCTCGAGCGTGCCGACGTCGCCCCGGGTCATCGGGCCGGTGAGGGCGGCCCGGATCCCGATCGCGCGGGCGTTTCCCAGCGTCTGCTCGACCAGGGGCCCGTAGATCGCCAGCGCCCCCGCCTCGTCGAGCCCGGCGACGCGGCCGAGCTCGGCGATCGCGTCGAGGAGCGCGGTGAAGCCACCCGCGGCCAGGACCGCGGCGGCGTGGTAGGCCGCCTTCGAGCCGGGCGCGAGCCGGACGGCGGTCGCGCCGATCGTGGTCGCCATCTCGCCGAGGAGCGCGACGAGCTGATCGTCGCCTTCGACCGCGACCGTGGCGCCGTGGAGGGCGGCCACGGCCCGCTCAAGGTCCGCGAAGGCGACCAGCGGATGGAAGCTGCCGACCTGGGTCCCGGCCGCCATCGCCGGCTCGAGGACCTCCGGACCGAGTGAGCCGCTGGTGTGGACGAGCGCCTGCCCGCTGTACAGCCGGAGGCCCCGGGCGAGCGGATCGAGGGCATCGTCGGGGACGGCCAGGATGATCAGCTCGGCCTCGTCGAGGAGGGCGTTCGGCTCGCTGAAGGCGCGCGTCCCGCCGACGAGCCGGCTGAATCGGGCACGCCGGTCGGGATCGCGACTGGCCACCGCCACGATCGGCCAGCCGGCCCGGGTGAGGGCCACGCCGAGGGCGGTCCCGACGGCCCCCGCGCCGACGATCCCGGTCAGCGGCCGGTCGGCCGGCCCCGAGCGCTCATGGGGATGGACGTGGTCGTGAGGCAGGCCGTCGCCGTGGTCGTGGCCGCGTTCGGCCGGCTCGCCGGGCTGGCCGCGGTCAGGCTGTTCGGCGGCCCCGCGCGCGGTCGGATCCAGGTCGAGGCCGGCCTCGCGCGCGACCTCGGCCAGCCGGACCTCAGCCGTCGCCGGGTCGGCGCGGTCGGCATCGAGCGCCCGGCGCAGCGCGTCCCAGGGCCTCACCGGTCGGCGGCGCGGTACGATTCCATCGAACGAGTCTACCCAAGGAGGATCCGTGCCCGCCCGCGATCCCTTCGGCGCCCGCGCGAGCCTCGGCGCCGGCCTGCCCGACCTGTACCGTCTGGCCGCCCTCGAGCCGCTCGGGATCGACCTGGGCCGGGCGCCGATGACCCTCAAGATCCTCCTCGAGAACGTGCTCCGGCACGCCGGCGCGGGGATCGTCCACGAGACCGACGTCGCGACCCTGGCCGGGTGGCGGCCTGGGTCGACCGCGAGCGACGTCGAAGTCCCGTTCATGCCCGCCCGGGTCATCCTCCAGGACTTCACGGGTGTGCCGGCGGTCGTGGACCTGGCCGTCATGCGGGACGCGATGGCCGCCCTGGGAGGCGACCCGGCCCGGGTCAATCCGCTCGTGCCGGCCGACCTCGTGATCGACCATTCCGTCCAGGTCGACCGGTTCGGCACGCCGGGCGCCTTCGCCTTCAACGTCGAGCGGGAATACGAGCGGAACGGGGAACGCTACCAGCTCCTGCGCTGGGCGCAGACGGCCTTCCGCGGCCTGCGGGTCGTGCCGCCGGGCACCGGGATCGTCCATCAGGTCAACCTGGAATTCCTGGCCAGCGTCGTCGCGACGGGCGCCGATCCCGGCGGGCCGATCGCCTACCCGGACACGCTCGTCGGGACCGACTCGCACACGACCATGATCAACGGGCTCGGCGTCCTGGGCTACGGCGTCGGGGGGATCGAGGCCGAGGCCGTGCTCCTCGGCCAGCCGCTCTACCAGCCGATGCCCCGGATCGTCGGCGTCCACCTCCGAGGCGAGCTCCCCAACGGGTCCACCGCCACGGACCTCGTCCTGGTCGTGACCGAGATGCTGCGCGGGTTCGGGGTCGTCGGGGCGTTCGTCGAGTTCGCCGGGGACGGCCTGGCGACCCTCGGCCTCGCCGACCGGGCGACGATCTCGAACATGAGCCCCGAG
>JBGPFS010000067.1:0-11080 GCA_041483455.1 Candidatus Limnocylindria bacterium | reverse complement strand
GGGTCGTCGGCGTCGACGAGGTCGGGGTCGCCCCGACCTGCGGCCCGGTCGTGGCGGCTGCCGTCCTGATGCGGCCCGACTGCCGGCGGATCCCCGGGGTGCGCGACTCGAAGACCCTGTCGGCCGCTCAGCGCGAGGCGCTCGAGCCGATCATCCGGCGCCGAGCCGTCGCGATCGGTGTCGGGGCGGCCTCGGTCGCCGAGGTAGATCGCCTGAACATCTACCACGCCACCCACCTGGCGATGCGCCGGGCGATCGCCCGGATCGGTCCCTACGACCACATCCTGGTCGACGGGCTCCGGATCGCCGACTTCGAGCGGCACGTGGGTCCGTACACCGCGATCGTCGACGGTGACGCCCTGTGCTACTCGATCGCCTGCGCCTCGGTCGTGGCGAAGGTGGTCCGGGACCGCCTGATGAGCCGCCTGGCGGGTCGCTATCCGGGCTACGGCTGGGAGCGGAACGCCGGCTACCCGACCCCCGAGCACCGGGCCGCGATCCGGGCACTCGGGGTGACCCCGTTCCACCGGCGCAGCTTCGCGCCCATCCAGGCGGCGATCCTCGGCATCGAGCAGGTGAGCCTCGAGCTCGTCTGATACGCGCCCGGTGAGTGCCCGCGAGCAGGCTGTGACGATGACCGGCGACCGGACTCCAGCCCGCCGGATCGGTGACCGAGCCGAGGAGCTCGTGGCCGAGCGGCTCGCCGCGGCCGGCTGGCGGATCCTGGCCCGCGACCTGCGGGTCGGGCGCAAGGAGATCGACCTGCTGGCGGTCGAGCCGGGGCCGCCCCGGACGCTCGTCATCGTGGAGGTGCGCTGGCGAGCGCGGCGCGACTTCGGGCTGGCGGAGGAGACGTTCGATGGCCGCAAGCGCGGGCATCTCCGGGCCGCCCTGGCCCGGCTCCTCGAGACCGGTCGGCTGCCGGACGGGACCCGGTTGCCGGCGGCCGCGCACCGGATCGACCTCGTCGTCGTCGAGCCCGGGATCGCCCCGGGCGCCCCGCCCCGGGTGCGCCACCACCGGGCGGTGGGCTGACCCTGTGCTACACTCCGCCGCGGCCCGCAGGCGTGCGCTGCCGCTCCCGCCCGTCCGATGTCCGGACGGAGCCCACACGCGGACCGTTCCGACCGGGACGGTGCCGGACCTCGGCGGTCCGGTCCCCGGCGACGAGGTCCGCGGAGGTACGGAACCGAACAGGAGGTCCTCCACCGTGCCGTCCGTCTCGATGCGGCAGCTGCTCGAAGCCGGTGTCCACTTCGGCCACCAGACGCGCCGCTGGAATCCCAAGATGCGCCCGTTCATCTTTGCCGAGCGCAACGGGATCCACATCATCGACCTGGCCCAGACCGTCAAGGGTCTCGAGGTCGCGCTCGCCGCCGTCCGGGAGACGGTCGCCCGGGGTGAGGCGGTCCTGTTCGTCGGCACGAAGAAGCAGGCCCAGGAGCCCGTCGCCCAGGAGGCGACCCGGGCCGGCCAGCCATACGTCAATCACCGCTGGCTCGGCGGGATGCTGACGAACTTCACGACGATCAAGAAGCGGATCGCGCTGATGGACCAGCTCGAGGCCCGCCAGCAGAACGGCGAGTTCGAGCGCCTCTCCAAGAAGGAGGCGGCCAAGCTCACCGAGGAGCTGACGAAGCTCCAGGGGACGCTCGGCGGGATCCGCAAGATGAAGCGCCAGCCGGGCGCCATCTTCATCGTCGATCCGCACCGAGAGCGGATCGCCGTCACCGAAGCCAACAAGCTCGAGATCCCCCTCATCGGCACGGGCGATACGAACGTCGACCCGGACGAGCTCACCTACGTCGTGCCCGCCAACGACGATGCCATCCGGGCCATCCGGCTCCTCTGCTCGCTCGTCGCGGACGCGGCGATCGAAGGGGCGGCCGACCGTGCCCACCGGGCCGCGGTCGAGCCCGAGCCCGAGCTGATCCTGCCGGACGCCGGCGACGCCGAGGAGGCCGCCTCGGACGCGCTCGTCGCCGCCCTGGCGGGCGGGGCGGCCCTGACCTTCTCGCCGGACGACGACGACGACCTCCTGCCGGGGACCCCCGCCGCGCTCGCGGTCGCCGATGGAGAGTCCGAGCCGACGGCGTCGGAGGCGACGGAGCCCGATCCGACGGCGTCCGAGGCGTCGCCCGCTGTCGCCGCCGGACCGACGCCCGAGCCGGCGGGTCTGGCCTCGACCGAGGCCTGATCCGGACCGCCCCCGGCAGACAGCGCAGACCAACGCGGGCGACCTCCGCCCGCCAGAACGACACAGGAGCACCGAACCCACATGGCGGACATCTCGGCCGGAGCGGTCAAGGAGCTGCGCGAGCGGACCGGAGCCGGGTTCATGGACTGCAAGCGCGCTCTCGAGGAGACGGGCGGCGACTTCGACCGGGCCGTCGCCCTGCTCCGCGAGCGCGGCCAGGCCGCTGCCGCGAAGAAGGCCGGCCGCGACGCCCGGGAGGGGCTCGTCAGCAGCTACATCCACACCGGCGGCCGGATCGGCGTCCTCATCGAGGTCAATTGCGAGACGGACTTCGTGGCCCGCACGGAGCAGTTCCAGAAGCTCGTGCGCGACCTGGCGATGCAGGTCGCCGGTCTCCGGCCCGACTTCGTCGACGTCGACCGGATCCCCGCCGATGTCCTCGAGGCGAAGCGCGCCGCCCTCGTCGCCGACGAGGCCGTCCAGAAGAAGCCTGAGGCGATCCGAGCGCAGATCGTCGACGGCCAGCTTCGGAAGTGGTACCAGCAGGTCTGCCTCCTCGAGCAGCCGTTCCGCGACACCGACCAGACGGTCGCCGACCTGATCACGGGGTCGATCGCCACGATCGGCGAGAACATCCGGGTCCGGCGCTTCGTCCGGTTCGAGCTCGGGGAGGAGCAGTGAGCCAGGCCGGTCCGGCCGGTCCGCCAGGGGGCGTCGGTGCGCCCGATGAGATCCGCTACCGGCGGGTCCTTCTCAAGCTGTCCGGGGAGGCCCTGCTCGGCTCACGCCAGTACGGCGTCGACCCGGAGTTCTGCCTGACGATCGCCGACCAGGTCGCCCGGGTGAAGGCCCGCGGCGTCGAGGTCGGGATCGTGGTCGGCGGCGGCAACATCTTCCGAGGCCTCGCGGCATCGGCCCGCGGGATGGACCGAGCGACCGGGGACTACATCGGGATGCTGGCGACCGTGATGAACGGACTGGCCCTCCAGGACGCGCTCGAGAAGCGGGGCGTCCCGACCCGGGTGATGAGTGCGATCGCGATGAACGAGATCGCCGAGCCGTACATCCGACGGCGAGCCGTGCGGCACCTGGAGAAGGGTCGGGTCACGATCTTCGTCGCGGGAACCGGAAACCCCTACTTCACGACCGATTCGGCCGCCGCGCTCCGGGCCGTCGAGATCGGCGCCCAGGTCCTGCTCAAGGCGACCAAGGTCGATGGCGTCTACGATCGGGATCCGCTGACGAACCCGGGCGCCCTCCGGTACGCTCACCTCGAGTACGCCGACCTGCTGCGGGACCAGCTCAAGGTGATGGACGCGGCCGCCGTGTCGCTGTGCATGGAGAACGATCTCCCGATCGTCGTCTTCGATCTCAACCAGGCCGACAACATCGTGCGGGTCGCGGCCGGTGAGCCCGTCGGGACCCTGATCAATGGAGGTTCGCGCCGATGAGCAGCGAGACCATGGCCGCGACGGAGCACCGGATGGCCCGGGCCGTCGAGGCGATGGACCGCGATTTCGGGGGCCTGCGTACCGGCCGGGCCTCGACCGGGCTGGTCGAGCGCCTGGTCGTCGAGTACTACGGAACGCCGACCCCGCTCAACCAGCTCGCCGGGATCAGCGTCCCCGAGTCCCACCAGATCGTCATCCAGCCCTGGGATCGCGGGGTCCTCGGCGCGATCGAGAAGGCGATCCAGAAGAGCGACATCGGGCTCGTCCCGAACGTGGATGGGAGCGTCGTCCGACTGAACATCCCCCAGCTCACCGAGGAGCGCCGGCGAGACATCGTCAAGGCGGTCCACAAACGGATGGAGGAGGCCCGGGTCGAGATCCGCAACCAGCGCCGCGACGCAGGCGACACGCTGAAGAAGGAGGAGCGCGATGGCCTCCTCGGGGCCGACGCCGCCCGGCGCGAGCTCGAGGCGCTCCAGCGGCTCACCGACCGCTACATCGCCGAGGTCGACAAGGCCGGGGCCCACAAGGAACACGAGGTGATGGAGGTCTAGTGGCCCGCGCACCGCTGGCCCGACCGACCGACGCCCCACCGATCGCCCACGCGGTCGACGACCAGACCGGCCCGCCGGCCGAATCCGGGATGCCCGCGGCGGAGGCCCCTCTCGCCGCGGACGAGTCCCCCCGCCACGTGGCGATCATCATGGACGGCAACCGGCGCTGGGCGCGCGCCCGCGGCATCGCCGAGCTGGAGGGACACGCCGCCGGCGTCGAGGCGATCCGGACGCTGCTGCGGCACGTGGTCCAGCGGGGGATCCCGATCCTCAGCCTCTACGCGTTCAGCCGGGAGAACTGGGCCCGCTCCGACGAGGAGGTCAGCGGCCTCTTCCACCTCCTCGAGGCCGCCATCCGGAACGAGACCGACGAGCTCCGTCGCGAGGGTGTCCGGGTCCGGCTCCTCGGGCGCCTCGATGAGCTCCCGGGCGAGACCCGCCGGTCGATCGGGGAGGGGATCGGGGCGACCCGAGGCGGCGATCGGCTGATCCTCAACATCGCCTTCAACTACGCCGGTCGGACCGAGCTCGTCGATGCGTTCCGTCAGCTCCTCGCGAGCGGGATCCAGCCCGACGACGTCGACGAGGAGGCGATCTCGGGCGCGCTCTACACGGCCGGCCTGCCCGATCCCGACCTCGTGATCCGGACGGGCGGCGACCAGCGGATCAGCAACTTCCTCATCTGGCAGTCCGCCTACGCCGAGTTCTACTTCACTCCGCTGCTGTGGCCGGATTTCGGCCCCGAGGCGTTCGACGAGGCGCTTCGCGAGTACGCCAGCCGCGCTCGACGGTTCGGGCGCTAGGGGGGCCGCGTGCGCGAGCGGACGCTGAGCGCGGTCGCCATCGTCCCGCCGCTCCTGGTGGTCCTCCTCCTCGGCGGGCCGTGGATCGTGGCCCTGGTCCTGCTGCTGGTGGCGCTCGCCGGCCGGGAGACGTTCCGCCTGCTCCGGGACGCCGGTTGGCCGGCCCAGCCGTGGCTCGGGATCGCCATCGCGCTGAGCGTCGTCATCGACGCGGCGGCCCCGAGCGCCCTGGCCGGGAGCGGGGCGATCCTCGCCGCGATCGGGATCGTCCTGGCCGCGATCGGGGCGTTCACCCGGCCCGAGCCGCGCGATGGACTCGTCACCTGGGTCGTCACGGTCTTCGGAGCCGTCTACGTGGGTCTGCTGGGCTTCGTCGTCCGACTCGAGATGGGCGCCCCGGACCTGCCGACGAGCGCGCCCCTGGTCGGGCTAGGCTCCGGCCGGACGTGGGTCCTCGTCCTGATCCTCACCGTCTGGTCGTACGACACCGGGGCGTATCTCGTGGGCCGCGCGTTCGGCCGCGATCGGTTCCTGGCCCACATCTCGCCATCCAAGACATATGCCGGCCTGGTCGGCGGCCTCGTCGCGACGACGGTCGTCCTCGGAGCCGGTTTCTGGGCGGCCGGTCAGTCGCCCGTCGTCGGGGCCCTGCTCGGCCCGGTCGTCGGGCTCGTCGCCCAGGCCGGCGATCTGGCCGAGTCGATGCTCAAGCGGGCGGCCGGGGCGAAGGATTCGGGGAACCTCATCCCCGGTCACGGCGGCGTCCTCGATCGGGTCGACTCGTTCCTGTTCGCCGCCCCGGTGATGGCCCTCGCGGTCCTCGCCGTCGTGCGTTGAGCGCTCCCTCGGGACCCGGGGACGGGCGCCGAGCCGGGGGCGCGGCCGAGCCGCTCCGGATCGCGCTCCTCGGCTCCGGCGGCTCGATCGGCCGCCAGGTGGTCGAGGTCGTCGCCGCGCTCGGCGATCGGGTCCGGGTCGTCGCGCTCGCCACCGGTTCGCAGGCGTCCCTGCTCGAGGAGCAGGCGCGCCTGCTGCGGCCGAGGGTCGTCGCGCTCGGGGTCGCGGGGAGGACCGCCCTGGACCTCCCGTCCGGCGTGCGCCTCGAGCGCGGACCGGACGCCCTCGTCGCGCTCGCCACCCGCCCGGACGTCGATCTCGTGGTGGTCGGGACGGGCGGGATCGTGAGCCTCGGCCCGACGCTCGCCGCGCTCGCGGCCGGCAAGGTCGTCGCGACGGCCAACAAGGAGACGCTCGTGGCGGCCGGCCATCTCGTGATGCCCCTGGCGCGGCGCCGGGCCGCGGAGGTGGCCGCGAGCGCTCCCGGTGACGCCCTGTCGACCCCGCTCGCGTGGGTCCGCCCGATCGACTCCGAGCACTCGGCGATCTGGCAGTGCCTGGCCGGCGAATCGATGGCCGAGGTGGCACGCCTGGTGCTGACCGCGTCGGGCGGCCCCTTCCTCGACGGGCCGGAGTCGCTGGCGGACGTCACCCCCGCCGACGCGCTCCGCCATCCGACCTGGCGGATGGGCGCCAAGATCACGATCGACTCGGCGACCCTGGCGAACAAGGGCCTGGAGGTGATCGAGGCCCACTGGCTCTACGATGTCGGATACGACGCGATCGACGTGGTCATCCACCCGCAGAGCGTCGTCCACTCGGCCGTCCTCTTCGTCGATGGCTCCCTCAAGGCTCAGCTCGGTACCCCGGACATGCGTCTCCCGATCCAGTACGCGCTCACCTACCCGGCTCGCCGGTCCTCGCCGGCTGCCGCGCCCGACCTCCTCGCCGCGGCCCGGCTCGACTTCCGGGCTCCCGACGAGTCGCGCTTCCCGGCCCTCCGGATCGCCCGCGAGGCCGGTCGCCGGGGGCCACTCGCGACCGCCGCGCTGATCTCCGCCGACGAGGTCGCGGTCGGCCGCTTCCTCGAGGGCACGCTCGACTTCCCGGGCATCCCGGCGCTCCTCGAGGCCTCGATCGAGCGCTTCGGGAGCGACGCGACCGCCGAGGCCGACGGCCCCGACCTGGCCGCCCTCGGAACGCTCGACGCCGAGGTCCGGGCCTTCGCGGCCACGTTCACCCGCGCCGGATCGAGCGGGGGGTAGCGCCGGTGGCCGCCGTCCAGTCCGCGATCACGATCGTCCTGTTCATCGTCATCCTCGGGATGCTGGTGGTCATCCATGAGTTCGGCCACTTCCTGACCGCTCGGCTGGCCGGTGTCCGCGTCCTCGAGTTCGGGATCGGGTTCCCGCCCCGGGCTCGCGTCCTCCGCTCGGGCGGGGCGACGCTCTACACGCTGAACTGGCTCCCGATCGGCGGCTTCGTCCGGCTCGAGGGCGAGGACGGCGACTCGGACGATCCAAGCTCGTTCGTTCGGGCTAGGTTGCCGGTGAAGCTGGTCATCCTGGTCGCCGGGGTGGTGATGAACCTGCTGCTCGCGTTCGCGATCTTCTTCGCCATCGCCTGGCTCGCCAACCCGGCGGCCGGGATCACCGTCGGGTCCGTCGAAGCGGGCTCTCCCGCGGCGGGGGCGGGCCTGGTGGCCGGCGATCGGATCGACGCCGTGGATGGGACCCGGTTCGAGGCATTCCAGGATTCACCCGACCGATCAGCGATCGTCGACGCCCTGCGCTCGCACGCCGGCGAGACGATCACGCTCGGCATCACCCATGCCGACGGCACGACCGGCGATCCCACCGTGACCCTCCGGCCGCCCGACAAGATCGATCTGACGCATGGCGCGCTGGGGGTGGGGCAGCTTCGCTCGACCCTGACCGGCGCCTACTTCCAGCGCGATCCGTGGACCGCGCTGCAGCTCGCCGGCGCACGGACATCCGCCGCCTTCGGGCTGATCGTCCGGGGCCTGGGCAAGCTCGTCGAGTCGATCGTCCTCCATCCGACCCAGGCGCCGCCGGTCACCGGTCCGATCGGGATCGCCGTCCAGGTCGGCGACGTCTTCTGGCAGCTCGGCCCGATCTTCACGCTCTACCTGGCGGGGATCCTCTCGGCGAACCTCGCCCTCGTGAACATCCTCCCGTTCCCGCCGCTCGACGGCGGGCGGATCGCCGTGCTGCTCCTGCGCTCGGTCGTCGGCGAGCGGATCAGCGTCCGGGCGGAACGGCTGACCTACCTGGCCGGGTTCATGGTCCTGATGACGTTCCTGGTCTGGATCACCTGGTTCGACATCACGGCCCCGGGCCGGGGCGCTCCGTGAGCGACCCCGAGGCGCTCCGGCCGCGTCGTCGGCCGACGGTCAGCGTCGACGTCGGCGGCGTGCTCGTGGGGTCGGCCCACCCGATCGTCGTGCAGTCGATGACGAACACGGACACGGCGGACGCGGACGCGACCGCGATCCAGGTCGCCCGGCTCGCCCACGCCGGCAGCCAGCTCGTCCGCGTGACGGTGAACACGGAGGCGGCGGCCGCCGCGGTCCCGGAGATGATCCGGAAGGTGCGCGGGCTGGGTGTCGACGTCCCCGTCATCGGCGATTTCCACTACAACGGGCACCTCCTCCTGGCGGCCTTCCCGGAGACCGCGGCGGCGCTCGCGAAGTACCGGATCAACCCGGGCAACGTCGGGACGAAGCGCCACGATGAGAACTTCCAGACGATCGTCCGGATCGCGCTCGAGCACGACAAGCCGGTCCGGATCGGCGTCAACTGGGGATCGCTCGACCAGGCGCTCCTGACCGAGCTGATGGAGGCGAACGCCCGGCTCGCCGAGCCGCTGGACGCGCGCGACGTGATGATCGAGGCGATGGTCGCCTCGGCGATGCGGTCCGCCGAGCTGGCCGAGGCGACCGGCCTAGGCCACGACCGGATCATCCTGTCGGCCAAGGTGTCCGGGGTCCGCGACCTGGTCGACGTCTATCGCCGGCTTGGCCCACTCTCGGACTACCCGCTCCATCTGGGGCTGACCGAGGCCGGGATGGCGATGAAGGGGATCGTGATCTCGACGGCCGGCCTCGCCATCCTCCTCAACGAGGGGATCGGGGACACGATCCGGGTGTCGCTCACGCCCGAGCCCGGGGCTGGCCGCGAGCTCGAGGTCGAGGTCGCCCAGCAGATCCTCCAGTCGATGGGGCTCCGGTCGTTCCTGCCCCAGGTCAGCGCCTGCCCGGGCTGTGGGCGGACGACCTCGACCTTCTTCCAGGTGATGGCGCAGGAGATCCAGGCCCACCTGAAGGAGCGGATGCCGGACTGGCGGGCGACGCATCCGGGCGTCGAGGAGCTGCGCGTGGCCGTCATGGGCTGCGTGGTGAACGGCCCGGGCGAGAGCAAGCACGCCGATATCGGGATCAGTCTGCCGGGTACGTTCGAGGAGCCGGTCGCGCCGGTCTTCATCGACGGTCGGCTGGACCGGACCCTCCGCGGCGAGGGCCTGGTCGCGGAGTTCAGCGCGCTCGTCGACGCCTACGTGGAGCGCCGCTTCCCGGCCCGCTGACCCACGGGGCTCGTCCCGGGCCGCGCGGCATTGAGGCTCCACCCGTCCGGGTGTATACTCCCGGCCAATTCCACCGGCCGCTCCGATGAACGTGGGTGACCCCCACGTCTTTTTTTGGCGGCCGACCGATCGAGGCCGGCGGGCGACCGTCGGCCGGCGACGTCGTGACGGGAGGTCGAACGTGAATCGAGATTTCGTCACGGCGCTGCTGCAGCTCAACGCGGAGAAGCAGGTCCCGCGAGAGCACCTCCTCCGCACGGTCGAGGACGCCATCCAGTCGGCCTATCGGCGCGTGCCCGGCGATGAGGATGTGTGCGTTCGGATCGACGGCGAGACCGGCCGGATCCGCGTCTTCCGGGCCAAGCTGGCGGTGGCCGTCGTCGAGGACCCCTTCACCGAGTTCGACCTGGAGCAGGCGCACGCCATCGACCCCGGCGCCGGCCTGGGCGACCTGGTCGAGATCGAGGAGCTCGACCCGAACTCCTTCGGCCGGATCCACGCCCAGACCGCGAAGCAGGTCGTCCTCCAGCGCCTGCGCGAGGCCGAGCGCGACGTCCAGTACGACCAGTTCGCGAGCCGCGAGGGCGAGCTCATGACCGGGACCGTCAACCGGGTCGAACCGCGGGCGATCATCCTCGACCTCGTGAGCACGGGGAACGCCCGGGCGGAGGCGATCCTCGCCACGACCGAGCAATCCCCGCTCGAGCACTACCGGATCGGCCAGCCGGTCAAGGCCCTTGTGCTCGAGGTCCGCCGCGGGATGCGCGGGCCGCAGCTGTTCGTGAGCCGTTCCCACAAGAACTTCCTGCGTCGCCTGTTCGAGCTCGAGGTGCCCGAGATCCACAACGGCACCGTCGAGATCAAGGCGATCGCCCGCGAGGCGGGCAGCCGCTCCAAGGTCGCCGTCTTCTCGCGCCAGGAGGGGCTCGACCCGGTCGGCGCGACGGTCGGCCAGCGGGGCGCCCGGGTCCAGGCGGTCGTGGCCGAGCTGGCCGGCGAGAAGATCGACGTCATCCCCTGGCACGAGGACGCCTCGGTCTTCGTCGCGAACGCCCTGAGCCCGGCCCAGGTCCTGGGCGTGGTGATCGACGAGGAGCACCGGATCGCGAGCGTCACCGTCCCCGAGCGGATGCTCTCGCTGGCGATCGGGCGCGAGGGCCAGAACGCCCGCCTGGCGGCCAAGCTCACCGGCTGGCGGATCGACATCCGGAGCGACGTCTCCGTCGCCGAGGCCGCTCGAGCCGCGGCGGAGGCCGCCCGCGAGCCCGTCGCCGAGGCCACCGCGGGGCCCGAGGCCGGCCAGGCACCTGCCACCGCGTCCGAAGCCGGTGTCGAGGCGCCCGCGGCCGGAGCCCCGGCCGATGACCCCGACGCCGCGCCGCTCGACGTCCCGGCCAAGGCCGTCCGCCGCAAGAAGGCGCCCGCCGCCGAGGCCCCGCTCGTGCCCGACGAGGCGCCGCTCGACGTCCCGGCCAAGGCCGTCCGCCGCAAGAAGGCGGCTCCGGTCGCGCCCGACGCCGCGCCCGCGGTCGCTCCCGACGCGGCAGGAACGGCTGCCGTCCCGAAGAAGCGCGCCTCGCGCGCCAAGCCGACCGGCGAGGTGACGTCGTAGGCGGGCGGGCTCAGGTGACCCGT
>JBGPFS010000066.1:0-11123 GCA_041483455.1 Candidatus Limnocylindria bacterium | reverse complement strand
GACTCGATCGTGAACGCCCGCCCGATCGGCGAGCAGAAATGGAGCTCGCTCTTCTCGCGCAGCCCGCGCTCGCGCAGCTCCGCCTCGATCAGGAACGCGACCTCGAGCGGCGCCGGTGGGCACTTGTAGGGCATGCCGGCGATGCCGATGACGATCCGCCCACCGGCGAAGGCGTCGAGCGCCTTGCGGAGCCCCAACGCCGCCTCGGCGGTGTAGAAGTGATAAGCCTCGGCCGCGAAGTGCTCGATCGCCTCGGGCACGATCCGCGAGCCGGTCGCCACGACGAGATGGTCGTACATCAGCACGGTCCCGGTCTTGAGCTCGACCGTCCGCGACGACTCGTTGACATGGACGATCTCGCCGACGACCAGGTTCACGCGGGCGTCGAGCAGGCCTCGCTCGGGCCGCTGGAGCTTCGCAGCGCGCTCGCCGCCCATCGCGATGTACATGAAGCCGGGCTGGTAGACGTGCTGGCCGGTCAGGTCGACGACCGTGAGCTCGATCTCGCCGGCCTTGATCCGCCGACCGAGCTTCTTCGCCAGGAGGTTGGCGGTGAGGGTCCCCCCGACCCCTCCGCCCAGGATGACGATCCGCTCCACCGCCCTACCGGACCTTCTCGACGATGATCTCGTCGAAGCCGTCCCGGGTCTGGAGGCTGACCAGCCGATGACCAGCCTTCTCGACCCATTTCGGGATGTCGACCTTGCTGCCGGAGTCGGAGCTGTAGACGCACAGGACGTCGCCGACCTGGGCCTCGCGGATCGCGCGGATGAGCTCCATCAGGGGCCCGGGGCAGAAGCTGCCGCGGGCGTCGATCGTCCGGGTGACGGTCGGGTTCGTCATGGTCTCGGTCATCGGAGTGCCTGTCTTTCGGGTTCGCTGTCGGTCGGGTCGAGGGTCAGATGAAGAGCGAAGCGGAACCGTCGCTCAGCAGGCCGATCACGGTGGCGGCGCCGACCGGCTCGCCCATCCCCTCGATCATGTCCTCGGGCTTGAGCCCGAACATGTCCATCGTCATCTGGCAGGGCATGAACTCGACGCCCATCGCCATGGCGACCTCGAGGAGCTCCTTGGGGCTCGCCACGTTGTACTGCTTGGCCAGTTTGCCCATCATCCACGGGCCCATCCCCAGGAAGTTCATCTGCGAGAGCTTGCGGTGGCTGATCCCCGGGCGCTGCATGAACGAGAGCATCTTCTGCATCCAGTTCTGGCCAGTGATCCGCTTCGAGTCCTTGACGAAGACCGGGAGGCCCCAGAACGTCACGAAGACGCGCGTCTTCACGCCCATCGCCGCGCCGGTCGAGGCCAGGATCATCGTCGCCCAGACCTTCTCGAGGTCGCCGCTGTAGTCGATGATCAGGAAGTCGCGGGCCTTCGCCTCGGGGTCGGGCTGGGTCTCGGGGAGCGGGGCCGGGGTCTCGGTCGGCCGGTCGGCGGTCACGGTCATCGGGGGTGCCTCTCTCACTTCTTGCGCAGGACGAAGCGGTACTGGCCGCCGTCCGCGGACGATTCCAGGATCTCGTTGCCGGTCGTCTTCGACCAGGCCGCGAAGTCCTTCACGGACCCGGCGTCCGTCGCCAGGACCTCGACCACCTGGCCGGCGGCCAGGGCCTTGATCGCCTGGGCCGTCTTGACGATCGGCATCGGGCAGGACAGCCCGCGCGCGTCGACGAGCTGATCGATCGTGTACATCGCCATCGTCGGTTCGACTCCTTGCTAGATGAAGACCACGTGACCGTCGCCGGCATTCAGCCAGAAGGCCGTCACGCCCTCCACGCCGTCGACCAGCGGGTCCAGATCAGTCTGCTCGATGTGGAGCAAATCCATCGAAAGCGAGCAGGCCTGGATGTCGACCTCGCCGAGATCCTTCACCTGGCGGAAGGTCTCCGCCCAGCTTGCCTGGCCGGCCGCGCGCAGGGCATCGACGGCGGCCCGTCCGGCGGCTCCGGCTTCGGGCGCCAGCCCATGATCCGCGTTGATCCGGTCGGCCCGGAAGGCGTCGAGCGCCCAGTACTGGAGGAAGATCTTGACCGGCTTGCCGAGCGCGGCGGCGCCGGCCGCCATCACGGCCGCAGCCTGGAGCTTGTCGTCCGTGCCGGAGAAGAGGACCAGGTTCAGGGGTTCTTCGTCCATCGATCTGCCTTTCAGACGTTCACGGGGGCTGGTGCGAGCGGTGGTCGCGCTTCGGGTGCCCCGGCGGTCGACGACCGCTCGGACAGGTCGGCCAGGCGGTCGAGACGGCGCAGGAGCACGCACCGCATCGTCTCGCAGGCGACGAGGACATCGGGATCGGCCAACCGGTAGCGGACCTCCCGTCCATCGCGCTCGGCCTCGACCACACCGGCGGCGCGCATCACCGCGAGGTGCTGCGATGCGTTCGGCTGGCTGATCCCGAGCTGCTCGGCGAGTCGGCCGACCTCGAGGGGTCCCTCGGCGAGCCGGTGGAGGATCTCCAGGCGACGCGGGCTCGCCAGCGTCTTGAGGACATCCGCCTGGAGCTCGTAGATCCGATCCATGCCCGCAGGATGCGACATGTGCGCATATTCGCATGAGTGCCGAGCGGCCCGGGCGCCCGGGCCATGGGTCCCGAACGGACCGGGACCCATGGCCGTCGCCCGCGGGCGAGACTCGGGCGCCGTACAGCTCGGGCGCAAGGCGCGGACGCGGTCCGGGATCGGCGTCAGCAGATCCGGGGCAGCTGCTCCCCGATCAGCATGTCGACGATCCGCTCCGAGCCCACGACCGTCCGGATCGTGACCATCCCGGGGTGCTCGGCGACCACGCGTCCGATGATCGCGGCCTCCGGCGCCTCCGGGCGGGCCCGCATCGCCGCCAGCACGGCCTCCGCGGCATCGGCGGACACGATCACCACGCACTTGCCCTCGTTGGCGACGTGGAGCGGATCCAGGCCGAGCATCTCGCAGGCCGCCCGGACGGGGCCGGGGATGGCGACCGCCGAGTCCTCGATGGCGATCCCGACGCCCGAGGCGGCGGCGATCTCGTTGAGGGCCGAGGCGAGGCCGCCGCGGGTCGGATCGCGGAGGACGTGGACGTCCGGGTCGACGGCGACGATCGCGGCCACCAGCCGGTCGAGCGCGAGGGTGTCCGAGGCGATCTCGACCTCGAACTCCAGCCCTTCGCGGACGCTCATGATCGCCACCCCGTGGAGTCCGATCGGCCCAGACAGGATGACCGCGTCGCCCGGGCGGGCCCGGTCGACGGCGGGGGCCACCCCATCGGGCAGCAGCCCGATCCCGGCGGTGTTGACGAACAGTCCGTCGGCCGCCCCGCGGCCGACGACCTTGGTGTCGCCGGTCACGATCGGCGTGCCGGCGACGGAGGCCGCGCTCGCCGCGGAACGCGTCACCCGGCGGAGATCCTCGAACGGGAGCCCCTCCTCGATCACGTAGGCGAGCGAGAGGGCGATCGGTCGTGCGCCCATCATCGCCAGGTCGTTCAAGGTGCCATTCACGGCCAGCTCACCGATGTCGCCGCCCGGGAATTCCAGTGGGCTGACGACGAACGAGTCGGTGGTGAAGGCGATCCGGAGCCCGCCCGCCTCGATGACCGCGGCATCGTTGAGCGGCCCGCCCGGGCTGGCCGTCCCGAGGGCCGGCGCGATGAGATCGCGCATGAGCGCCGCGGAGAGCTGGCCGCCCGAACCGTGCCCCAGCAGCACCCGCTCGACCTCGGGGATCGGGGCCGGGCAGGCCGCTGCCAGCGGGTCGAGGGCCGATGTCGGGAGCCCGTCAGGATCCGGCCCGGCGTTCGCGGCCGGCGGACGCGGTTCTCGAAGGTCGGTCATCGGGTCACCTTCGCCGCGCTCAACGGCGCGACCATCTGGAGCGGCTGGACCGGTGCTCCGATCCCGCGACCGGCAGCGTAGAACGCCGCGCAGGTCCCCTCCGAGGAGACCATCGGGGCGCCGAGCGGCTTCTGTGGCTGGCAGAGGACGCCGTAGGCCGTGCAATCGAGCGGCGTCTTCCCACCGGTGAGGATCGCCCCCGCGATGCAGGCGGGATGCTCGCGCGTGTGGATCTCCTCGACCGCGAACCGGCGCTCGGCGTCGAACCGGGCGAAGGCAGGCCGGAGACGATAGCCCGAGGACGGGATCTCGCCGATCCCCCGCCAGGTCCGCTCGCCGACCTCGAAGACGTGCTCGATCGTCTCTTGCGCGAGCCGGTTCCCGTCGCGCCGGACGGCCCGCACGTACTGGTTCTCGACCTCGGCCCGACCCTCCTCAAGCTGGACGATCGCCATGAGGATCCCCTCGAGGAGGTCGAGCGGCTCGAAGCCGGTCACGACGATCGGGACCCGGTAGCGCGCCGCGATCGGTTCGTACTCGGTCCAGCCCATCACGGCGCAGACATGGCCGGCGGCCAGGAAGGCCTGGACCTGGTTGGCCGGCGACTCGAGGAGCGCCGTCATCGCCGGCGGGACGAGCACGTGGCTGACGAGCATGCTGAAGTTGTCGATCCCGCGTTCGGCGGCCTGGCGGACGGCCATCGCGTTGGCCGGGGCGGTGGTCTCGAAGCCGACCGCGAAGAAGACGACCTGGCGGTCCGGATTGGCGGCCGCGATCCGGATCGCGTCGAGCGGTGAGTAGACGATCCGGATGTCCGCGCCGCGCGCCTTCAGAGACAGGAGATCCGTCACCGAGCCCGGCACCCGGAGCATGTCGCCGTAGCTCGTGAAGATCACGTCGGGCCGAGCGGCGATCGCGAGGGCCTTGTCGATCTGCTCGAGTGGGGTGACGCAGACCGGGCAGCCCGGCCCGTGGATCATCCGGATGCCGGCGGGCAGCATCTCGTCGATGCCCTGCTTGACGATCGTGTGGGTCTGGCCGCCGCAGACCTCCATCAGGGTCCACGGCCGGGTGGCGACCCGGTGGATCTCGTCCATCAGCCGCCGGGCGAGCACGGGGTCGCGGTACTCGTCGAGGTACTTCATGACGCGGTGCCGACCGCTCCCCCGGTGGGCGTCGCGGGGTGCGGATCGTCGAGGACCGCCGGCGCGGTCATCCCTGGACCCATCGTCGCCAGCTCCTGCTGGACGAGATCGCCCATCGAGTTCAGCAGCTCCAGGGTGCGCAGCGCCTCCGCCTCGTCGACCTTGCTGATCGCGAAGCCGACGTGGACGATCACGTAGTCGCCGACCCCCACATCTGGGGCGTAGGCCAGGCAGGCCTCCTTGCGGACCCCGCCGAAGTCGACCCGACCCATCCTCAGGCCCGCCTCGTCGCGGACTTCGATCACCTTGCCCGGGATCCCGAGACACATGCCGTCACCCTCCCGCCAGTCGCGCGGCCGCGACGGCCGCCTGTCCGTAGCTGATGCCACCGTCATTGACCGGGACGCGCTCGTTGATGTGGGCCGTGAACCCGTCCCGACCGAGCCCGTCCAGGAGCACGTTCGCCAGGCGGGCGTTCTGGAAGACACCGCCCGACAGGCAGACGACCTCGAGGCCGGTCGCCCGGCGCGCCTCGGCCACGAGCTCGCGCGTCACGGTCGCGATCGTGGTCTGGAAGCGCCCGGCCAGGGTCGACGCCGGGACGCCGGCGGCCTGTCCCTCGAGCAGGGCCCGGAGCGTCGGTCGCGGGTCGTAGACGAGGAGCCCATCGCGCCGGACGATCCGATGCGGGAGGCGGCCCCGGGTCGCCGGGTCGGCCGCCATCTCCAGGTCGATCGCCGCCTGTGCCTCGAACTCGGCGACGTCACGCAGGCCGAGCAGGCTGCTGACCGCGTCGAAGAGGCGGCCCACGCTCGAGGCGAGCGGGGCATTGAGGCCCCGGGCGAGCTGGACCCGGACGATCTCGACCTCGCGCGGATCGAATCGCTCCAGGAAGGGCGCGGCTGCCAACTCGAACGAGAACGGATCCGCGACTGCGCTCGGCTGCCTGCCCGGTTCGTCGCCCTCGGCCCCGAACAGGTAGCCGAGCGCCATCCGGTACGGCTTCTTCACGGCGCTCGCGCCGCCCGGCAGCGGGGCTCGACCGAACCGGGCGAAGCGCCGGTAACCGGCCAGGTCGGCGATCAGCAGCTCGCCGCCCCAGAAGGTGCCGTCGTCGCCCATCCCGAGGCCGTCGTAGGCGACCCCGATGAACGGGCCGGTGACCCCGTGCTCCGCGGCGCACGACGCGACGTGGGCGTGATGGTGCTGGACGGCGATCCGACGCTCGGGCGGGAAGTGCGCCGCGGCGTACTGCGAAGAGAGGTAGGCCGGATGGAGGTCGTGGGCGACCCGCCCGGGCTCCAGGGCCAGCAGACGCTGCAGGTGGGCAAGGTTGTCCTCGAACGCGCGGTGGGTGGCGAGGTCCTCGAGATCGCCGATGTGCGGGGCGACGTGGGCCCGCGACCCGGCCGCCAGGGCGAACGTGTGCTTGAGCTCCGCCCCGACCGCCAGGACGACTTCGCCCAGGGGCAGCTCGTGCGGGAGCGCGATCGGATCCGGGGCGTATCCCCGACCGCGCCGGACGATCGATTCACGGGTCGCCCGACCCCGGCCGACCACCCGCGTCACCGAGTCGTCGTAGCGGGCGCGGATCACCCGGTCGTGGGCCAGGAATGCGTCCGCGAGCCCGTCGAGCCGCCCGATCGCGTCAGCATCGTCGGTCACCAACGGCTCGTCCGACAGGTTCCCGCTGGTCAGCACGATCGGCCGGCCGAACGCCTCGAGAAGCAGATGGTGGAGCGGGGCGTAGGGCAGGAAGAGGCCCACCCGCCGGTTGCCGCTCGCGACGGTCGACGCGAGCGGCGGAGTCCCCGCCAGTCGCTGCCCCGCACGACTCTTCGCCGCGGGACGCGCCTCGACGAGGACGATCGGGCGAGCCGGCGAGGTCAGCAGCGCGGCCTCGACCCGACCGACCCGGGCGAGCCGTCGCGCGGCCGCGAGGTCGCGGACCATGACCGCGAGCGGCTTCGCCCAGCGCCGCTTCCGGTCGCGGAGCCGGCCGACCGCCCCAGCGTCGGTGGCGTCGCAGGCGAGGTGGTACCCACCCAATCCCTTCACCGCGACGATCCGCCCGGCCGCCAGGTCGGCGATGGCAGCCGCGAGCGCGGATTCGGCGGACGCCGTCGGGGCCGGGTCGCCGCGCCGCCGGTAGGCGAGCCGGGGGCCGCAGGCCGGGCAGGCGACCGGTTCGGCGTGGAACCGCCGGTCGTCCGGGTCGCGATACTCCGCGGCGCAGGCCGGGCAAAGCGGAAACGCGCGCATCGAGGTCCGGGCCCGGTCGTAGGGCAGGTCGTCGATGATCGTGGCCCGGGGTCCGCAGTTCGTGCAGTTGATGAACGGGTAGCGGTAGCGTCGATCCGTCGGGTCGAAGAGCTCCCTGAGGCAGTCGTCGCAGGTGGCGATGTCGGGCGGGAAGAGGCGGACCGCCGAGGCCGACGCGACGCTCTCCTCGATCGCGAACCCGGCGCCTGCGACCGGGATCCGGGCCCCGGCCGGGAGAGCCCGCACGGCGACCCGCTCGACCCGGGCCCGAGGCGGCGCGTCGGCGGCGAGCCGGGCGACGAACGCGTCGAGGGCGATCTCGCCGCCCGCGACCTCGATCTCGACCCGGCCGGCGGCGTTCCGGACGAGCCCGTCGAGCCCGAGCTCGCGCCCGAGCCGGTAGACGAACGGCCGGAAGCCGACGCCCTGGACGACGCCCTCGACCTCGAGCGAGCGGACCAGCCGGGTCGGGGCCGGAGGCTCAGGGACGCGGGACATCGGGGCGCAGCAGCTCGATCTCGAGCCGTTCAGGGGTGGGGACCGGGAGTCCGCTGGCGCCGCACGACGGGCAGGGCGCATCCTCGGCCACCGCGGCGTACTCGCGCCCACAGCCGATGCACAGGCGTGGGACGGGCAGATGGACGATCTCGAGCGGGACGGCTTCGAGCTCGGGCGCGGCCGCGATCAGGTTGAGCCGGAGTGCGCCGTCGAAGTCGTCCGGGTCGCCGTGGCCGCCGCTCACCAGGAGCCGTACACGGGCACCGTCGAGCGGCTCGCGCCGGAGCGCGTCGGCGACCGCGGCGGCCAGACCTGCCTCGTGCATCGTTGCGTCCTCGAACCTGTAGAACTCGGCTCTGTCATTCCGGCACGTCCGGTCGCAGGAGCGACGTGCCGATCAGCCCGTAGCGAGGGCCCGGAGGGCCCGATCCCGCCGCCCGGACTCCCGGAGGTCGCCGAGGACGGCCTCGACCGAGGCGGCGGTCGCGGCGCCGACGAGCCGGGTCTTCTCAGGGCCGATCGAAGTCGCGATCAGCGACCCGTCGACGGCTGCGTTGCCCCGGGAAGCCCCTCGGCCACGCCCCGCCGGCCGGTCGCCCGACGGGTCGAGCGGCCCGAGGACGACGCGCCGTTCGGCACTCGCACCCTGGATGCCGGCGTCCGAGGCTAGGCTCGGAGGTGCGCTCATGACCCTGGCGTCCGTCGCGCGGGCTGTCGGCCCCGAGTTCCGACCGACGTTCACCCCGCTCGTCATCGCCACCGATCGCTGCAAGGGCTGCGAGCTGTGCATCGACGCCTGTCCGCAGGCTGTCCTGGCCCTCGAAGTCGGCGCGATCAACGCGCTCGGCCATCATCCGATCCGGCTCCTCGACGCCGCCCGCTGCACGAGTTGCGCCTTCTGCGCTCGGGTCTGCCCGGACGCGGTCTTCACCGTTTACGCCCGAGCCAAGGAGGTCACGAGGTGACCACGCTGACCGGCCCTGCCCGGCCCGACGCACTGCCGGCCCCCGGGCCGGCCGCCCCGGAGCGGATCCTGATGAAGGGCAACGAGGCGCTCGCCGAAGCCGCGATCCAGGCCGGCTGCGACGCCTACTTCGGCTATCCGATCACACCCCAGGCGGAGCTGCTCGAGTGGATGGCCCGCCGGATGCCCGAGCTGGGCCGGGCCTTCGTCCAGGCCGAGAGCGAGCTCGGGGCGATCAACATGGGTCTTGGGGCGGCCGCCACTGGGGCCCGGGTCCTCGTTTCGACCTCGAGCCCGGGCTTCAGCCTGATGGCCGAGGCGATGAGCTATCTGGCCGGCTCGGAGATCCCGCTCGTCCTGGTCAACGTGATGCGGGGCGGACCGGGCCTCGGCAGCATCGGGCCCGCCCAGGCCGACTACCTGCAGGCCGTCAAGGGGCACGGCCACGGCGACTACCGGGTCCCGGTCCTCGCCCCGACCTCGATCGACGAGGCGATGGAGCTGATGGCCGACGGCTTCGAGCTCGGCGAGCAGTACCGGACGCCGGTGATCATCCTCCTCGACGGGATCCTGGGCCAGGCGATCGAGCCGGTGACCGGACGCTTCCGGAACCCCGAGCGCCGACCGGGCGACTGGGAGATCAGCGGCGCCGACGGGCGTCCGCCGCGAGTGGTCAAGTCGCTCCACCTCCAGCCGGAAGCGCTCGAGGCACACAACCTGCATCTCCAGGCGAAATTCGCGAGGATCGCGGAGCGCGAGGTCCGCTGGGCGGGCGAGGCGCTCGAGGACGCCGAGGTGGTCATCGTGGCCTATGGCACCGCGGCCCGGGTCGCACGGACGGCGGTCGCCCAGGCGCGAGCGGCCGGTCTCCGCGTGGGGCTCTTCCGGCCGATCACCCTGTGGCCCTTCCCCGAGAAGGAGCTCCGCGCGCTCGCCGGACGGGTCCGGGGCCTGCTCGTCGTCGAGCTGTCGGCCGGCCAGCTGGTCGAGGATGTCCGGCTCGCGGTCGAGGGCGGAACGACGGTCCTCCACCACGGCCGGACCGGCGGGATGGTCCCGTCCCCGGCCGAGGTCGTGACGGCCCTCCGGCACCTCTGGTCGGTCACGACCCCGCGAGGCGGTTCGCTCGCCGGGGCGAGTCTCGAGGCAGAGGCGGATCCGTTCAGCCTCGTCGAAGCCGGCATGTGGGCCGCGGCGGGTCACCCGCTGCCCGAGCCCCCGGCCGGTGAGCCCGGGGAGCCGGATCCGCTCAGCCTGGTCGACGACGCCGACTGGATCCACTTCCGCGAGACCTGCCGCGAACGGGACCAGGGGCCGGGTCACGGGTCGGATCGGGCCCACGATGCGTTTCACCAGCCGGTCGGGCCGCGTCCGGCAGGAGGAACGCTCCGATGACGACCGAGACATCGACCCGGCCGGACGGATCGACGACAGCCACGGCGGAGCTCGAAGCGACGGCCACCCCGACACCCCGCCGGATCGCCGGGCGACCCGAACTGCTCCTGGAGCGCTCCACGAGCTACTGCCCGGGCTGCGGCCACGGGGTCATCCATCGGCTCATCGCCGAGGTCCTGGGCGAGCTGGGATTGGGGCCGCGGACGATCGCCGTCGCGCCGGTCGGCTGCGCCGTGTTCGCGTACGACTACCTCGGGCTCGACTTCGTCGAGGCACCCCACGGCCGAGCCCCGGCGGTCGCGACGGGGATCCGCCGGGTCCGACCCGATGCGTTCGTCCTGACCTACCAGGGCGACGGCGACCTGGCCGCGATCGGGACGGCCGAGATCGTCCATGCTGCCGGGCGTGGCGAGGCCATCACGGCGGTCTTCGTGAACAACGGGATCTACGGGATGACCGGGGGCCAGATGGCGCCGACGACCCTCCTCGGCCAGCGGACGACCTCCACGCCGCTCGGGCGCGACCGACGGCTCCACGGCGCCCCGCTGCCGATGACGGAGATGCTGGCCGTGCTGCCCGGGGTCGCCTACGCGGCCCGCGGCTCGGTCGCGGATCCGGCCGCGATCGGTCGGACGAAGGCCATGCTCCGGCGCGCCTGTGAGGTGCAGCTGGCGGGTTCGGGCTTCGCGCTCGTCGAGGTCCTCTCGAACTGCCCCGTCGGCTGGGGGATGACCCCCAGCGAATCCATCCGGCGGCTCGCCGAGGCGGTCCCTGTGACCTATCCGCCGGGCGTGATGAAGGACGTGGACAAGGGGATCGGCGTCCCGGCCGCGACCCGGCCGGAGGAGGGCTGACCGTGGAGCGCGCGATCGTTTTCGCTGGCTTCGGCGGCCAGGGGCTGCTGTTCGCTGGGAAGGTCCTCGCCCAGGCGGCCATGAAGGAGGGCCGGGAGGTCTTCTGGATCCCCTCGTACGGCCCTGAGATGCGCGGTGGGACGGCCGCCTGCACGGTGATCGTCGGCGACGAGCCGATCGGCTCACCGATCCCCGATCGG